>NZ_CP178916.1:2332500-2756582 GCF_049991885.1 Sphingomonas sediminicola
ACGAGGGTGTCCACATTCACATGCTCATCGCAACCGCACTCGGCGCCGGCCTTTCCGTTCTGCTCGCCGGTGCGTTGATGAGCCTCGTCTTCCTGAGCTCGTCGACCGGGCATGACGATGAAGCAAACAGATTCGAAGAGGATGAAGAGTAGTGACAGTCACGAACCGCGACCCGGTGCTGCGCGTCGTTCCGGGGCCCAGCGACATTAATGCCAACGGCCATATATTTGGCGGCTGGGTGCTTAGCCAGATGGACATCGCGGGCGGAATCACCGCGTCCCGACGGTCGCAGGGGCCAGTCGCGACCGTTGCGATCGAGAGGATGGAGTTCATCGCCCCGATCCACCTGCGCGACGTCATCTCCGTCTACGCCGAGGTGGAGCGGGTCGGGCGAACTTCAATGGCGGTCCGGATCGAGGTCGTCGCCAGCCGCGATCGCGGTGCGACGCAGGTCCCGGTTACCGAAGGTCTCTTCACCTTCGTCGCTCTCGACGAGAACAACCGCCCGCGTCCTATCGAAGCGGCCTGAGCCAAGAAAGCAAAGACCCCCTCGCCGTACATCCGGGCGAGGGGGCCTGCCGTGCCTTTCCGGGGAGTGGGTGGAAAGGCTCTAGAACTCGATCTGAGCCCGGGCCGCGAACGTGTCGGCGCCAAACTTGCGTTTGTTCGCCGGCTTGTTCGGGTCGACCAAGCCAAGCGCGCGCGGACCGCCCGTCACTTCCACGTGGCCGTACTGCGCCATGAAGCGGACCCAATCGATGGGATTCCAGATCAGGCTGGCCTGAAGACCCAGCTGCTTGCCGCCGTTGACGTAGAACGGCGCGGCGTAGGTGGCGCTGCTGTCAACGCGGTCGCTAAGATCGACATAGTCGACGCGGCCGTTGATCTGCAGGGCGCCCCAGCCGCCGTCGTTCCACGGCTTGAGCACCTTCGTGCGATCCCACTTGCCACCCTTGTAGGCGCGGGTCTCGCCGGTGAGGAAGTAGCCCAGCTCGAAATATCCGCCCCAGAACGACGGATTACCATTCAGCGCGGTGCCGGTCGCAACATCGTTGTCATTCGGATCGGCGTTGGTCGCCGCCAGCTCGGCCGCGGTGAAGGTATTACGCACCCAGACCTTCTGCGCTTCGGCCGCAACGTGCAGGCTCTTGTGGATCGCGGCAAACTCGACGCCGAGCGTGTCGTCACCCGACGATGCGAGCGTGCCCGTATCGATGAAACGCTGGTCGGTGATCTGGGTCAGCGGACGCGTACGATATTGCGCACCCAGCGATTCCTGGCTGTTCGACCGGTGCTGGAAGTTCGCGCCGACATGGAGGCGGGTCGAACCGAGCGTCGGCGTGTACAGGGCACGCAGTGATGCCTGCCAGCCGGTGCGCGTGAAGCTCGCGTCATTGATCGGCGTCGAGAAGATGCCGGCCTGTACGAGGTAGCTGTCCGTCGCCTTGTCCGAGAACTGCAGGCCGATGCCCAGGCGGCGGTTGTAGTTGAACGCATCGGTGAACGAGGCGCGCTCGAGCATGCTTCCCAGACGCGAGCTCGTCATCGTTTCGAGGCTCGAATAGGGATAGAAGTTACCGACCGAGACCTGCAGCGGCGCCTTCTCGAAGTCGTAGGTGAGGATGATGTCCTCGTAGTCGACGGTGCCCTGGGCGAAGTTGAATTCGACCTTGTATCCGAACCGGCCGGGCAGCGTGCCTTCCGCGCCGAACACGAGGCGGCGAGCGCGGCTGTTGAAGCCGAGGTTCTGGAAATTGAGGCCGCTGACCGTTCCGCGGCGCTCGTCGCCGTCAGGGAACCCGACATAGCCCGTGTCGAACTGCGCGAAGCCCTTCGGCTTGAAGGTGAAGCCGGTATCCTTGTCGGCGAACTCAGGCCCGCCCTTCCACGAAGGAACCGCCTTGGCCTGCTGCTTCTTCACGCCCTCCAGCGATTCCTGAAGCGCTTCGACTTGGGCCTGCAGCAGCTCGATCTTTGCCTGCAGGTCGTCGACCTGATTGGTGTTGGCGATGGTTGCGTCGGCCGTGGCGTCGGATGCGTCCGGGGCCGTCGGCTCTTGAGCGGCTGGTGCTTCCTGCGCCGCGGCCTGGGCCGGCGCAGCGAATACTGCTGTGCCGGCGAGCAGCGCGGCGATTACGAACTTGCGAGTCATTCTATTCCCTTTCCCCCGCCTCTTTGGTGAGGCCTCAGCGCCGGCTTCCCGAAGGGGCCGGCGCCGTCATGGACGATCAGTTTGTGTGGCGGAACGCTGCTACTTGAGGCTCGCAAAGTTGAGCGGAGCGAGGCCACGTGCAGCCATTTGCGAGCGGGCCCGCACCTGTGTCGGCGACGCGATCATACCCGCCTGGCGAAGATATCCGTTCGGCCCGAATGCGCTCTCCTTGGTGAACTCGGCGACGAAGGCGCGGATCGCCGGGATCGCACCGACGTGAGCGTTCTTCACGTAGACGTAGAGTGGGCGAGCACCCGGATACTTGAATGAACTGATCGAGTCGTAGCTCGGCGCGACGCCGTTGATGGAGAGGCCCTTCAGCAGGTTCGTATTCTCTTCGAGGTAAGAATAGCCGAAGATGCCGACGGTGCCGGGGTTTGCCTCGAGCTTCTGGACGATCAGATTGTCGTTTTCGCCCGCCTCGATGAAGGCGCCGTCCTCGCGCATCGCGGTGCAGATGGCCTTGTACTTGATCTCGTCGGCCTTCTTTACCGCTGCCATGCCGGGGTTGCTGTCGCAGCCCGCAGTCATGATCAGCTCGCCGAGCGCATCACGCGTGCCGGACGTGGGCGGCGGCCCATAGACTCGGATCGGAAGCGCCGGCAGCTTGCCGTTTACGTCCTTCCAGGTCTTCGCTCTGTTCGGCTTGCCGAACGGCGTCTTGGCGAGTGCGAGGTAGATGTCGCGCGTGGTCAGGTTGGCAAGCGGCGTACGCTTGGACGTTGCCAGCGAAATCCCGTCGATGCCGACCTGGATCTCGGTGACCTTGGTCACCCCGTTTGCGGCGCACTGCTTTGCTTCAGAAGCCTTCATCCGACGTGAGGCGTTCTCAATGTCCGGGAAGCGCTCGCCGACGCCGGCGCAGAACAGCTTCATTCCGGCGCCGGTCCCGGTCAATTCGATGATCGGCGTGCCGAGGCGACCGTTGGCGCGAGCGACGCGCTCGGCAACGATCTTGGCAAACGGATAGACGGTCGAAGAGCCGACGGCGCGCATCTGCGTGCGGGCTTCAGCGGCAGTGCTGGCGGTGGTTGCCATCAGTGCGACCCCCGCCAGAGCCAAAATCTTGGAAGACATCTGAATAATACCCCTTGGAATGGTCGGCGGCTCAGCCGCGACAATCATTCTCTAGGAGCGTGCAAAGACTCGAAAATGACCGGTTTGTTTCAGTCTCGTGACGAGGTTTTCGGGTGACTCTCAGGCCTCGGCGTCGAGCGAATAGCCCGCCGAGCGGACCGTCCTGATTATGTCCTTCTGCCCGCCGTCGTTCAGCGCCTTGCGGAGACGGCGAACGTGCACGTCGACCGTCCTGAGATCGATGTCGGGATCGTGCGACCAGACCGTGTCAAGCAACCGCTCGCGCGAGAAGACGCGGCCCGGATTCTCGAGAAAATGGCGGAGCAGACGGAATTCGGTCGGGCCCAGGGAAACGGGTTTGCCGCTTCGACGAACGCGATGAGCGGCAACGTCCATCTCGACGTCCTCGTAGCCAAGCTGCTCGGCGGCAAGCGCCGGCCGGACACGGCGAAGCACGGCTTCGACACGAGCGACCAATTCGCGCGGGCTGAACGGCTTGGTGACATAGTCGTCCGCGCCGGTCTCGAGGCCGCGGATGCGATCGCTCTCCTCGCCACGAGCGGTGAGCATGATAATCGGAGCGTTTGCGGTTTCGGAGCGACGACGAAGCCGCCGGCAAACTTCGAGGCCCGTGATCCCTTCGATCATCCAGTCGAGGATGATGACGTCCGGCGCCTCTTCCGCAGCCAGCAACAGCGCTTCCTCGCCGTCACCCGTGCGACGGACATCGAAGTCCTCGCGCTCGAAATGCCAGATAAGAAGCTCCGCGAGCGCACGATCGTCCTCGACGAGGAGTAGCTTCTTCTTCGTCATGTCGTTTTCCGACGCCGCTTCTTGCTGGGCTCAACCATATGCTCGCCGGTCGCGGCGTAATAAACCATCTCGGCGATGTTCGTCGCGTGATCTCCAACCCGCTCGAGGTTCTTTGCCACAAACAGCAGGTGGGCCGATTGGCCGATATTGTGCGGGTTCTCCATCATGTGCGTCAGCAAAGTGCGGAAGATGGAATCGTAGAAATCGTCGACCGCCTGGTCGCGCTCGCAAACCCGGACGGCGCCCTTGGCGTCACGCTCGACGAATGCCCGAAGCACGTCCGTGACCATGTCGGTCGCGATGCGTGCCATTTCCGGAAGCAGCGAGACTGGCTCGATGTCACTGGCGCCGTCCAGCAGTGGGACCCGCTTGGCGATGTTCTTGGCATAGTCGCCGATGCGCTCGACGACGCCGGAGATCTTCAGCGCCGCAACGGCATCGCGAAGATCGCCCGCCATCGGCGCGCGAAGCGCGATCAACTGAACAACGCGCTTCTCCGTCTCGATCTCGAGGCGGTCGATCTCCTTGTCGCGCTCGACGACCCGAAGCGCTCCTTCGGTGTCTCGCTCGATCAGGCAGCGCATGGATTCTCGGATCGCCTGGTGGGCTAGCTGGCCCATCTCGCTGATGAGCCCGCGCAGGCGATCGATATCCTCGTCAAATGCCTTGAGTGTGTGACCGGTCTGTTGTTGCATCGTCTCTGCTCCGATCAGCCGTACCGCCCAGTGATATAATCCTGGGTGCGCTGTTCGCGCGGGTTGGTGAACATGTCGCTGGTCTTGCCATATTCGACCAGCTCGCCGAGGTGGAAGAAAGCCGTGCGCTGCGAAACGCGCGCCGCCTGCTGCATGTTGTGCGTGACAATCGCGATCGCGTAGCGGCCGCGAAGTTCGTGGATCAGCTCCTCGATGCGAGCCGTCGCTATCGGGTCGAGCGCCGAGCAGGGCTCGTCCATCAGGATGACTTCCGGATCGACCGCGATGGCACGCGCAATGCAAAGGCGCTGCTGCTGTCCACCGGACAGAGCCGTGCCGCTCTCGTTCAAGCGGTCCTTGACCTCATCCCAAAGACCGGCGCGCTTCAGCGACTTCTCGACGGTCTCGTCGAGCTCGGTCCGCGACGCGGTAAGTCCGTGGATGCGGGGACCGTAGGCCACATTCTCGTAAATCGACTTTGGAAACGGGTTCGGCTTCTGGAATACCATTCCGACCCGGGCCCGTAGCTGCACCACGTCCATCGCCGGCGCATTGATGTCCTCACCATCGAGCTCGATCCGGCCAGCGACGCGCGCGGACGGGATCGTGTCGTTCATGCGGTTGAGGCAGCGAAGGAACGTCGACTTGCCGCAGCCCGACGGGCCGATGAAAGCGGTCACGCGATCGTCGTGGATCTCGATCGAGACATCCTTCAGCGCCTGCTTGTCGCCGTAGAAAACGCTGATGTCCTTTGCCCGCATCTTGGGTGCCCGCTTGGTCGTAACGTGCGGCTCCTCGTCGGCGTGCAGCGGGACCGGCGGCGCGATCGTCGGGGCTTTCGTGGTCGTCATAAGCATGGGCCTACCAGCGTTGCTCGAAGCGGTTGCGAAGATAGATAGCGAGCCCGTTCATCATCAGCATGAAGACGAGCAGAACGATGATCGCAGCGCTCGTCTTCTCGACGAACGCGCGGTCGACCTCGTCGGACCAGAGAAATATCTGGACCGGAAGAACGGAAGACGGATCGGTAATGCCTGACGGCGGGACCGCGATGAAGGCGCGCATGCCGATCATTAGCAGCGGTGCGGTTTCGCCGAGCGCACGTGCCATGCCGATGATCGTCCCGGTCAAGATGCCCGGCAATGCCAGCGGCAGCACGTGATGGAAAACGACCTGCATCTTCGACGCCCCGACGCCGAGCGCAGCTTCGCGGATCGAGGGCGGGACGGCTTGAATCGCGTTCCGGCCGGCAATGACGATGACCGGCATGGTCATCAGCGCCAGCGTCAGGCCGCCCACCAATGGCGCGGAGCGCGGCAGGTGCATGAAGTTCAGGAATACGGCGAGGCCGAGCAGGCCGAAGATGATCGACGGAACGGCCGCGAGGTTGTTGATCGAAACCTCGATCATGTCGGTCCAACGGTTCCGTGCCGCGAATTCCTCGAGGTAAATCGCGGACAGCACTCCGACCGGGAAGGCTAACGCCATCGTCACGACGATGGTCAGGAAACTACCCTTCAGCGCGCCCCAGACGCCGGCGGTCGCCGGGTCGGTCGAATCCGACATCGTCAAGAAGCCGAGGCTTAGTCCGCCCGCGCCCTTCCACAGCATCGTGCCGAGGAGAAAGGCCAGGAAGGCAAGCGAAATGCCGACGGCCGCGAAGCCGAGCAGCTTGAACAGCCGCTCCGAGCGGTAGCGTTTGCGCAGCCGGCTTTGCATCGCATCGCCGGTCCAGCGAGTGATGGCGGCTTCTGAAGCGACGCTATTCATAGGCTTCTCGGTATCTGCGCACGACGGTCAGAGCGATCAGGTTCAGGACCAGGGTGATCAGGAAGAGCACCAGGCCGAGCGCGAAAGCCGCCAGCGTCTTGGCGCTGTCGAATTCCTGGTCACCGGTCAACAACTGGACGATCTGAACGGTGACCGTCGTCACGCTTTCGAACGGATTGGCGGTAAGGTTGGCGGCTAGGCCGGCAGCCATGACGACGATCATCGTTTCGCCGATTGCGCGGCTGACGGCGAGCAATACACCCCCGACGACGCCCGGAAGCGCGGCGGGGAGAAGAACTTTGCGGATGGTTTCGGACTTGGTTGCGCCGAGCGCGAGGCTGCCGTCGCTCATCGCCTGCGGAACGGCGGCGATGGAATCATCGGCCATCGAGCTGACGAACGGAATGATCATAATGCCCATGACGAGGCCTGCGGCGAGCGCGCTCTCGCTGCTTGCCGATTCGATGCCCAGTGAGATTCCGACTTCGCGGATCCAGGGAGCGACAGTCAGGGCGGCGAAATAACCGTAGACCACCGTCGGGACGCCCGCGAGAATCTCGAGCACAGGCTTGATGACCGCCCGTGCCCGCTGACTGGCGTATTGGGTGAGATAGATCGCGCTCATCAGACCAAGCGGAATCGCGACGATCATGGCGATGATCGCGCCGATCAGGATCGTGCCCCAGAAGAGCGGGATCGATCCGAACGCGCCCGACGAGCCGGCCTGGTCGGCGCGGATCGCCATCTGCGGGCTCCAGGACAGCCCGAACAGGAAGTCGGTGATCGGCACCAGCTGGAAGAATCGCAGGGATTCGAACAGCAACGACAGGACGATCCCGAGGGTCGTGAAGATCGCGATCAGCGAGGCGCCGATCAGCAGGCCATTCATCCAGCGCTCAACCGACGTCCGCGCCCGGAACTCGCGATCACGTTTCCGCAGGAGCAGGACGCCTGCAGCACCGAGCGCAATCAGTATGGCGGCAATGCCCCCAATCAACGCATAGCGGCCTTCCGCTTCCGCTACGCGAGGCGCGAGTGACGTCGATTCCGGATTAAAGCCGGTTTCGATCTCATGGTGAGCAATTTGCCGCGCCTCATCGAGGATCGAATCGCGCTGCATCTCGAAGTCGGGAAGCGCCTTGCCTTCGGGGCTTGATAGCACTGCCTGGTCGACGAGCCGGGTCTGCATGGGAGACCATGCGGCGAGCACTAGTAAGGCGGGCACCACGACCCAAAGGGCCGCGTGAATGCCGTGGTAGACGGGAAGCGAGTGAAGCCTTCCACCCGCGCGGAGCTGCCGTGCCCTGTTGAACGCGATCCCGCCGACCGCCGAAGCGATCAGCAGGACCACGATCAAGGCAATTCCGAGCGTCACGGCCGGCGCTGGCGAGGCTTACTTCAGGGTCGCCGGGTCGAGCGGCTTGAGCTCGGTGGCCTGCTTGGCAGCAGCTTCCGAGTCTGCTCCAGCGAAGGGAACCAGTCCACGCTTCTCGAGCGTACCGCCCTTGCCCCACGCCTTCGAATAGGCTGCGACAAAGTCACGCAGGGCCGGCTTTGCCGCCAGGTGCTCGCCCTTCAGGTAGATGTAGAGCTTGCGGGCGCCCGGATAGGAGAGGTCGGCAATCGTCGCTTCCGTCGGGGAAACGCCGGCAATTTGAACAGGCTGAACCTTGTCCAGATTCTCTTCGAGGTAGCTGAAGCCCAGCACGCCAATTGTGCCCGGCTCGGCGCTGACCTTCTGGACCAGCAGATTGTCATTCTCGCCAGCCTCGACATAGGCGCCATCTTCGCGGATTTTGGTGCAGACGTCCTTGTGTTTCTTCTCGTCCGACTTCTTCAGCGCTTCCATCGCCGGATCGGTGTTGCAGCCCTTCTCAAGATAGAGATCGGCGAGGCTGTCGCGGGTGCCCGACGTCGGCGGTGGGCCAAGCACGCGGATCTTGATGGCCGGAAGCGCCGGATTGACGTCCTTCCAGGTCTGCGCCGTGTTCGGGCCCTTGCCGAACGGATTGGCGGCAAGCGCCTTGTAAATGTCGGCTTGCGTCAGGTTGGCGAGCTGGCTGCCCTTGGCTTCGATGAACGTCAGTCCGTCGATGCCAATCGGGACCTCGATGATCGTCTTCGCACCGGCGGCGACGCATGAGTCATACTCGCTCTTTTTGATGGCGCGCGAAGCATTCTCTATGTCGGGGAAGTTCGCGCCGACACCGCCGCAGAACAGCTTCATGCCCGCGCCCGTGCCGGTCGATTCCACGACTACGCTGACATTGGGATTATCGCGCTGGAACTGTTCGGCGACCGCGGTCGTGAAGGGATAGACGGTCGAGGAACCGACCACCTTCAGCTGTTGTTTCGCGGCCCCGCCTTCGCCGCCGCCATTGCTTCCACACGCGGCAAGCGCCGCCGCAAGCGGCAGCGCAATCATCATCTTGTTCACTTGCGAACTCCCATTCGGGCCAATTTCGAAATCGGCCCTAGCGGCAGTTCAGCGACCTCTTCGCGACTCTTCTGTTACACTTCTATGACAGCGATCCCGCAGCAACCGGCAGCAGGACGTGCACGGTCGTGCCCTTCCCGACCTCGCTCTCGATGGTCAGGCGGCCTCGGTGTCGCTCGACAATATGCTTGACGATTGAAAGGCCGAGACCCGTCCCGCCGAGCGACCGGCTGCGGCTCGTGTCGACCCTGTAGAATCGCTCGGTCAGTCGCTGGATGTGCTCCGGCGCGATTCCCTCGCCCTGATCGACGATGCGGAGGTGAACCATTTCGTCCTCGAGCGATGCCGAGACCTCGACCGGAGTTCCTGGTTCGCCGTACCGAAGCGCGTTGGTGATCAAGTTGTCCAGCACCTGGAGTATCTGCACGCGATCGGCCGCAACCGGAGGCAATCCAGGCTCTATCTTGCAGAGAAGCGCCGACCCGCGTTCGTCGGCCATCCGCTTGGCGCTTTCGACCGCTACTTCGATCAACTGCTCGAGATCTACGGCCTCGGTCGGGGTCGTGAACTTTTCGGCCTCGATGCGGGAAAGGGAAATGAGGTCTTCAACGACCCGCTGCATTCGGCGAGCCTCTTCGTGAACGATCGCCAGAAACCGCCCTTGCGTCTCGCCGTCCAATTCGCCGGTATGTTCACGAAGGGTCTCGGTGTAGCCGATCAGCGTAGCCAGCGGCGTCCGCAACTCATGGCTCGCATTGGCGACGAAATCGACGCGCATCTGCTCGGCGGCACGCGCTTCGCTTCGGTCGATCAGGCGGACGAGTATTGCGCCGTCCCCAAGCGGCGCGATTCGGGCGAGCCAGTGGCGGCGTGACCCGCCGAAGCCCGCGGCTTCGATTTCTTCGGGCCCGGTCAACCCACCCCGAACAAGGCGCTCGATCAGCGCCGGATGCGGCAGTACCTGCCGAACGTCAACGCCCTCGATCCCGATGCCGAGAAGGTTGCGGGCCGCGGCATTGCTCATAACGACGGAAGCGCCGCGGACGATGATTGCGGCCTCGGTCAGGCCCTCAATGAGCTTTCGGCTCTTGTCCCTGTTGAGCGTGAAGATCACGCGGCGGGAGCGATGTCGCCTTCATCCTGGGACCGGGGACGTCGCGCGCGACGGCGGGGGCGGGCCTCAATGGCCTCCTCCTCACCCTCGTCATTCGCGCTTTCTTCGCGCCCGATCGCCGGCGGAAGAACATCCATCGGAATCCGCTCGTCGGCGCCATTGCCGCGCTCGAGGCCGTTGCGTTCATCGCCTTCGTCGCGGGGACGATCGTTGCGCGAGTAACGGCGCTGGCGCTCCTGACGCTCCGGGCGCTCGGCACGGTCGCGGCGGTCGTTGCGCTCTGGACGCGTGGCCTGCTCTTCCTCGATGTCCGAATTGTCTTCGCCGGACGTCTCCATTTCGTCGCCGTCGTCCTCGTCGAGTTCGTCGTCGCGCTGGCGACGCGGATTCTGTTCCTCGAAACGGGCACGGCTTTCGCTCAGCACGCGGAAATAGTGCTCCGCGAACTGGAGGTAATACTCGCTCTGGACGCGATCACCGGCGAGTTGCGAATCGCGCGCCATGCTCTTGTACTTTTCGAGCAGCTGCGCCGCGTTTCCGCGCTGCCGGTTGTCCTGACGGTTACCTCCGGGTTGTCCCCCGAGGCTTTGTCCCCTCTGACCCCCACGACCGCGCCTGCGGCCGCCCTGACGATTATTGATCAAATGCCTACTTCCTTAACAAGAAGCTTTCCCCTTCACCTGAGACTGCCAGACCAGCACGAATTCCACGTGCCGGGCCTGACCCTCTCGTTCCGAACTGTGTCTCATGGACACGATGCGAACGGCCGATTGCGTCGGGGGTGGAGCGGGATCTGCTCAGCTTTCTCTCAAGGGAGCGAGCCCGGTCCTGACTTAGATGTAGTGTCGGAACAGGCGGATGCCAAGCGAATTTCTAAACACTCCAAGTTAGCAGCAGCGCCCTTGCCCGGCCGGCGAGGTCGTTCGCGATCCGGGCGGAAAGCCCATCGCGAGCGAGAAGCCCCGTCACCGCCTCGGCCTGATCATGGCCGATCTCGACGGCGGCGAGCCCCCCTTTGTTCAGCAGCCGAGGAAGCTGGGGTGCCAATTCACGATAGGCGTCGAGGCCTTCCTTGCCCGCGAAAAGTGCCTCGTCCGGCTCATATTCACGGACTCCCGGTCCAAGTTCGGCATCTTCCGCGACGTAGGGCGGATTGCAGAGGATGAGGTCGAACCTCTCGCTGATCCCCTTGGCCCAGTCGCCTTCAATCAACTCTACCCTGGGCTCGAACCCGAGCCGCCGCGCATTTGCCGCCGCATAGGACATGGCCTGCCGCGAGACGTCGACGCCCAGACCGGTCGCACCGGGCCAAAGATCGAGGGCGGCCAACAGAAGCGTTCCGGGACCCGTGCCGAGATCGAGGATCCGCTTCGGCCCATCCGCGCCTTCGAAATGCTCGAGAGCAGACGAGATCAGAACCTCGCTGTCCGGCCGCGGGATTAGCACCCCCGGCCCAACGTGCAGCTCGATATTCCAGAAGGCGCGCCGGCCGGTGATGTAGGCAACAGGCTCCCCAACCTTTCGCCGATCGACCATCTGGAAAAAGCGGTCGGGAGCTTCGCGCTGGGGCGGCGACAGGATCAGCCTGTCACGGTCGATGTGGAGCGCCTCGGCCATCAGCAATTCGGCGTCGAGGCGAGGCGTGTCGCTGACTGGTCCCAGTTCGTTGGTCGCCCGGGAGAGGGCTCGGGGGATGGTCGTCACGCTTGTTCGAGACCGGCGAGCCTCTCCGCCTCGTCCTCCGCGGCCAGCGCGTTGAGAAGTTCGCCAAGTGCCGGCCCTTCGAGAATCTCCGGCAACTTGTGCAGCGTCAGATTGATCCGATGGTCAGTCACCCGGCCCTGCGGAAAATTGTAGGTGCGGATGCGCTCGGAGCGGTCACCCGAACCGACCATCGACTTGCGGGCTCCGGCGCGCTCGCTGGCGAGACGCTCTCGCTCCATTTCGAAAAGGCGCGTGCGCAGAACCTTCATCGCCTTCGCCTTGTTCTTGTGCTGCGACTTCTCGTCCTGTTGGATGACGACGAGGCCGGTCGGCAGGTGGGTAATGCGCACCGCGCTGTCGGTGGTGTTGACCGACTGACCACCGGGACCGGAGGACCGGTAGACGTCGATGCGCAGGTCCTTGTCATCGATCTGGACGTCGACATCCTCCGCTTCCGGAAGCACGGCAACGGTCGCAGCGGAGGTGTGAATGCGCCCGCCGCTCTCGGTCGCCGGCACGCGTTGAACCCTATGCACCCCGCTTTCGAACTTGAGTCGAGCGAAGACGCCCGGTCCGATGATCGAGGCGACGGCTTCCTTGTAGCCTCCGACGTCGGACGCGCTCGCGGAGATCAATTCGAACTTCCAGCCCTGCGACTCCGCGAAACGCTGGTACATTCGGAGCAGGTCGCCTGCGAAAAGCGCGGCCTCGTCGCCACCAGTTCCCGCGCGGACTTCGAGCATTGCAGCGCGCTCGTCGGCGGAATCGCGAGGCAGGAGCTTGATGGCCAGGGCGCGCTCGGCGTCGGGAAGCTTGTGACGGATCTCGTCGGCCTCGGCCGCAGCCATCTCCTTCAGCTCCGCTTCCGCCGCGGGGTCGGCCACCATCCCGTTCAGGACTTCGAGCTCGGCGCGCAGACGGCGGACTTCGCGAGCAGCCGCAGCGACGGGCTCGATCTGCGCATATTCCTTGGACAGGCGCACGAAGTCGTCCGGCGAGAGGTCGCCAGCGGCCATTGCGTCGGCAAGTTCCTGCTTCTTCGCCTCGATGGACGCGATACGCTCCGACGAAATCTGGGTCATTTGCGGATCGCATCCCCGATCAGGTCGAGCGATACCGCTCGCTGCTCACCAGTTGTGAGGTCCTTGAGCTGCGCCTCTCCGCTCTCGAGCTCATTGTCGCCAAGGATTAGCGCATATTTAGCGCCCGACGCGTTCGCGCGGCTCAGCCGCTTTTTCATGTTGCCGCGATAGGCCATGTCGGCGGCGATGCCCTCGCGGCGAAGTCCTGCCACGATTCCTTGCGCCGCAGCCTCGGCCTTATCGCCGAGCGGCACGACCGCCACGGTCGCCGCTTCCGGCTTGGGCGCATCGATCATCATGCCCAGCCGCTCAATTCCGGCCGCCCAGCCGACGGCTGGCGTATGCGGACCGCCGAGCGCCTCGATTAGGCCGTCATAGCGGCCGCCGGCGATCACCGTCCCCTGCGCTCCAAGCCGGTCGGTGACGAACTCGAAAGCCGTGTGACGGTAATAGTCCAGCCCGCGAACGAGGTGCGAGTTTCTTACCCACTTCACACCCGCCGCATCGAGGCCGGCCGTCACCTGCCCAAAGAAATCGGAAGCCTCACCGGTCAGATAATCGTCGATCGAAGGCGCGGCGTCCGCGATCGGGCGTTCCTTCGGATCTTTCGTGTCGAGAATACGGAGTGGGTTGCGCTCGAGCCGGGCCAGGCTGTCCTCGGACAACGAATCGCGATGCGCTTCGAAATACTCAATCAAAGCCGACCGCCAGGCATCGCGCGTCTCCGCATCCCCAAGCGTGTTGAGCTGAAGCGTCACGCCTTCGTGGATGCCGAGTTCGCGCAATAGCTGGTCGCCGAGCGACAGCAGTTCGACATCCGCAGCGGCCTCGCCTGCCCCAATCACTTCGGCGTCGAGCTGGTGGAACTGGCGGAAGCGGCCCTTCTGTGGACGCTCATAACGAAAGGCCGGTCCGTGCACCGCGAGCTTCAGCGGCGCGAACTGCTGCCAACCCTCGCTGAGATAGGCCCGACAGATGCCCGCCGTGAACTCCGGACGCAGGGTGATCAGCTCGCCGCCGCGATCCTCGAACGAATACATTTCCTTGGACACGACGTCGGTGGTCTCGCCGATCGTGCGAGCGAAGACGGCGGTCTGCTCGATCACCGGAACCTCGACGCGCCTGAAGCCGAACAGGCGGCGGACGCGATCGAACGCGTCGACCACTGCGTGGAAGCGGTCGGCCTCTTCTCCTAGCAAGCTCTGGGTCCCGCGAACGGGCTGGGGCGTCGTCATTGCGGGGGACTTAGGCGGTGAGCTTCAAGCCCGCAATCGCCGCCACGATTGCGAAGATCAGCAATATGCGGACGGTCGCCGCAGGCTCGCCGAACCAGAGGATGCCGACGATCACCGTGCCGACCGCGCCGATCCCGCCCCAGACCGCATAGGCCGTTCCCATCGGGATCGAGCGGGACGCAAGCTCCAGCAAGCCCATGCTGATTGCGACCGAAGCGAGAAAGGCGATCGTCCACGGAGCATTCCTGAAGCCATCGACGAAACGCAGCGACGTCGTGAAGCCGACTTCGAATACGCCTCCCAGAATGAGCCAGAACCAGGCTATGTTTCGCCTCCGCAACCAACTTGCCGATTGTAGGTTCTGCGCTCATGGCGAGCAGTGGCATGAATATCAATCGTATCGCCCCGTGGCGTTTCCTCTTGTTCTTCGCGATCCTGATCGCCGCCTGGATCGTTGCGATCGGGGCGGGCGCAGTGCTTTCGCGAGGTCTGCTGATCGGGTTCGACGTCGCCGCAATCGCTTTCCTTGCTTCCTACGCGCCGACGTTCCGATTTGACGCGAAGCGCATCCGCCAGGAAGCAGCCCACAACGACGCCAACCGCGCAATCCTGCTCATCCTCAGTTTTGTGCTCACCATCATGATCCTGGCCGTGCTCGTCGGCGAGCTCGCTCAAGGCGGGAAGATCTCGAGCCTCGACAAGTTCATCGTCACCGTCAGCCTCATTCTGGTCTGGACGTTCGCCAACGCAGTCTACGCGCTTCACTATGCTCATCTCTATTACACGGCAGACGATGGCGGCCGCGATTGTGCCGGCCTCGAGTTTCCCAAGATGCGCGAACCGCTGATGGCGGACTTCGCCTATTTTGCCTTTACGCTTGGTGTTGCGGTCCAAACCAGCGACGTGGCGATCACGTCACCACACATCCGCAAGGTCGTCACCGTCCATTGCGTGGTCGGCTTCTTCTTCAATCTTGGTGTGCTTGCGTTGACGGTGAACATACTCGGATCCCGCTAGGTCGCGACCTCCACTTCACCCGGCGCAGCAATCTTGCTCCGGGCGGCAATGATACATCCTCCGACGATCATGCCGGCACCCGCAACGGTGTAGAGAGAGACCGGTTCTTGGAAGACGATCCAGCCGAGCGCAGCGGCCCATAGGAATGCGCTATATTCGGTCACTGCGAGGTAGCTCGCCTCGGCACGCGCATAACCCCAGGCAAAGAGCATGGCGCCGGCCGTCGACATAGCCGCAGCAATGACGATCCACGTCCACCAATAGTCCGATGGCCAGTCCGGCAGGCCCGCGAACGGAATGACCGCCAGCCATAGGACCAGAACGGTCAGCGACTGGAAGAAGGTGATCTCGAGCGGCTTGGCCGCCAGCGCCTGATGCCGCATCAAGACGATGTTGCAGGCATAGCAAAGCGCGGAGCCAATGATGGCGACGCTACCCATCAGGACGTCGGGACCAAGCTCGGCCCGCGCTTGCCCCAAGACAATAACGAGAACCCCGGCAAAGGCCGCAACCGAGCCGCCGATGGATCGTCCGCCGATTTTCTCGTGCAGGAAGAGCGCCGCGAGCATGAGTGCGATTAGCGGAGCGATAAACGTCAGGGCGATGGCTTGGGCGAGCGGCACCCGGCCGATTCCCCAGAAGAAGAGGAACGCCATAACGGTAACGATCAAGCCTCGCGCAACGTGGATCCTGAGCGTCGACCGACTCGGCCATGGAAGGCGGCGCGGGAGGTAGAGGCTCCCTGAAAGAATGAAGCCGACGACCGACCGCCAGATGCTGACAGCGTAGATCCCTATCGCCAGCACCAGCGCCTTCATCACAGCGTCCATGACCGACAGGATGCCGACTGCGGCTAGCGCCGCGAGAAAGGCCTGGACGGGATGTTGGGCGACGCGATTCACGCACCGCCCTTAGCCATGAGCGTCGGCTAGCGCAGCACCATATAATCGCCGCGCATCTGCACCTCGCCCATCCGCGACAGATAGGACTGGCCGAGAAGCGACAGCTCCGAACCCTCGAGGATTGCCCCGCGGACATCGGTCACCTTTTTCCCGTCCACATCGACCTCGTGCAGCATGATCGGCTTGCCGCGAATCGGGCCCGAAGCGCCCTCGCCAATATATTCGAATTCGGCCGGATTGACGGGAATGCCGATGCGCTGGGCGTCTTCAACGGTGAGGGCGACACCGCTTGCGCCGGTGTCGACCAGGAAGCGGACGAGTTCGCCGTTCACTTTCGCGTGGACGTAGAAATGCCCGTTGCTTTCGCGCTCGAGGACGGTCTCACGGGCTTGGCCGTCATTCTGCGGAACGGAGGCCGGTGCGGCTGGCGGGCGCTTGGACGTCGGCACGGCGAGGCCGATCACGGTTCCGACAGCAATGAACGCAAAGAGAGCTCGGTACATTGAGCTGCAATTTAAGCGCAACTCGTCAGCAATTGCTTAAACTCGCGAAGATGCTGTGGTGATTACAGGTCTGCGTCAGGCGAAGACGGTGCGGGCTGCGAGGCATCATCGATCAGCAGCGGCGGCTCCGACGGCTCCATGGTGCCGGCGAGCGCTCCGCCCAAAATCAGAATGAACAACAGCTTGGCCACGGCGCGACAATGCGCCCAACAAGGTGAAAAAAGGCTGAACTTTACTCGGCTGCGTCGAGAGTCTCGTCGCTTGCGGACGCCGCCTCGATTTCCGCGGCCTTGGCCTCGACCAGCTTCACGATGTGCTCGATCATGTCCTCGTCGCGAACATGATGGTCGGTGACTCCCGACAGGAAGACCATGTGCTTGCCCTGGCCGCCACCAGTGATGCCGATGTCGGTCTCGCGGGCTTCCCCTGGACCGTTGACGACGCATCCTAGCACCGAGAGCGACATGGGCGTGCGGATATGCTGGAGCCTTTCCTCCAGCGTCTGGACCGTGCGGATCACGTCGAAGCCCTGCCGCGCGCAGCTTGGGCAGGAGACAACACGAACGCCGCGATTGCGGATGCCGAGCGCCTTCAGGATCTCGTAGCCGACGCGAACTTCTTCCTCCGGCTCGGCGGAAAGGGATACGCGGATCGTGTCGCCGATCCCTGCCCAAAGCAAAGAGCCGATGCCGATCGATGACTTCACGGTGCCACCGATCAACCCGCCGGCTTCCGTAATGCCGAGGTGCAATGGACAATCCACTGCGTCTGCTAGCGCATGATACGCAGCGACCGCGAGGAAGACGTCGGACGCTTTGACCGCGACCTTGTACTCTCGGAAGTCGTGATCCTCGAGAATTCGGATGTGGTCGAGCGCGCTCTCAACGAGGGCCTCGGGGCACGGTTCGCCATACTTTTCGAGAAGGTCCTTCTCGAGGCTTCCGGCGTTCACGCCAATGCGGATCGCGCAGCCGTTGGCGCGAGCCGCCGCAATCACTTCCTTAACACGGTCTTCAGAACCGATGTTGCCGGGATTGATTCGCAGGCAGGCCGCTCCGGCGTCCGCCGCTTCGAGCGCGCGCTTGTAGTGGAAATGGATGTCCGCAACGATCGGGACGTTCGCCGCGCGGACGATCTCCTTCAAGGCCGCCGTGCTGTCCTGGTCGGGGCAGGAGACGCGAATAATATCCACGCCTGCATCCTCGCAGCGTCGGATCTGATCGATCGTGGCGCCCGCATCAGCAGTCGGCGTGTTGGTCATTGTCTGAACGGTTACGGGCGCATCTCCGCCCACCGGAACGGAGCCGACCATGATCTGACGCGACTTGCGGCGCGCGATATCTCGCCACGGGCGAATTGAGGACATGGCGGCGCATATAGGGCCTGCCGCCGCTACGGCCAAGCGAGGTCCGAGGACTGATTCGCGTTAAATTCGCGGAAATGGTAAGCGATTTAGCGGAGTTGCGAGGGCAGCGATGACGTTACTTGCCCGGCCGTCTGAGTGGATTCATCCCGACCGGGATGCAGCTTCGGCGACGCCCTTCGCCGGTGGCTCGAAGCACTATTTCGCATTCCTCAGCTACAGCCACCGCGACGAGCCGACAGCGCGCTGGCTCCATGATGAGCTCGAGAAGTTCCGCGTGCCCGGCCATCTGGTCGGCCGCGTCACCGATCACGGTTCCGTACCTCGAAGGCTCACCCCGATCTTCCGCGACCTAAGGGAGCTTCCTGCGTCGGATGACTTGGGCCACGAGATTCGTGCCGCGCTCTCGACGTCGCGCTTCCTGATCGTAATCTGCTCGCCGGCGGCGGCTGATTCCAAATGGACCAATGCCGAGATCGAGGCCTTCAAGCGCGTGCACCCCGAAGGCTGCGTCCTCGCCGCGATCGTGGCCGGCGAGCCCTTTGCATCCGAGCATCCGGGCAGGGAGCAGGAAGAATGCCTGCCGAGGGCGCTCCGGTTCCGGTACGATCGACGTGGACGTCCGACGCCGAAGCGAGCCGAGCCACTGGCAGCCGACCTTCGCGGCGATGCCGAAGTCAGACGCCTGGGATTGCTCAAGCTCGTCGCAGGAATGCTGGGCGTCGGCCTCGACGATCTCATCCGTCGCGACGAAGTCCGGCGGCAGAAAAGGCTAGCCTTGCTGGCTGCCGCATCCCTCGCGGGAATGGTGGTGACGAGCGGACTTGCTTACACCGCTATCCAGGCACGCGACGCTGCTCGCGATCAACGAAGGCAAGCCGAAGGTCTTATCGGCTTCATGCTCGGGGATCTGAAGAACAAACTGGAGCCACTGGGCCGTCTCGATGTCCTTGACAGCGTCGGGGCGCGCGCGCTCGATTATTACCGGCACCAGGACACAACGAGCTTAAGCGACGAAAGCCTGACCCAACGGTCGAGGGCGCTGACCCTGATGGGACAGATCGCAAGCAGCCGGGGGGACGTGGATGGAGCCTTCCAGCGCTACCGTGAAGCCTTGGCAGGCACCGCCGAAGCCTTGCGTCGATCGCCCAACGATCCGCAGCGAATTTATGAACACGCGCAAAACGTCTTCTACGTGGGGGACGTTGCCCGCCTGCGGGGCATGACGAACGAAGCTGAAGCGGCGATGCGCAACTACAAGGCGTTGGCGCAGCGGTTGATCGCGACCGACCCTTCGAACCCGACCTGGCAAATGGAAGGTATTTACGCCGATACCAATCTCGGAATCCTGCTGATGGAATCGGGTCGGTATTCCGAAGCGGCATCGGTGTTCGAGAACTCGCTATCCGACCGCGAAAAGCTGGCCGCGAGCGCTCCGGACAATGCGCAGTACCGCAAGGCGCTGATTGAGGTCCTGGCGTGGCTCGGCGACGCGCGAGAGAAGGAGGGCCGGCTCGACGACGGCCTCGCGCAGCGGGAACGCCAGATCGTACTACTCCAGCCCCTCATCACCAATCCGAACAGTGACGCGGAGTATCGCCGTCAAGCCGTCGTTGCGTACCGCGCGGCGGGTCGGTTGAACGCCGTTCGAGGAAACCTAGCTGCCGGCATCCAGCAAATGCGCACTTCGGTGAACATTGGCGACGCTCTCCTGAAAGCTGAGCCGGCAAATACGGACTGGGCGGCGATGACCGCTTATTCGAAGCTCGAGCTCGCCAAGTTCGATTTGGCGGCGCGAAACGTCGACGAAGCGTCCGCGCTTGTTCGATCCGGTTGTGATTCCGCGGACAGGCTCGTTTCAAAAGATTCAACGGTTGTTCTCTGGCGCATGGATCTGAGGAGCATGTGCCTCGAAACAAAGATTCGCGCGGCCGTTGGGCGAGGCGCGCTGGCGGAGGCGCAGGAGCTCTCCGGCCAGCTGAACGGACTTGCGCAAGGCGAACTCGCGAGATCGCCTTCGAGCGACGCGCGGCTTGTCCTAGCCAATGCCTACCTCTTGCGGGGCCTGGTCCAAAGCTCGTCCGGGGATCGGGCAGGAGCTCGCGACGCATTTGCGAGTGCATTGCGGTCATGGCCCGCGGAAGCGTCCGACAGGCCGGCACTGATCGCCCGCAAGGTCGTGATCCTGAAAGGATTGGGCCGACGGGAAGAGGCGGGAGGCCTGGCCGCACGGCTGGATCGCATGGGCTACGGCGACCCCACCTACAAGCGCGACCTTTCAATTGTTGGGTAAACGAAAACGAGAAGAGGAGCTCGGTCATGGCAAAGGACGTGAAAGTCGAGGCCAAGAAAGGCGACAAGGGCCTCATCGATTGGGAAATCGACGGGAAGAAAGCAAAAGTCTCGCGGATCGAATTCGATAAGGGCGACAACGACGTGCTGGTAGAGTTCAAGCTTCAAGACACAACCAGCCGGAAGCTTCGCTTCGATACCGAGCAGCCGATCTGGATTCACGAGAATGCGGACGGTCAGTGCCCTTCCCCAGGAGCGACTGACAAGCAGATCGAGGTCGTGAGCTGCGATGACAACACGCTGAAGCTCGTCAACAAGAACGACAAGGAATCGATACTTCGGTATCAGCTGAACTTCGTCGACCAGGCCAATAAGGCCGAGCCTTGCGATCCTGAGTTCAAGAACGGCGGGACTAGTGCGCAATAGGAGCGAGCGATCACTGCGCCTGAGCTGAACCTGCACCAGTCGGGTCGTCGCCGTATGCGGGAGTGCCCACCATCGCTGCCGTTCGTCCTTGCGGTTGGGGTGACCGGCCACCGAAGGGATGCCCTTGCCGCGGATGCGGTTGAGGCGCTGAAGAGCCGGCTGCGCGACGTTCTCGTGGCGATTGCGGCCACGGCAAATGACGTGCGGCGCGCGAACTGCGAGTTCTTTTCCGATGCACCGCTGCGGCTGCTATTCGTCTCGCCGCTGGCAGACGGGGCCGATCAGATCGCCGCCGCAATCGCGCTGGAGCTCGGTTTCGAGCTGCACGCAATCCTTCCGTTCGAACGCGACCGATATCTTGAGGACATGGCGGAAGCGGCCGGCCGCGCCGAATTCGACGCGCTACTCTCGCGCGCGTCCTGCGTGCTCGAGCTTCCCGGGCACACGAGCCATTTGCTCGAGAGCTACGTCATGGCCGGGCGTGCAACGGTTGCTCACAGCGATCTGCTAATCGCCGTATGGGATGGCCTCCCGCCCAGGGGGCGCGGCGGGACTGGCGAAATCGTGCGGCTAGCTCATGACCGAGCGACACCCACGATCCACGTTCCGATTTCGGCCTCGCAGCCAATTACCCTGAGATGGAGCGCCTTCGAGCCCGCCGTCATTACAAGCGCCGAAGACACGGCGAACGTTCGAGGCTTTTCCAATGAAGAGTTGAACGACGTTCTCAACGCGCTGGTGACCCCGCCGCCAGGCGCGCAGGAGCGTAACTTCATCCACAAGTTCCAGAGCGAATGCCGGCGGAAGGTGAAGGCACGGATCGAATATCCGCTTCTACTCGCCGCGACCGGAGTATCGCGCTTCCGCCGACAGCACTGGCGAGCCGATGCGGCGTTCGAGCAGTCCCATGCCGAATGGCGGAGCTATTGCGACGCATGCGAGCGAGTGCAGGCCGTCAGCGCGCCGCTCACTTCCCTCCAGAATTGGTACGAGTGGGCCGACAGCCTCGCCACCCATTTCGCCCAATCTTACCGGAGCGGGCACGTGTTCAATTTCGTGCTGGGTGCGCTGGCCGTACTGCTCGCGCTGACCACATTGGTCCTTCCCGACGCGAAGAAGTATCTTGCAGTCGCCGAGCTCATCGCGGTGCTCGCGATCCTCTTCAACACCTGGTTTGGCACCAGGCAGCAATGGCACCGTCGCTGGCTCGATTATCGTCAGCTGGCCGAGCGTCTTCGGCCCATGCGCAGCCTGAAAATGCTTGCCTTGGCGGCGCCGGACCCACCCGGAACCAGCGCAAATCCGGTCGCTCGACGGTGGATCGACTGGTATGCAATCGCGGTGTGGCGGGCGATGGCTTGCCCTTCCGGGCGGCTCACGCAGGATAAGCTCAAGATCCTCACAGAAACGATCGCCGAACATGAGATCACCCCGCAAATCGACTACCACCGTTCGACCGCGCGGCAGGTCGAACGGCTCGACCACCGTCTCGAGATATTCGGCTACAGCCTGTTCGCCCTCGCGCTCGTGGGCTGCATCGCCCTGCTCATCGGGTTCGTGGTCGATCCGGCCTGGGTCAAGCACAACAGCAATTGGTTCACCCTCCTGTCTGCAGGCCTCCCGGCCATCGGCACTGCAGTCTTCGGCATCAGGGTCCAGGGCGACTATGTAGGGAGCGCGGTGCGATCGGAGCAGACCGCGCAGGTCCTGGAACAGATCGTCGATCGCCTGGAGCGGGAGCCTGCGAACCTTCCGCGGGCGGGAGACCTTGTCGAACAGGCCGCGCGAGCGATGCATGCGGATCTCGACGAGTGGAGGCTGCTGAACCAGCAGCACGATCTTTCGGTCGGCTAGTCGATCAGCCCTTCTTGGGGCGGCCGCGCTTGACCGGCTGTGGTGGCTCCAATTTCACGCCGCGGGCCTTCAGCGCCTCTCTAAGCAGGCATTCGACTTGGCTGTTGACGCTCCTCAGGTCGGCGGCGGCACAGCGCTCGACTGCGGACCAAAGGTCCGGGTCGACCCTCAACGGATATGCCTTGCGCTCGCCGCCGCCAGCCATTTTGACCTAGGTGTAGAGCGTGCCGGTGTTCACCACGGGCTGCGTGTCACGCTCACCGCAGAGCACGACCATCAGGTTCGAGACCATGGCCGCCCGCCGCTCGTCATCGAGGTGGACGACCCCTTTCTCGGACAAGGACGCGAGCGCCATCTCGACCATGCCCACCGCGCCATCGACGAGTGTCCGGCGAGCCGCGACGACTGCCTGCGCCTGCTGACGACGTAGCATCGCGCCGGCGATCTCAGTCGCATAGGCGAGGTGCGTGAAGCCACATTCGTCGATCGTGATTCCGGCGACCGCAAGACGCGCGATCAGCTCCTTGCGAAGCTCGACCCCGACCTCGTCGTGGTTGCCGCGAAGGGTGATCTCTTTGTGCTCGAAATCGTCGTACGGATAGCGCGAGCCGATGGTGCGGATCGCCGCTTCCACCTGGACCTTCACGAACTCCCTATAGTCGTCGACGTCGAACAGGGCCTGAGCCGTATCGACCACGCGCCAGACGATCTGGGCTGCCATTTCGATCGGGTTGCCGCGCAGGTCGTTGACCTTGATTCGCTCGGAAATGAAGTTGACCGATCGGACCGAGACCTTCTTGCGAATCATCCATGGCCACACCCAGCGGAGGCCCGTTGCACGATCCGTGCCGCGGTAATCCCCGAACAAGGTGATCGCGGAGGCCTGGTTGGGCTGCAACATGAAGAATCCTGGCGCGATGAGCAGCAGCGCGATCGGTCCGAGGAGCACCGCTAGGACCGGCGCCCAGCCGGCCGCGTAATTGCTCAGATTGTAGGCGCCAAAAGCAATGAGAAGGATGTCGAGCAACAAGAGAAACAGCATCAGGTAGCCGCTGGATGTTGAGGCCGCCCGCTCCCGGCTGGCCTTCAAGGCGGTGACATTGTCAGCCACGAGAACCTCCCTGTTAAAGTGATATCAAAATAATATCGCACTCAATCTGAGTCAATCCGACATCAGCGACGTGGATTTGGAACCCGTCGGTGGCTAGGAACGCCCCCATGACTATCTCCTGGAAGCTTGTGATTCATGGCGGCGCAGGTGCGATGCGCCCGGTCCATGGCGACGAAGATCATGAAGAGCGTGCGCGGCAGGGATTGCGCAATGCTCTCGAGGCGGGGTCTGCGATCCTGAACAACGGCGGAAGCGCGGTCGACGCGGTCGAGGCTGCTGTTCGAGTGCTGGAGGACGACCCCTGCTTCAACGCCGGACGCGGAAGCACCCTCAACGCGCAGGGCATCGTCGAGCTCGATGCCGCCATCATGGACGGTGAGGATCGCCGGGCCGGCGCCGTTGCAGGAGTCCGCACAACCCGCGCGCCGATCAGCCTGGCGCGCACATTGATGGAGCGCGGTCCGCACGTGTTCCTCTCATATGAAGGCGCCGATCGTCTCGCGATCGAGGCCGGGCTCGCGCAGGTCGACAACAGCTGGTTCGTGACCGGCGAACGCCGTCGGCAGCTCGACGAATTGCTCGAAAAAGGCGGCTTCGACGCTGACGTCAAATACGGAACCGTCGGCGCGGTTGCGGTTGATACGAACGGGCATGTGGCCGCCGCTACATCGACGGGCGGACTGACGGCCAAACAGTGGGGCCGGATCGGCGACTCGCCCCTGATTGGCGCCGGCACTTACGCCGACGACCGCTCCGCAGCGGTTTCGGCGACCGGCTCGGGCGAATATTTCATTCGCGCCGTCGCCGGCCATCAGTTGGGTGAACGAGTTCGCCTGGCCGGAGAGACGCTTCAGGACGCGCTCGACGGAACGCTGGAAGACATTAAACAGCTCGGCGGATTGGGCGGACTGATTGCCGTCTCGCCGAGCGGCGATTGTGCCTGGGGATTCACGACACGCGCCATGTATCGCGGCGTCGCTGGCCCGGAGATGCAGAAGGTCGCGATCTACGCTGAGGAAGACATGCGGTAGGGCAGAGCCCGCCGCAGCCAGTCCAACTCCGCGCCGATTGCCCGCCGCTCCTCGACCAGGAACTGCTCGACCGCGTCGCGGAATCCCGGATCGACGATGAAATGCGCTGACTTGGTGACCACTGGCTCGTAGCCGCGCGCAAGCTTGTGCTCGCCCTGCGCACCAGCCTGCACACAGGTCACACCATTCGCGATCGCCCACTCGATCGCCTGGTAGTAGCAGAGCTCGAAATGAAGGAACGGGACCTCGTCGACCGTTCCCCAGTAACGGCCGTAAAGTGTGTCCTGGCCTATGAGATTCAGGGCGCCGGCGACCGGCTCGCCGTCGCGCATGGCGAGGAACAGGAGCAGCTTGTTGCCCATGCTCTGGCCAATGAGGTCGAAGAATTTGCGGGTCAGGTAAGGCCGTCCCCATTTGCGGGAGCCGGTGTCCTGGTAGAAGCGCCACATCCAGTCCCAGTCAGCCGCGCCGATCTCGGCACCACGCAGAGTTCGGAACTCGAAACCATGCCGCGCTGCGTCACGTTCCTTGCGGATCGCCTTGCGCTTGCGGCTGGTCAGCGCCGCAAGAAAGTCTTCGAAACTGCCGTAGCCGCGGTTCCGCCAATGGTACTGGATGCCATCCCGGATGAGCCAATTGCGCCGCTCGCATTCGGCGACGCCACCCTCATCGATGAAGGTCATATGCGCCGATGAGATCTCATTTTGGACGACCACCGCCTCGGCAGCCGCAAGCAAGTGCTGCGGCTGGGTGCCGAGCAAGCGCGGCCCGGGCACGGGGGTGAAGGGAACGGCGATCTGAAGCTTCGGGTAATAGGTCCCGCCCGCGCGCTCAAAGGCGTCGGCCCAGCCATGGTCGAATACATATTCGCCCTGGCTGTGAGTTTTCAGATAGGCGGGCGCCGCCGAAATCAGACGGGAAGATTCGTCCTCGACAAGGATGGCCGCAGGCGTCCAGCCGGTGCCTTTGCCGACGCTGCCCGACTCCTCGAGCGCCGAGAGGAAGGCATGGCTTACGAACGGGTCATCGCCCGAAAGCCTGTCCCAGGCGTGGCTGTTGAGACCGCTCACCCCCGACGCCAGTTTGGCAATTACTTCCGATTCACGGTCGGCCATCGGCTTCCCAGATAAGGGCATCGGCGTGAACCTGCGCTTGCGCGCGCTGCTCGGGCGATCGTATCGTCCAGCTGTAGACTGGCATCCGCTCCCGTTCGCGGGCGATCCATGATTTTCCGAGAGAAGTACGATCCACGGCGAGAAAATCGGGATCGGCAAGCCAGATCGCAAGGCTGCGTTGCAGGGGCGAAAGGTCATCGCGAACGACAAGTCCGCGCCGAACGTCAGGCATGTTCGTCTTCAAAAGCCTCGCCAGGCGAGCATCGAAGCTCATCACCCCAAACGGACCGGCGTAGCCCGCGAGCGCACGCCGTAGTGCAGGCACCCAGCGCCAGATATCGCTGTCGACCTTCACTTCCAGCAGCAGCGGAGCGTCGCCTTTCACTAGCGCGAGAAGGCTTTCGAGGGTCGGCAGTGGGCCCTCACCGACCTTGAGCTTCTTTAGCTCCTCATGGGTGGATTGGCCGATGCGAAGCGGACTGCCGCACATGCGCCAGGCATCCGCGTCGTGAAAGACGAGAATCTGGTCGTCGGCGGTAAGCCTCAGGTCGCATTCGATGCCCGCGCCAAGCTCGAGCGCTGCGGCGGACGCGATCAGGCTATTCTCGGGAAAGCCAGAGCCGTAGTGCAGGCCCCGGTGCGCGAACCCTTTCGGGCCCGGCTCGAGCGGGTCAGGCTTTGACCGCGACGATCGCATCCACTTCGACGGCGACACCCAGGGGCAGGACCGCGACGCCGACGGCGCTGCGCGCGTGCCGGCCGGCCTCGCCGAACACTTCCTGCATCAGCTCGGAAGCACCGTTCGCGACTTTCGGCTGGTCGGTAAAGTCAGGCGCGCTATTCACGAACACGCCGAGCTTCACGACCTTCTCAACTCGATCTAGCGAACCGAGCGCCGCCTTCATCTGCGCCAGGAGCATGATCCCGCAACGGCGCGCAGCCGCGGTTCCACGTTCCAGGTTCATGTCTTCGCCAAGACGACCTTGAATGAGATTCCCATCTTCGGAGAAGCTGATCTGGCCGGAGATGTGAAGCAGGCCGCCTTGCTCGACCGCCGGGACGTAAGAGGCAACGGGGGCTGCGGGCTGCGGAAGGGTGATGCCGAGTTCGGCGAGGCGCTGGTCGATGCTCATGGCCGCGCCTCAACACCCGCTGGCGCTTCTGGTCAACCCTCGCGGTTAACGGTGAAGCCGGCCCAGCTCTGGCTGACCGGCATCAGCTCGATCGTGTTGATGTTGAGGTGCGGCGGCAGGTTGGCCAGCCACCAGAACAGGTCCGCGAGGTCTTCCGAGGTCATCGGCTTCATGTTTGCATAGAGCGCGTCCGAGGCAGCCTTGTCCCCTCCTGTCCTCACAATAGTGAACTCGGTCTCGGCCATGCCCGGCTCGATCGAGGTCACCCGGACACCGGTTCCGGCGAGGTCGCAACGAAGGTCAAGCGAGAACTGGCGGACGAACGCCTTGGTCCCTGCATAGACCGCTCCACCTTTGTAGGGATACGTCGCAGCGACCGAGGACAGGTTGATGATCTGCCCCTTGCGCTCGACCAGCTTCGGAAGAAGCACGCGAGTGAGCGCGACCAATCCCGCGATATTTGTGTCTAGGACTTCTTCGATCCGCTCCCAATCCGTCTCCGGCATCGGGGTCATTGGTGGCGCCAAGCCCGCATTGTTGAGCAGGAGGTCGATGTCGCCCCAGGGCGGCGAAAGATTCGAAAGGCTTTCGACGGCCTCGCGATCGCGCATGTCGATTTCCAGCGGCAGGAGGGCGTCGCCCAGCTCTTGCTGAAGCTCTCGGAGCCTCTCGGCGCGACGGCCGGTGCCGATAACTCGCCATCCGTCGGCTGCAAAGCGCCTTGCCGCGGCCTGACCAAATCCCGCAGTCGCGCCAGTAATGAGGATGGTCTTGGTCATTTCTTCTCCGAAAGCTTGTCGAGGATCCAGTCGGTGGCGGTGGGCCAGTCGTCGATCCGCGCGTGGGCGTGCTCGGCCATTGGAACGGCTCCCGCAACGCGAGGCTCCGCGATCATGTGAAGCCGCCAGACCTTGGGAGCATGTTTCGCGACCGAAGCGTGATGCATCGGCAGATCGTCGACGAACACGGCTCCCGAGGGACGGCGCTTCTTGAGCAGCTGCTTCACCGGCGCGCCCTTGCCGCCGGTGTTGCAGATGACGTCATGGCGTATGCCGTGGCTTGCAAGCTGCTCCACGCGCCAGGGATGCGCCTCGTTGCCGAGGTTGGTGAGGATGACGATGTCCGCGGCCTCGCCGATCCGGCCGAGCGCTTCTACTGCCCCCGGAACCAAGGTCTGGCGGTGCATTTCCCCGCGAAAGAACGCGTCGAGCAGGATCCAGGCCTGGTCGAGCGCAAGCGACTCGCCTGTCTGGACGACGGTCATCGCCTCGGACCAGCGGCCGGTTTCCAGCTCGAAGCGGACACCATGCTCCGCCTCCAGCCACTCGGCGAAGTGGCTGACCATATGCAACAGCACTTCGTCACAATCGGTGATGAGCAGCGGCCGCTTCACGCTTCCAGGTCCTCCCGGGCTGCGACCAGCTCCGCCGGCTTCACGCCCATCGCATCGGCTACATCGATCAGGTCGGGTTCGTGCGCTTCGAGGAAGCGCAGCAATGCGGCAAGCAACGCCGGCTCCGCAGCCTGGAGGCGCAACTCCTCTGTGTCGATTCCGGACAGGTCGAGGAACCGCCGGGCGCGGCGTTCGTCGGTCAGTGTGGCGGCAAGCGCGGAGAGCGCGAGCGTCTCAGCGTCATTTGTCGAGCGAGCCCGCATGGCTTAAGTCGTTGCTAGAGAGAGTGGGGGGAATATTCGGTTGGCCAAGATCCTGATTGTCGAGGACAACGCCCTCAACATCAAGCTGTTCTGCGATCTGCTCGCAGCGCATGGCCATGAGCCGCAGGCCGTGACCGACAGCCGCCTCGCCCTCGACGCAGCGCGCGAGTTCGTTCCCGACCTGGTGATTACCGACATCCAGCTCCCGCACGTCAGCGGGCTGGAGCTCATTCAGCTGATTCGCGCCGACGAGGCGATCAAGGACGTGCCGATCATGGCGGTCACCGCATATGCGACCGCAGGCGACGAGGAGCGCATCCGCGGAGCGGGCGCTGAATCCTACGTGACGAAGCCGATTTCAGTCGCGCGGTTCGTGCAGGAGGTGGACTCACTGCTCGCGCGGAAAGAGCCGGTAACCGCCGACGCGTAAAGCGCCGGCAGCGGCTTACTTGATCTTCGCTTCCTTGAACTCGACGTGCTTGCGCGCGACCGGGTCGTACTTGCGGAAGCTCATCTTCTCGGTCTGGTTCCGAGGGTTCTTCTTGGTAACGTAGAAGAAGCCCGTGTCGGCCGTGCTGACGAGCTTGATCTTGACGGTTGTCGGCTTGGCCATCGCGCCTATCCCAAATGCTTGAAACGAAGAGAGCGGCGCGCGAGGCGGCCGCTCGATCGCCGGCGCAAATGACTGGCCCGAGCCGTTTTGTCAAGAAGACGCGGCCGCGTAACACGCTCTTAACCATCATCGGTGAAACTGCGCTCATGGCTCGGGCACGCAAATCTGACTCGCTAAGCGACGTTCGTCAGCAGCTCGGTGAGCGCATCGCCGACCTGACGAAGCGCGCGACCCGACTGTCGCCGCTCGATATCCACGCCCAGATGGACGCGATCCGCGAGGTTGCGGCGATCAACGGGTTTGCCGCGCTCGAATGCCTTGCGCACCGCTCGGCACAGCTGGCGCTTCTGCCCGGCCACCGCGTTTCGTTGCAGTGCTGCCTCGAACATATGGATGAAGCTCTTTCGAGCAATCGCAGCACCGACACGAACGCAATTCTCGCCGCGCTTGCCATTCGTCTTCACTAAAGTTTCGGCACCGCAACGCCATTGAGGCATTGTGATGCCCGATGCGCGCCTTCTCCCAGCTGCTGGACGACCTCGTCTACACGCGCTCGCGCAACACCAAGCTCAAGCTGATCGGAGATTACCTCAAGGAAACGCCCGACCCTGATCGGGGGATCGCGCTCGCCGCGCTGACCGCGACGCTCGACATTCCCCATGTAAAACCGGCTGCCATACGCGGGCTGGTCGAAGAGACGATCGACCCGGTCCTGTTCCGCATGAGCCGCGACTATGTCGGCGATTCGGCGGAGACGATTTCGCTGCTCTGGCCCAATGCGGCAGATGGCGAGCCGGAGCTGGACGACGCTACCGTCAGCATTTCCGCCGCCGTCGATCGCCTTCGCTCGGCAAGCAAGATGGACGCGCCGAAGGTGCTCGCAGAGATGCTCGACCATCTCGATGCGTCCGGCCGGTACGCGCTTCTGAAGCTGGCGATGGGAGCATTACGCGTCGGCATTTCGGCCCGGCTCGCAAAGCAGGCGCTTGCCGACGCCTTCGGGATTGACGTCGAAGCGGTCGAGGAAGTCTGGCACGGCCTCGCTCCGCCCTATCTGGAGTTATTTGACTGGGCCGAAGGCCGCGGGCCGCAGCCGACTGCGCGCGACGTTCCGGTTTTTCGGCCCTTCATGCTCGCCCATCCGCTCGAAGAAACGAAGGTCTCGCTCGACGACTATGCGGCGGAGTGGAAGTGGGACGGAATCCGCGTCCAGATCGTGCGGACAGCGGGGCAGACGCGCCTCTACAGCCGGACCGGCGACGACATCAGCGGCAGCTTCCCCGAGATTGCCGAGGCCTTCACGGCGGAGGGAGTTCTCGATGGCGAGCTTCTCGTTCGAGGCACCGATCAAGGCGCTGCCGATCTCCATGGCGGGGCGGCCGCCAGCTTCAACGCGCTCCAGCAGAGGCTCGGCCGCAAGAACGTCAGCCAGAAGATGCTCGGCCAATATCCGGCGTTCGTGCGTCTCTACGACATATTGCTCGAAGGTGCCCGCGACCACCGCGAACTGCCCTGGTCCGAGCGGCGCAAGCGGCTGGAGAGCTTCGTCCCGACGCTCGAAGCCGAGCGGTTCGACATCTCGCAGCTGATCAAAGCGGCGAACTTCGACGAGCTGGAAGCTCTCCGCGCGGGTGCCCGCGACGCGGCGATCGAGGGCATCATGCTGAAGCGTCGAGACAGCCCCTATGTGGCGGGTCGCCGGGCAGGCCTCTGGTACAAGTGGAAGCGCGATCCGCTGACTGCCGATTGCGTGCTGATGTACGCCCAGCGCGGTTCTGGAAAACGCTCAAGCTATTACAGCGACTATACCTTCGGCTGCTGGAACGAAGCGGGCGAGCTGCTTCCCGTCGGAAAGGCCTATTTCGGTTTCACTGACGAGGAGCTGCGCTGGATCGACCGCTGGGTCCGAAGCCACACGATCCAGCGCTTCGGCCCGGTCCGCGAAGTCGAGAAGAGCCTGGTGTTCGAAGTCGCCTTCGATTCGATCCACAAGAGCACTCGTCACAAGTCCGGCCTCGCCATGCGTTTCCCTCGCGTCAGCCGTATCCGAACGGACAAGCCGGCGAACGAAGCCGACCGCATCGAGGCCCTGCTCGCCATGGCCACTTGAAGCGATTGCGACTCCCGTTACGGTCACGCACCGAAGGGGAGAGTTGCATGCTGAAACTGTTAGCCGCCGTCGCGGCGCTGACCGCCGCTTCCACTGCCAGCGCCGAAACCTACGCAATCCAGGCCGGACGTCTGATCGTCGATGCCGCGCAGCCCGCACGCGGAGCGTCGACCGTGATCGTTGAGAATGGGCGGATCGCGCGGATTGAGAACGGCTTCGCTGCGCCCGCCGGTGCGACGATCGTCGACGAGCGCGGCCGCACGGTGATGCCGGGCATGACCGACGTCCACGTCCACTTGACGCAGACCTCCGGGACACCCTGGTATGCGTACTTCACGAAGAAATATTCCGCTCCTTACGCGACCACTCTGGGCCTGACGCATGCGCTGGAAATGGCGCGCGGCGGGTTCACCACGGTCCGCGATCTCGGTGGCGATGCAAGCGCAGTGACCGCGGTTCGCGACGCGGTAGCGGAAGGACGCTTTCCGGGTCCGCGCATCCGAGTCTCCGGCGACCCTCTCTCGATCATCGGCGGTCACGCGGACGCGGCGACCGGTCTCCCGCCCGAGTTGGCGCAGGCCGTGAACGACGCGCACTTGAGCCCGGCCGTTTGCACCGGCGTCGAGCAGTGCCAGACGGCGGTTCGCAAGCTCGCGGCCGAGGGCGTCGATGTCATCAAGATCATGGCAACTGGGGGCGTCCTCGATCCGGGGGCGATGGGCCTCGAACAGCATTTCAGTGACGCCGAGATGAAGGGCATCGTCGAGGCGGCCCACGCAATGCACCTCAAGGTGGCCGCCCACGCTCATGGCGCGCAGGGAATCCTCGCCGCCACCAACGCGGGCGTCGATTCGATCGAGCACGGCACCTTCCTCGATGCCAAAGGCGCTCAGGCGATGAAGGCGCACGGTACCTATTATTCAGCGACCCTCATGGCGTTCAGCGGAGTCCAGGCGCTGATGGGCAGCGGCAAGCTGCCGCCCGAATCCGAAGCCAAGGCGCGGCAGACCTTCGCCGTCTGGGGCAAAGGGCTGAACCTCGCCTATCGCTCCGGCGTGAAGATCGCCCTCGGTACCGACAGCGCTGTCGCTCCTCACAATCAGGCCAACAAGGAACTTGAGCTGATGGTAACGAAGGGCGGGATGACTCCGCGGGACGCCCTGATCGCTGCGACGAAGGGCGGTCCGGACCTTCTCGACATCTCAAGCGAGACCGGGACTCTCGATCCCGGCAAGTCAGCCGACCTGATTGCAGTCGAAGGAGACCCGTTGGTCGATCCGACCGCTGTGCAGCGCGTCGGCTATGTCATGGTCGGCGGCAAGCCGATCCCGATGAAGGACTGACCGAAGCATGCGTTCGTCACTATTGGCGCTGAGCCTCCTCCTCTCCACCACCGCCTTTGCCGCCGATACGCCAGCCCCTGCCGGCGATGCCCCGCCAGCGAAAGCGAAAGAGGAAGCCGCGAAGCCGGATCCGGATGTCGCCGCCGCAAGCGTCGAGGAAGACGCCCAGCCGAAGAAGCGCTCGATCTCGATGCGCGACCGGTCGCTGAGCTACACGGTCACGCCTGGTCACCTGACGATCCGCGACGATGACGGCGCGCCCAAGGCGAGCATGTTCTACGTCGCCTACACGGTGGACAACGGGCGCGGTCCCGTTCGGCCAGTGACCTTCCTGTTCAATGGCGGGCCGGGTTCGTCGACCATGTGGCTGCACATGGGCAGCTTCGGGCCGGTGAAGGTGGACGCCTCGCTTCCCGAAACGGTTCAGGGCCCTCCGTTCCGCTACGGTGCGAACCCGGACACGTTGCTGGACGTCAGCGACCTTGTGTTCATCGACGCGCCGACGACCGGGCTCTCGCGGCCATTGGGCAAGGCCGAATCGAAGGACTTCTTCGGTGTCGACAAGGATCTCGATGCGTTCGGCCGAACCATCCAGCGCTACCTGACCAAATATGGGCGCTGGAATTCGCCCAAGTTCATCATCGGCGAAAGCTACGGGACGACCCGAGCGGCGGGCCTATCCACCGCGCTCGCGGACCGCGGCGTTCAGCTCAACGGCATCGTGCTCGTCTCGACGGTGCTGAACTTCAACAGCTTCAACGGCGATCAGTCGATGGTCAACTTCTTGCCGACCTATGCGACCAACGCCTGGTATCACGGCAAAGTCGCCGAACCGAAGCCGGACCTGATGAGCTGGGTGGCCGAGGCGAAGGCGTTCGCCGCCGGCCCTTACGCCGCCGCCCTACAGAAGGGCGCCGCAATCACCGAGGCGGAGAAGCAGTCCATTGCACAGCAAATGGCGCGGCTGACCGGCCTGTCGGAGGCATACATCCTTCGCTCGAACCTGCGCGTGAATCCCGACCGTTTCGAGCGCGAGCTCTTGCGGGATCGCCGCCAGATCATTGGCCGGATCGATTCGCGCTATGTCGGCACGGACGCCGACGCGGCAGGCGAGAAGCCGAGCTACGATGCACAGGCTGCGGCCATTACCGGCGCCTTTGCCGGAGCGCTGAACGACTATTTGTTCCGCGACCTCGGCTACAAGACGCCGCTCAGTTACCGGCCGAACAATTACGCCGGCATCGGCGAGGACTGGAACTTCCAGCACAAGTCGGTCGAGGGGCAGCAACTCGCAGTCGACACAAGCGCCGACCTCGCTGCGGCAATGCGCGGCAATCCCCGGATGAAGCTGCTTTCAGTGAACGGTCTCTATGACTTGGCGACGCCATTCTTCGGGGCTGATTATGACATCGGCCATATGGCGCTGGAGCCGCAGATCACGGCGAACATCCGCTACACTTACTATCCGGCGGGCCACATGATGTACACGGACCCGGGCTCTGCACGGCAGCTCAAGGCCGACCTCGCGGATTTCTACGCAAGCGCTCAATAGGCATGAAAAAGCCGGCGGGACTTGCGTCCCGCCGGCTCCTCTGCCCCCTAGGAGCTGTTATTCGCTGACCGGTGCCAGGTTCACCGCGGCATATTTGCCGCGACGATCCACCTCGATCTCGAACTCAAGTCGGTCGCCTTCGTTGAGCGTCGGCATGCCCGCACGCTCAACCGCCGAGATATGCACGAACGCATCCGGCTGTCCGTCGTCGCGCTGAATGAAGCCAAAGCCCTTCATCGCGTTGAAGAACTTGACGACGCCCGTCGCCTTTTCGCCAGTCAGCTTCCGCTCGGGCGCGCGCTCGGCCCGCTCGACCGCCATCGGCTCGCCATCGATTCGCAGGTTGGTCGCGGAAATACGCCCACCACGATCGACCAGCGTGAACTCGAGCGGCTGACCGTCGGCCAAATCAGTTAGACCGGCCTGCTCGACAGCAGAAATGTGCACGAAAACGTCTTCGCCGCCATCGTCACGGACGATGAAGCCGAAACCCTTCTGCGGATTGAAGAACTTTACGACGCCCTTGCCTTCGCCGACGACCTGGGGGGGCATTCCGCCGCCACCGCCGCCGCCGCCACGAAAGCCGCCACCGCCACCGCCGCCACGGAAACCACCGCCTCCGCCACCGCCGAAGCCGCCGCCACCGCCGAAGCCGCCGCCACCGCCGAAGCGATCACCGCCTCCGCCGCCGCCACCAAAGCGATCGCCGCCGCCGCGGTATCCACCGCCGCCACCGCCACCGCCACCGCCGAATCCGCCGCGGTCTCCGAAACCGCCGCGCTCGCCGTAGCTGCTGCTTTCACCACCGAAGAAATCGTCGCGCTTGTCACGGCCGCGACCACCGCGGTCCCCCTTACGCCCTCTATCGAAACCCATGCCCGTCTAAAATCCTTTGTGCCCACAATGTCTTAAAACCAACGCGCTGGGCCCAAAGAGCGCAACCGGTCAGGCGCATGATTGCTCACACACTGTTCAGCACCCTACAGCAAAAAACTGTGTCTCTCCAGTGATTCCAGCGCGGAACCGTGACATGGCCTCAAGAAGTGCGGCGCAAGGTCTGCTAAAGGGGGAGCGATCCGAGCGTAATGAAAGATTTTTGGGACGAGTGAATGAGCATCCATTTCCATGAAGAAGACCTGCCCGACGGCCTTAGCTTCGAAGGGGCGATTGCCGTCGACACGGAGGCGATGGGGCTCCATCCGGCGCGCGATCGGCTATGCCTGGTCCAGCTGTCTGACGGCCGCGGGGACGAGCACCTGGTCCGATTCCGCAAGGGAAGCGCTTACTCTGCGCCAAACCTCAAGGCGCTTCTCGGCGATCCGAACCGCCTCAAACTCTATCACTTCGCCCGATTCGATGTGGCGATGATCCAGGCCTACCTCGGGTTCATGGCCGCGCCGCTGTACTGCACGCGAACGGCGTCCCGTCTGGTTCGGACCTATACAGACCGGCACGGCCTCAAGGACCTTGTCCGCGAGCTTCTTGGCCACGAAATTTCCAAGCAGCAGCAGACCAGCGACTGGGGTGCACCGGAGCTTAGCGATGCCCAGCGCGAATATGCCGCGAGCGACGTCCGCTACCTGCATGCGCTGAAAGAAAAGCTCGACGAACGCCTGGTTCGGGAAAAGCGGGTTGAATTGGCGCAGTCCTGCTTCGATTTCCTTCCCCATCGTGCCTTGCTTGATCTGGCCGGCTGGCCGGAACAGGACATTTTCGCTCACGACGGATAATCGATGTCGGACCTTGCCAACCAGGAACGCGAAGTAAAACAGCGTTGGGCGGTGCCCGGGAGCTCGCACGACAGGATCGTGCGGTTCGCGAAGGTCGCGCTCCCAAGTGCTGTCGGCGTCGTGATCGCATTCCTGGCCATGGCGCCGCTCGACAAGAGTGGGGACGTGAGCTTCATCCTCGACAAGAACCAGGTGGAGAACGCTCCCGAGCGCATGCGCGTGGAGCAGGCGCGCTATGTCGGCCAGGACAATAACGGGCAGAAATTCCTGATCGTCGCCAACCGCGCGCTTCAGCGAACTTCCGAGCAGCCGATCGTCGACATCTGGGGAATGCTCGCCCGCTTCGGCCTTGCGCAGGGGCCCGTGACGGTTGCGGCGAACCAGGGCCAGTACAATCTCGACCAGCAGAAGGTGACGGTCCAGGGCCCGGTTCGGGTTGCCGGCCCAGAGGGCGAACAGCTGGTGACGCGCGACGTGACGGTCGACCTCAAGCAGAATGTCATGACCAGCGACGGCGGCGTGGCGGGCCGAATGGAGCTCGGTCAGTTCGAGGCGTCACGCCTTCGCGCCAACCTGAATGACCGAACTGTGGTCCTGGACGGCGGCGCTCGCTTGAAAATCGTGCAGGGGGCAGTCAGATGAGACCGATGCGCAGATTGCCGCTGATCCTTCTCGCCCCTGTGGCGCTCGCCACGGCGGCAGCGGCCCTCGCCCAGTCGCAGGAGCCCGTCTCGGCGCTCAAGGGACACAACAGCAACGCGCCCGTCGACGTTTCCGCCGACCGGATCGAGGTCCAGGACCGCGCCGACCGCGCAATCTTCGCCGGCAACGTGAAGGTGAGGCAGGACGAACTGAGTCTCGATACTGCCCGACTGACGGTCGCCTATACGAGCACGGGCGGTGTCCAGATCAAGCGGCTCGATGCCAGCGGCGGCGTGACGGTGCGCAGTCCGTCCGAGACCGCGCGGGGCGCTCTCGGAATCTACGACCTCGACCGAAAGCTGATCACCCTCGTCGGCGATGTCGTCCTCCAGCGCCAGGGATCGCAGATCAATGGCCAGCGGCTGGTGATCGATCTCGATACCGGACGCGCAGTGATCGATGGTGGCCCTGCCGGCGTCGGCCAAAGCGGCGGCCGGGTGACCGGACATTTCACCGTCCCTCAGAAAAAGGGCGGCTGATCCCGTGAACGAAGCCGTCACCCTCCCACGCGCGGTCATCGAGCCGGCGGCGGCGGTTGGCGGCCTGGAAGTCCGGTCGATCGCCAAGGCCTATGATCGCCGGGCCGTCTTGCACGATGTTTCGCTCGATGTTCACCGCGGTGAGGTCGTTGGCCTGCTCGGCCCGAACGGCGCAGGCAAAACCACCTGCTTCTACTCGGTCATGGGCCTGGTGAAGCCGGACAGTGGTCGGATCTTCCTGGACGGCCAGGACATCACCGAGCTGCCGATGTACCGGCGAGCGATCCTTGGGCTTGGCTATCTTCCCCAGGAAACATCGATCTTCCGCGGCTTGACCGTGGAGCAGAACATCATGGCGGTGCTGGAAGTCGCGGAGCCCGAGCCGCACGCCCGGCATGACCGGCTTGAGCAACTGCTTGGAGAGTTCGGGCTGACGCGCCTGCGCGATTCCGCCGCGATGGCCCTGTCTGGCGGCGAGCGTCGCCGCTGCGAGATCGCCCGCGCCCTCGCGGCCGACCCGTCGATCATGCTCCTTGACGAGCCCTTCGCCGGGATCGATCCGATTTCGATTGCCGACATCCGCGAATTGGTTCGGGAGCTGAAGAAGCGCGATATCGGCGTGCTCATCACCGACCACAACGTCCGCGAGACGCTCGACATCGTCGACCGCGCCTGCATCATCTACGATGGCCAGGTGCTATTCGCGGGGACTCCGCAGGCACTCGTCGCCGACCATGAAGTTCGTCGACTCTATCTCGGCGAGAGCTTCGCGCTTTAATTCTTTGCCGCTAGTCTCTTAGCGCAATGGCGCTCGGCCCACGCCTCGACCTTCGACAAACTCAGGCACTCGTCCTGACGCCTCAGCTGCAGCAGGCGATTCGCCTGCTGCAATTGTCGAACCTCGAGCTCGAAGCGGTCATCGCGGAGGAGATATCCAAGAACCCCCTCCTTGAGGCGGCTTCAGGCGGCGACGACGAGGGCGGCCCGCCCCTGGATGCGGATGCCGAAGTCGCGGTAGATTCCTCCGACGAACCAGCGGTCCCCGGCGCCGATGAACTGATGACTTCGTCGGACGGCACGTCCGATCAGCCGCTCGATTTCGACTGGGACAGCGAAGCGCTGGAAACCGACAGCTTCGCCGATGTCGTTGTCAGCAGTGGCGGCGGTGACGAAGACGGCCCGGATTTTGAGCGGATGGAATATACGGCGGACTCGCTGTCCGAACATTTGCTCAACCAGCTTCATGGCGCGTCAGGCACGGTCGGACAGCTCGCTCGGGTCATCGCAGAAATGCTCGAAGAGACCGGCTATCTGGACGTGCCGGTCCGCGACATTGCCGAAGCTACGGAGGAGCCAGTCGCGGTCGTCGGGGAGGCGCTCGGGCTCGTCCAAAGCCTCGATCCGCCCGGGGTAGGCGCTCGAAATCTCTCCGAATGTCTCGCGCTGCAGGCCAAGGCGGCTGACCGCTACGATCCGGCCATGGCGAGGCTGATCGATAATCTCGATCTGCTCGCCAAGGGCCGCATGGCCGACCTCAAGCGCATTTGCGGGGTTGACGACGAGGATCTCGCCGACATGGTCCGGGAGCTTCGCGCTTACGATCCAAAACCCGGCTGCCAGTTCTCGAGCCGGGGAGCTGAAAGCGTTTCGCCGGACGTGTTCGTCCGCCGGACTCGGCTTGGCTTTGCGGTCGAACTCAACCAGGCGACGCTTCCGAGGCTGCTGGTCAATCGCCGCTACTATCAGGAGCTGAAGACCGGACCGCAGGACAAGAAATCGCGGGCTTGGCTCAGCGAATGTCTGGCCAGCGCGAACTGGCTGGTGAAAGCGCTCGATCAGCGCGCCCGGACGATCGTCAAGGTCGTCAGCGAGATCGTAAAGCGGCAGCAGGGCTTCTTCGAGAAGGGTGTCGCCGCGATGAAGCCGATGACCCTGCGCGAGATTGCCGACGCGATCGAGATGCACGAATCCACGATCAGCCGGGTCACCTCGAACAAGTATCTGCTTTGCGATCGCGGCCTGTTCGAGCTGAAATATTTTTTCGGCTCGGGCGTCGCCTCGACCGAGAGCGAGGGCGAAGGCGCTGCTGCCGAAGCGGTAAAAGCGGCGATCCGCGAGATCATCGAAAGTGAGGCCGATGTGCTGAGCGACGACGCCATCGCCGGCCTGCTCAAGCAGCGCGGCTTCGACTGCGCCCGCCGCACCGTCGTCAAATATCGGGAGTCGATGGGGATCGGCTCATCCATCCACCGCCGCCGCCAACGGAAGATGGCCGGCGCCGCCTAAGGCGAGAGCCGCGCCCAGATTGGCAGATGGTCCGACGCGCGCCGCGCCGAGGGACTCATGTGCACGCCGGCCGCATCGATCCGCAATTCCTTGTCGACTATGATGCGATCGAGCGCCGCCACCGGGTGCCGCGAATGGAAGCTCGGCCCGGTCGGAGCGATATGGAAATGCGGTTCAAAGTCCCTGAGGCAGCCCGCCGCTTCGCGCCACTCGTTGGTGTCGCCCATCAGGATGGTGGGCATTTTCTGAGGCCGCTTTGCCACGGCCTCAAGGATCGCCCGGATCTGGCGCCGTCGCCACATTCCGGAGAGATCGAGATGCATGCCGATCACCCGGACGGGCCTCTCGCCGATCAACAATTCAGCAAGCACGGCCCCGCGCGGCTCGAATGTCGGAAGCTCAAGCGCCGCACAGTCGAGCACGCCGACATGCTGCTTCACGAGGATGGCGTTGCCGTGCCAGCCCATGTTGCGCGTGTTGATCTTGAGCAGCGCGTCGACATGCTTTCCGCCCGGCATGCGGTCCAGAACGCGCCGGTGCTTCACTCCGAAGAACACCGGCCTGTACGTCCCGTGATCGTCGATCAGCTCGTGCGGCACGGCCGCGCCGCGTCCGCCGAAGCGCTTGTCCGCTTCCTGCAGGGCGACGATGTCGGCATCCATTTCGTGGAGCACATCGAGCACGCGCTGCGGGTTTCGGCGCCGGTCGGTGCCGATGGCCTTGCGCACATTGTAGCTTGCGACGGTGATCGACGATTCAACGGTCACGACTGTGGCAACACCGGGCTCGCCAAGGCAGTTCTCAACGGAGCCGAAAAAGCGGAGCCGATCCGCGAATTCGGAAGGCAATCTCCCGCGTCGCGGAAGCGATAAAGCAGCTCTTAATCTCTTTCGGAAGCATTAAATGGGTTCCTCGTTCAGTCCTAAAGCGTGAAGGGCGCGCTCGCGCTCGAAAACGCGGTGGAAGCGAGAACCGTTCATTTCGAGGCACGGAATTCTCGCCACGCGCATGCGCTTTGTGATGATCTCTTGCGCAAGATCCGATCTGGCCGCCAACTCGGCCTTACTGACGTAACGCTCCGCGAACGCTTCGAGCGACCGGCGCGTCACAGTGTGAGATTTTGTGCGATTACGCGACGAAGGATAAATTTCCAGGAAGCCGGCCTCTATTAATCGATTAACGGCCCAGTCCCCCATCATAAGCCTCGCGCCGCCGTCGTAAATTGGTAGGCCGAACTCGACTTCATATTGCCGGTAGTCCCAACCCAATTGCTGATCCCTAACGAGCAGCCCCGCCAATCCAGCTACTCCTTTCAGCCGGCCCTCACATTCAAGCTGACCGTCCTGAATGGCTCGAACAATCTCAGCAATGCTCTGAGATCTACGGGTAATTATTGAAACGAGGTCATCCGGCTGTTCTGAGAAGGTCGGCTTCCCTTCTGCAGCCGCAGCCACGAATGCGCGGGGCGCCCTCAGATCGAACAGGTTTGCCTTCGTAGACGTCTTCCCGCTCACGCGCTGAAAAACTCCACGCTCGGCCAGTTGGAGCACGACTTTCCAACCGACACCCAACATCGCGGCGAGTTCATGTATGGTGCCAGTATGTCCGATCTTCAGCCTGACTGATTGAATCAGCTTTGCATCCAGCATCGCCGCCGGAGACCAATCCTCGACTTTTGTCTCGGTAAGCTCCGCGACGATTTCGGCAACCGCCGCCTCAGAAACCTCGTTTAAGAGCGCAACTTCACTTAGCGAAAAGCGCAACGGCTGCTGACGATTATGACGTGCCACACCACGGGCGCGGTTCAGGACAATCTCCTTCCATAGCCTCTCAAGAGCAGACATGAACGGCAACTCGCGGCGGTGTCTGCGTATGCGCTGTTCATGAAAGTGCGCGAGCGGACCAAAAACGCGCGAAAAGCCGTGACCCGCTCTCCGCGCGGCTTTCTCGCCGATGACCTGACAAAGGTCTCCGTCAGCGTCTAGCAGAAGGTCGAATGCCTCAGATGACATCCGCATGATCTCGTGAGGCGGCAGGTGTCGTCCAACATCCAGATACGGAGCGTCACTGAAAAAGAGACCAACTCGCAGACAAAGATCCGAGAGGGTCTGAAGATCATATGGGAGAGTCCAGGACGGCCTCGGAGAACCCATAAGGTAGCCAACAAACGCCGCGTCCAACGTTGCCACTTCCGCTTGGAGTTCGGAGCACCGCGCCAAATTTGCCCCACAGACACAAGACTCGACCCGCACTCTGCGGGTTTGGAGCTGGTCTCCACAGCCCGGGCATCGGGAAATCAAGGGCCGCCGATGGAGGGGGCAGCCTATAAAGGAGAGGGCCCACCAGAAACGACGATAGGGCCTGCAGTCCTCCGGCCCCTCGAGGTGCTCAAGATCGTTGGCCAAACACTCGGGACAGACTGAATCGATGAAAGCTCCTCCGGGATGAGGAAAGCGCGTGTGGTCTGTCAGCAGGATGGAGTTCAGGATGATTCCGCGATCAGTGGACAGCGGCGTTCGAGCTTTTAAGGTCTCCAAATCCTGACCCGAAACGTTTGCGAGCGCGATCAGGGACTCTTCCCGCCATGGCGAATTCATGACGTCGCCTTTCGCGCCAGCTGTATTCAAAAAGTCGGTGACATTTTGATAACCGGCCCGCCTCGCTAGGCGGCACCAGATGGAGGCGGGAGCCTCGTCCGCTCGCTCCCGTATGTAGAGAGGGGCCTTTCGTAAGAGATGTGGTGGTCTCTTCCGCAGATGTGGCCTTGGGGTTCCCATAAGACACTCCCATTGATCACGATGTCGTTGACCCGCTCGATCGACTGCTCGCCACCCGTCCTAGAGACTCAGTTGACGGCAATCCTGCAGTCGGAAAAATGTTTGGCGAACGCTCGGTGGGCCGAACGCAGGGTGAACGCCTCGTCGGTCCGCGAAACCTATCACCTGCTTGGCTGCGATATGCAGCCTCTCGGCGAGCTGAGCTGTAGTTAGATGCTCTGCGAAAAATGCCTCTACATTCTCTCGGCACAGCTTTCGCCCGTGTCGCGCCAGCACGCCCAGCTTCACCAGTTCAAGTAGGGCTTGATGATGCGCGCCGAACCTTTGACTGACGTCCTTAATGGTCCACTCGGATGCCCGTTTGAGGCTCACGCAATCCTCAACGCTGACACGGAAGTCGCTCAAGCCGCCGGTCGCAGTCAGCCGCGTGCAGCGGACGCGACCTGCAATGATGCCGTGGCAAATATTGGCGAGCGACACCGCGCGATTTCGGCACACGTCCGATAGAAGACCAGTTTCAGACGGAAGGCTTTGATATGTTGGGAGGCTGCTTACCCACCTCCGAGCCATCTCGGGACATGGGCGACCCAGATTATTCTTCAGGCAAAACTCGGCAACGAGTTGAGCAGCTTGCCGCTTGCCCACGCCAAGGACTTGGGTCGCGCTCTCGGGCTGGCGCGGCGGCAGTGAATCGGCAATCGACGCCTCTATGGCGAATGCCACACCGCGTCGGGAGCCCCGAGGAATGGCGTTGGCCTCCCTCAGCAGCGACCTTGTCGTCTCGTATGATCGTCCTAGTCTTCTAGCCAGGCCGGTGACGCTCACGGTTCCTAGGGGCGGTCGCCCACGTCGGCACTCGTTCTCGGCTATTATGCCGTGTTGGACCGCGTGCCGCTCAATCGCGGCAAGAAGCTGTTCTGAGAAGATCGGCCCTGCGCTTTGCTCGTCCGTCTCGGTATAAAGTCTGCCGTAAGCCTCTATGAGGCCCGAGCCTCTACGACCTCGGCGCTTTAAGAGACTGTCCAGAAGCAACGGGATCGAATCGACCCAATTTTTGGCGATCGTCCATCCGCGGTCCGCTGGCGTGCAAAAATCTCCGACAGCTTCGATGCCAGCATCGGAAGCGGCGAAGCTCAAAATCCTCACAGCACGAACCGCATGCCGATAGTCGAGCGCATCGAGTAGCTCGCAGCTTAAGCGGTCGCTGACTCCAAGCCGGCCGGCAAGATAGTCGCTGCAAACGGAGCGAGCGGTCGCGAATAGTCTGCAGGTCAACCGGGCGCCGCACGCGCAATAAAGCAGTGACGGGTCGGACCAACGCTGCCGCCGGCCGCAGGCGGAGCAATCGTCCGTCAGGGCGCAGCCATGCTCAGGACAAGTGGAAATCGATTGAACGTCCCAGTGGAAGCGATGACAGGCCCAGGCCCGGTCGTCGATTCCAAGAGATCGCGCTCGTTCGAAATCGCCGTTCAGACAAAGCTCACACCGCCGTCGGAACGTAGTGGACCAATCCCCAAGTCTGATCAGCTCGCCTCGGAGCTCGACTAGACGGCCTGTCGGTCGCCTTACCGGAGACCACTTCATGAGCTGCCCCGGATCTAGGCCTGCTCGAAACGCAAATTCATCGACGTTCATTCCCTTCGTGAGATCGTGCAGTGAAAATCGAAGGCGGCGTCGAAGATCTCGGAGGGCCCGATAACCCATCCTGCCCGCTAGCCTGACGAAGGCGCCATGCGCCGGCTCCATTAGCCTTGGCCGGAGCCTGAGGGTCAGAGCCCGTGACACCTACGAGCTTTTGCCTTTTCCCTTGGCTCCTATCGTGGCGTTGTTCACCGCGGGCTTCGCATTATCCCTCGCCTTGCGCGCTCTTTCGGCGTGAAGATCATCCCACAGGATTTTCAAGCGAGCCGAGGTGCAGAGAAAAGGATTGTCACTCAACGGAAGAGGTTCGGCCGCATCAATGGTTTCTGCGTCGCAATCGAATTCGATCTCCTCGTCCTCGTCGCCCCGCTTGAAGGCGACGTAAACCTCGCCGAGGAGTGCAAGATCGATCTTGGCCATCTGCCTCATGTGAGCACGCCTCAAAGCCTCGACCAAGAGCTTGCTGACGAGGCCAACCTGCCCCCCTGACGCGAGGTAGAGTCGCTTGCTGAAATCCGGCGAGTTTATGAGCGATGGTTCGGGCAACCCCATGTTCTCTTCGAACAGCCCGAGCATTGAGCGGAAGTCGGTCTGGCCCTCTCTAGTGTTGAAGCGGTAAGGATCGAGGTTCAGATCCACCTCTTTCCGTCTCTCCAGGCCCCAGCCTTTGTGGAGCTGCTGAATCTCGGGAGCTCCGGCAAGCACGAGCTGACAGTCGAGGCTGTTCAGAAGCGACACGAGAAACTTCGCCAATATTGGCGCTTCAGAGCCAAAGATGCGGTCTGCCTCATCAATGGCGATCATGAGAACATCGTGCCGCCGCGCGAAATTAGCGATCTCGTCTACGATACGGGCGGTATTCCAGTTGGCGCTGGGCTCATGGCCCATCGCCATGAGTATGGCCTCGACGAGACCCTTGCGAGTGCAGGGAAAAGGCATTTCGACCAGCACTACGGGCATCATTCGACCGTCGATTGTCTCAACGTCGGGAAAGTCGCGCTTGTGCTGCTTGAGCAACGTTGATTTCCCTGCCCCAGGGAGGCCTGTGACGATGAGCAGATGCGATGGCTGTGAGGAGCCCTCGAAGAGCTTCAGACTTCGTGCCTGGTGCAGGCGTAGACGTTGCAAGCCATGGAAGAGCAACTTGTGCTGGACGATACTTTGCTCAAGACGGCTGCTGGCGATGGTGGCTTCGAGTTCGCCAGGTGCGTACCCGACCATCATGATTTAGCCCGCCAAAGCTTCATGCGTTCCTCAATGAGGGCTGCCAGCTCATCCAAAGATTCCTCGTCGACTTGTGGCAAGCCAACTTGGTCAGCGTTCTTTGCTCTAGGCTCAGGTGAGACGACGCGCGACGGTTCGCAAGCCGCTGCAAGCTCGAACGAGTCATCCTCCAACAGGGGGTCCTGGTCGTTGGCGATGACTTGGTGCTCGAACCCCGGGACCGGGGTCACCAACGTCCCAAGGTCCCCGTACTTGGTCCATTTGAGCAGATATTTATGAGTGCTGTTCCGCTTGTATTCTCCGTTTTGAAGCGCCGCACTCTCGCGCTCTAAGCGGTTCTTGGCGCGAGCGAGGGTGGCAACCTGGATCTCCGCACCTTCGCGGGTCATCTGGCGCGCTTCGTCGAGGATGATCTTGAACTGCTCTCTGGAGACGCCGCTCATGACCTCGCGGTTGGCATTAGGTATCGTGATCCAGTGGGGCACGCGGCCTGTATCATCCAGAAGACGGATATATCCCCAGTCGGTATCGTCCCGATGAACCCGCCAGACCTTGCCAGGTCCGTGCCTCTTGCGAAGCCGCTCCATTACATCTTTGTCTAAGTACCATTGCGGACCGATCCGGATGCCATCCGACCTGATCCGACAATTGAAGATCTCGCCAGTGATGAGATGCACTTGCTCTGGGTCACGAGCCAAACGAATGCCGTAGCGCGAGGTCAGAACCTGCCACGCCATGTCAGGCGTCGTACCCCTTCCGTAGCGCTCTTCGAGCTTGGGATGCGGTCGATGATGATAGCGATCGACAATCCAGCGGATGAGCCGCTTCGTGAATTCGTCCTTATCTAGACGAGCACTTTTTGCTGATCGGTAGGCCTCGACGTCGTTAAACTTCGTTGCGCCGTCCATCAGGTCAAAGACGGCTATACCCATGTACCCGAACAGCCGCTCAATAGCACCTTTGAGCCAAGGGCTGCGACCTGGAAGAGGGACCGGAATGATGTCTAGCGCAGCGCAGGTCGCCTTGAAACTCGCGCATTTGAACTCCTTGCCCTGATCACTGATCAAGTATTTGGGCACTCCGAAGCACGCCCATTTTCGTTTGATGGACGGGAACGTCGAGAGATCCTTTGGATAAGCCGAGTGGGCAATCGCTAGGCGGACGGAGTGGTAGCTCGGCGGCTGGAAGGTGATGTGAATGCCGAGAACGCATCTCGTTGCCCTATCGAGAAGGACGGTAATCCACGGCCGACCGGCAATCCGCCCGTTCTTGTGTATCAATATGACGTCCACCAAGCAGTGATCGATCTCCACCTCATCGAGCGGGATGTCGGGTAGGTCCTGTGGAATGAAAATGCCGTGCTCGAGGAAGGCCTTCTTCCGGCCCTTGCGTGCTATGCACTGCTCTTCAGGCGTGTAGAGCCTGTCGATGTAATCGCGAAAGCCTCGATCAGACATCAGCTCGGTGGCGGGCAAGCTGCTTTCTTCGACACAGTCCTTGTACACCTCCCAAGCGGCCGTGGATGGAGGTCGCAACAACGTCATGTAGACTTCGTCGATCGCCTTCTTGGCATAATGATATGTGTCGAAGCCTGACCGATCCTTGGCCTTGTAATGGGGGCTACGGCAGCCTCTGCGGTGATAGCTCGGAATGAGAGCGCAGATGTCGCGTCCGGCATCCCGCCAATCGCCGTACCAGTTCTCTATGGTCCGGGCAGAAGGCTGTTTCACCCGCCGGTGCTTGACAGCTGGCCCGTCGAAGCTCTCTCCCTTCCGGTGGGTCCTAGAGCTATGGATTATGAGCGCCGCGTTCTTCTCTTCTGCCTCCCAAGCTTCGAAGTGGGCGGAAAAGGTCTCGCCGCGTGCCGAGAGGCAGGCGGCCCTGATCGTCCCGCAAACAGGGATGCGCTGGTCGACTTCTGACACATAAGCCAACCGCCGAGCCGCTTCTCTCCTGACGTGCGCCGGCCAAGCGGTAAAGGCCGACTGCAACATCTCGACCTTGTCAGCTTGGAGGCTGTCGAGATTTACGGGCCAATGCGGAACCTCCGCCGTCCATAAGCCTGCAACACCTCGCCGAAGGAGATGGTCTCGGGCTCATCCTCATCCTTGCCGCTCTTGAGCACGCTGATGCCCGCCTTCGTAACCTTGAGAACACGGCATAGCGGCGAAGACATGCCGTCCAGGACGAAGCAGTCCCCAACCTTCAGTCGGACCGGCGCACTCATCTGCTACTCCAACTGCCACAACAACTCGCGCGTGATAATCGATGCGAATTGTCGATTTGTCAAAGTATCAAAATGCCGTTTTCCGATGTTCTAACAATGAATGAATGCGTATCGGTTTGTTGTGGAAGTATTGTGGATGTTCTAATGAATAGGTTCTGGAAATCTTCCTGATGATTCGACACATTCGTTGTTTCAGACTCAACAAGTTCCTGCGCTAGCAATTTGGGTTGATTAACCTCGGTGTCCTGTTCTTCTTTTCCAGAAAGATCCCGTTTGCCTCAGAAATCATCTCGGATAATCTTTTGGGTCCAACGATCTTCTGCGATCAGGAAGGAACGCCGCCTACGGCGGCGCGCGTTCCATCAGGCGAGCCCTGCTCAACCGCAGCCATCCTCTCCGTCCGGCAGAATGCCGGGTTCATCGAGCCCTCGGACCCGATTGGCCTCGCCTTGTTACTGCGCCGCTTGAGCCCGGGCCTGCGATAGCTGCGCGCTTGCCTTTGAGATACGTGAGCGGATCAACGTCGGGTCGAGCCGTGCGAGACCCTAGCCCTGCCTCTTCCCGGACAACGAGCAGATCATCCTAGCGTCTGCTTTCGACCCATTGCGGACATTAGCTTAGCCACCAGAATAGTAGCGCACCGAGGCAAACGATAGCGACGGCCAAGCAACCACGGCCAGAAACCGGCTTGCTGTCATCGCATTCGCCGGTGTCGGCAAAGCGCCTGATTTCAACCCGCTGCTTTCGGCCATATTCGGCATCTTTCGCCCTTATGTCCGCGTCCGCCAGGAAGTGATGGACGATGTGAGGGCAGTCCTGATTGGGGTGATTTTCGAGATCGTCAGAGAGCTTCGTGCAGAGGTCCTCAACGGCATGCCAATCAACATTTGGTCGCTCTTCTTCGTTGAGAATAGCGATTAGGCGCTGTCGGAGCGTCGCCGTGTTCATCAGCGAACCTTATGGAAATGGTGACGACGCGCAATGTCCGCTTTCGACCCAAAGCTGACATTAGAAGCTAGAAGCTGACGCATATCGACAATGGCTGAGACCAATGCAAACTTGAACGCATGATCTGGGTTGCACTTGCCGCTCAATTGAGCGCTCCGGTTCCCATCGATTTCCTCAAGTGGTGGTCGCCCGATGACATGCCGGCCTACCACCAGATCAACGGGGTCACGCGCTGGCTGACCTATCGAGTCACGGTGAAGCCCGACGGCTCAATCCAGGCTTGCGACGTCGAGATCAGCAGCAATGACAGTTACCTCGACAGTCTGTCTTGCAACATCATCAAAAAGCGTGCGAAGCTGGCACCGGCGAAGTGGACCGACGGATCACCCGTCCAGGGTGTCTTTCGAGCCGGAGTGACATGGGCGGTCGGAGACGATCCGCCTCCGAACCTCAGGCCGCCTGACGTTACGGTTAAAGTAGACCAAATTCCCAAAGGGGCTCGCTCGTCGGGCTATGCCAAGGTGATGTTCGCCGTTGATGAACACGGTCGCGTTTCTGATTGCGTGGAATATCCTGAAAACGAGCGGCCGGAACTGGTCGATGCAGCCTGTCAGGCAGTGATTGAGAGCTACAAAGCCACAGCGGCCGCAGGACCGAATGGCTACGCCGTACGGTCGGTTCAAAACGCTGAAGTTAAGGTATCGAAGAAGTGACTGCCGTAGCGATGGCGAACCAATTCGTTCGACTCGATTTGAGCAAGCGCCAATGTCCGCTTTCCACCCATTGCGGACACTACAGGCAGCTGCTGCCGAAGAAGCAAGCGAACACGATTATCCCGTAAAGAGCCAGCGCAACTAAGAAGGGTAGCGTTATTAGGAGCCAACGCCTTTGGCGCTTTCTGTGCGCCAGGAATACTCCCAGCAAGGATGCCAAAAGAAAAACGATGAAGGCGAACGTGAACATTTTTGTCTCAATCGCAGGGAGGCGTTAATGTCGTCTTTCCACCCAAAGCGGACATTCGCGGAATAATCACGGGCAAGCGATAAGGCGCCATAAGACTGTAGCAGTCACGCAACTCGGCTGACACGGCCCAGACCTACTCTGTTCCATATCAAGGAGGCGGGGAGGGTGCCGTGTCCAACAGTCTGCCGAATGATCTGATCGTAGGTCGGAGTGCTTCCGCTGCAGGGCGACTGACGCCTAAGTGGATTGAGGAACCCATTCACTTCGAACCTCATCGCCCAAGACTAGTATTCCGCACCGTCTGGATCTCCGACACGCATCTTGGGACTCCTGGATGCAATGCGGAGATACTGCTCGACTTCCTCAAGGCGATCGAGTGCGAAACCCTTTACCTCGTCGGCGACATCATCGACGGCTGGCAGCTGCGAAAGGGTTGGTACTGGCCGCCACGCCACAACGATATCGTCCGTTGCGTGTTGAAGATGGCGAAGCATGGAACGCGGGTCATCTATGTTCCCGGTAATCACGATGAAGTCTTCCGCGACTATATCGGGCTTCACTTTGGCGGCGTCGAAATCCTGCCCGAAGCTGTGCACGTCACGGCAGATGGGCGGACTCTGCTAATCGTCCATGGCGACGAATTTGACGGCGTCGTCCTCTATGCGCGCTGGCTCGCGTTCCTTGGCGACAGCGCATACTCAATGCTGCTCAAGCTGAACGCTGCTCTCAACCGCTGCCGCCGGATGATAGGCAAGCCTTACTGGTCGCTGTCAGGCCTCCTGAAAAAGAAGGTCAAGAATGCCGTCCAGTTCATTTCCAGCTTCGAGGAGGCTGTCGCACGTGCGGCGTTCGAACGCGGCGCTAACGGCGTCGTCTGCGGCCACATTCACACTGCCGAGGTCCGTCAGATCGGCGACGTCACTTATTACAATGATGGGGACTGGGTGGAGAGCTGCACCGCTCTGGTTGAGCACGCAGACGGGCAGATGGAGATTCTCAACTGGGCCGAGCGCAAACGGAACGAAGCTAGCGCGGCAGCCCCCCATCCCTCGAATCAGCTAGCCGCAGCGTGAGGATCGCGATCGCTACCGACGCCTGGCGTCCGCAGGTAAATGGAGTCGTACGGTCGCTCGATACGACCGTCGAGCATCTGCAGCGCCGCGGACATGAGGTGGTCGTCATCGAGCCGGGCATGTTCCGGACTATCCCGTGTCCGACTTATTCCGAAATTCGCCTCGCGATCGCTTGCGGGCGGCAGGTTTCCGCAATGCTCGACCGGATCGCACCTGACCGTATTCATGTCTCGACCGAAGGTCCGATCGGCTGGGCGACACGCAGCTGGTGCTTGAAGCGCAATCGTCAATTCACGACCGCATTCCATACGCGCTTTCCCGACTATGTTTCGATCCGGACAGGCATTCCGGCCGAATGGATCTGGAAGGTGATGCGGCGTTTTCACGGCGCGGCGGAACGCACGTTCTCGGCGACAGCAACGCTTGAGAGGGAACTCAACCGGCACGGAATTGCGCAAACACATCTTTGGCCGCGTGGTGTGGACCTCGACCAGTTCAGCCCCCACATCTGTCCGCATCCTGCATTGTTCAGGCTTCCTCGGCCGCTGCTGCTCAACGTCGGGCGGGTATCAGTAGAAAAGAACATTGGGGCTTTTCTCGACTGCAATGTGCCCGGAACGAAGGTCGTAGTCGGTGATGGGCCAGCGCTCGAAAGCCTGTCGCGGCGTTACCCCAAAGTTGTCTTCATGGGCGCGATGCACGGCGCGGAGTTGGCGTCTTGCTATACGGCGGCGGACGTATTTGTGTTCCCAAGCCGGACGGATACGTTTGGATTGGTCAATATCGAGGCATTGGCATGCGGCGTGCCGGTCGCTGCATATCCCGTTCCAGGGCCGCTCGACATTATCGGAGAAGACGGCCGAGGCGTTCATGACGGGTCTCGTCGAATTGGGGCGCTCGATGAAGATTTGGGCGCCGCAATCCATCTCGCTCTCACCGCCGACCGGGGCGCCGCGGTCGCTGAAGGTCGGCGTTACTCTTGGGAGCATTGCACAGACCTGTTCGAAACAGGCCTCGCAAGCGAAACATCGCAACGCACTCCCGTTCGCGAAGCGGCCTAGGTAAGCGTTTTGCCAATCTGGGGAGCCGATGAGACTCGGTGAGGAGATCGACGCAAAGTCATGAGCCGGCGTGGGAGGGGGACGACGCCCCACCATCTCAAGGAAATTGGGGCGAGCTCCTCTGGAACTTCGGCCGGATGATTGGCACATTCCGGAAACGAGGTCCGCTCGGCCCGTTGCACGGACAGCCTGTGCTGGTGATCCCGGGCTTCCTCTGTAGTGATCAGACCACGTTTTCCCTTCGACGCGAACTCGCTCGCGCGGGATTCAGGGTTCATGGCTGGAAGCAAGGATGGAACTTCGGCGCAAAGCCGGACACGATCGAGATTCTTGCAGCAAGGGTCGATGGCCTTGGCCACGATCGGCCAATAGTCATTGTGGGCTGGAGTCTTGGGGGTCTCTATGCTCGCGAGTATGCCCGTTATTACGCTGCAAACGTAAGGGCGGTCATAACCCTCGGCACCCCTTTCTCCGGTCATCCAAAGCAGAACAATGTCTGGCGGCTGTACGAGTGGGTAGCCAATCACAAGGTCGATGATCCACCGATTCCGCGGATCACTGATAAGCCGCCCGTTCCACACCTCGCGATTTGGTCCAGGCGCGATGGGCTGATCGCACCCCGGGCAGCACGAGGGCTTGATCATGAGCGCGACGCGCAGGCCGAGCTTGATTGCCATCATATGGCATTTGCAATCTCTCCCAGAGCGGCGCGCGATGTGGTGAGGGAAGTCGAACAGTTCCTGGAAAGTCGCGAATGATACCTTTCGTCTCGCAACTTTCATCCATCGGTCATGGCTGCGCCTTGGTTTTGACTGAGAAGAGTCTCGCAGCGCGTCCGCAAGCGAGGAGCTGGGGGTTGGAGCACTGGGTCGAAATTTTGAGGCGATGGGTTCGCCTGCCGGTTTCGGTCATGGCCTTGGTCGTTGAGGGTGCTCTGCATATCTTGTTCGTCTTCGGGCCGGAGGTCGCATTTCTTTGTTTGCTATTGCGAATTGGTGGCCCGAGACCCTCTGCGGACTGATAAATGATTTGAATATTGGGGAAATCGGATTGTTCTAATGAGCAATAAGACTGTCGTGCTGGTCGCCCTTTTAGCTTGCTCTTGCGCGAAGGGGGCGCCGGAACCAGTAGCGCCTCCGCCTCAAAGAGTGGCTGAGCTCGCAGGCCGACTGCCGGTGAAAAGTCAACGCTGCATCGGGGTCGAATCGGGTCGGGTCTTCCGCATTTCGAACTCGGATCCCCACGTCCTTCTTTATGAGGAGGACAAGGTGATTTGGGTTAGCACCCTAGAGGACAGTTGCGGATTTTCGCCGGGTCAGACGGTGATCCCGGATTCCAATGCTGCCTATTACTGTAAGGGCGACCTTGTCCGATCTGGTGAGCAGGTCACTCTTCTTCCGTTCGGACGCATATGCGCTCTCGGAAATTTCACTGCTTTCAAGTTTGGGCGTTAGGCGCGCCGTCAGGAGCGGATTCTCTTGGCGATGAGTGAAGTTTCGAATTGCACCTCGCCTCCAACTTTCATCATTCGGTCTCGCGCGTGTCACCTGTCCGAACGGCGATCTGAAATCGCCCGTCCGTAGCTAATCTGCTTTCCAAGCAGAGGAGTAAGGCGATGCCTACCGGTCCTTCCACCACCGTTGATCCGTTCCTGCTCGCTTCCGAGCCCAACGTGCGAATCGTTTCGATCGCTACGACTGGTGATGCTCTGCCGGGCGACGGCGTGTTCGGTGGAATCCCGGATGGCATCGGCGCATTCGACAATGGCGACGGCACGATCACCGTGCTCGTCAACCACGAGCTGGGGTCGAGCGCTGGACTGGTGCGCGACCACGGATCGACCGGCGCCTACGTCGACAAGCTCATTATCGATGCGAATACCCTACAGGTCGTCGGCGCTGACGATCTCATCAAGACGGTGATGAAATGGGACGACGCGACCGACAGCTATGTGAACGCGACGACCGCCTTCAACCGCTTTTGTTCGGGCGACTTGCCGGCGACTTCAGCACTCTTCAATTCGGCGGATGGCCTGGGCACTCAGGTGCGAATCTATCTTACCGGCGAGGAGAACACGCCCGAAGGTCGTGCGACCGCAACGATCGTCACCGGTGCGAACGCCGGAACGATCTACGAGCTTCCTTCTCTTGGCAATCTCGCGTTCGAGAACATCGTCGCGAACCCCTACGCGCAAGACAAGACGATCATTGCCGTAAGTGACGATAGCAGTCCTCCGAACGGCAACGGCCAGGTGTACATTTACGTCGGCCAGAAGCAGTCGACGGGCACCGAGATCGAGAAAGCGGGCCTTTCGGGAGGCGATTTCTACGGCATCAAGGTCACTGGGGTGACCGCCGAGTCAAATGGCAGCCCGATAAGCGGCAGCTTCACTCTCAACGAAATCGGAGCCAGCGGCGACGTCAGCAACATGACGGGCGCCCAGATCGAGGCGGAGAGCAATGCGGAAGGCGTCACGGCTTTCCTGCGGCCGGAAGATTTCGCTTGGGATCCGGACAATCCAAGCGTCGCCTACTTTACGACGACGAACAGCTTCTCCGGCGTCTCGCGTGTCTATCAGCTGACGTTCAACGATATCACCAATCCGACGACCGGCGGTACAATCAAGGCCGTAGTCGAGAGCGACGATCTCGGCGGCCACATGTTCGACAATCTGACGGTCGCAGACGGCAAAGTCATCGTCCAGGAGGATCCGGGCAATAACGCCTATGTCGCCCGGGTCTGGGAATATGACATCGCGAGCGGTGCCGTCAGCGAATTGGCCCGCTTCAACCCGGCGCAGTTCGTTGTCGGTGGAGCGAACTTCATCACTCAGGACGAAGAAAGTTCCGGCGTCGTCGATGTCACGTCGCTCCTCGGCGACGGCGACACGCGAGCCTATCTACTCGACGCTCAGGTTCACGCTGCAACGGGGAATCCGGCCACCGTCGAACAGGGCCAGCTGCTTGTCATGTATGTCGACGATCCATTCCTGATCGGTGGAAACGACAACGACAATCTGTTCGGAAGCGCTGCTGACGAGACGCTCCGCGGCAACAACGGCGACGATTGGGCACGGGCCGGTTCAGGGAACGACCTAGTCTATGGCGGCAATGGCAGCGACCATCTCTCGGGTGACGCAGGCAACGACCAGCTCAATGGCGATAATGGCTCGGACGAGCTGATTGGCGGAACCGGCAATGACCAATTGAGGGGCGGAAACGGTCCCGATTATTTCGTCTTCGATAATCGAGCCGAAACCGGGAACGACCGGATCGTCGACCTAGGCAACCCGGACCACCTCCTGACGACGGTGCAGCTTGCCGATGGGAACGGCGACGGGATCATCGAGCTTGGCGCCGGCGGGACGCTCGGCCTCTTCGGCTCAAGCAGCGTGGAGATCACGGGGGCGACCGCCCTTCGTTATTCGGGAACGACCGAGCTCGATGGAGCAACCTATTATTCCTACGACCTTGCGGGCGCATCCGCCTCGCCAAAAGCGGCTGTTCGGGTATCCGGCAACCTGGATTCGCTGCACTTGATCGATGACTCGGTTATCGTACTAAACGCGAACTTCGGCCACGTGTTTGGCGCTTACGACCATCTGCTCTAATCGGCGAATTACGGGGGAGGGAAGCCTCCCCCGCAGCCTTCGGCAACGCTATCGCTAACTTTGGGTAAGGTCTTCCACCGCAGCAGAGTGCGTATCTGCACGCCGGGGTTCGTTACTGGAATGCTCGACAAAAGCATGCCCCCCGCAACGGGCCCCGCTTTCTTCTCCGCGCCAGTGACTTGCTCGAACATCGTCAGGGCTACGGGATTGCGATCGTGCTGCTCCGGTGACCGGGGATTAGCTTTTCCAGAAGAGCGGTTGGCGTTTCAGATGTTTGAAGCGTGTCTCGACCGTCTTGAGCTGCCGCGATCGAGTGGTCATTTCCATTCTGCCCATCTCGCCAAGACCAAAGTAGGCAACAATTCGCCGACTGACTATCTCGTCGTGGATCAGGCCGAGACAATCCTGCATCTTCTCCAACGAGGAACCGAACTTGCTAACCTGTTTCCTGGCAAACAGCGGCGCAAAGAAGTCCACGGCATATCGCATCCTCTTGAGGCTTATCCGAAGCCGATGAAGTCGCGTCGGCCCTAGGTCGCCTAGCCCTTTGCCCTTCCGTAAGACTTTTCTCCAGGCGGCGTTGAGCCGACGGGTTGCGAACTTTTCGATGGAAGCCGACGCGGCATCCTTCCGCCAGTTTGCCGAGACGGTCCATTCGACAAGGTCCAAGAGCATATCGCGAGACCTTTGAGCCATCAGCGTCCCGATAACTTGGTCATATGCCTTGTCGCGGGCCGCCGTCAGCTTCCGGCGGGCGTTCGCACTTAACTCGGCCCCGTGAGTGTCCAGGAAAACGTCGAGATTGCGAGCATCACCGAAGGGGGCAATGAATCCGCGCAATTCCTCGCGGAGCGGTTCGAGCGATCCCTGCTGAATCGCCGGCCTAAAGAAAGTGAACGCCGACCGAAGGCGCCTTATTGCGACGCGTGCCTGGTGAAGCGCGTGCGGATCGCGTTGCTCGATTATCAGCGTTTCGTTGAGGCGAAAATGCCGAATGCATTCATAAACGATCGTTGCAAACGCCTGCCCGGCATCCATCTTCTTACGGAGATCAATTGCTCTCGCCTTGTGTTCGTGACCAAAGGCGCCTCTTGCGAGCATCCGGCCCCGCTCTTCCTTGCTGAGAACACCAACGTGAAGCGGGACCACCCGGCCAAGCTCCTGAGCGATTGCGAATAGCGAAGCTTGCTTCCCTTGCCTCAATTCGAGCTCGAGCTCGTGGAGAGGGGCCTCTTTGCCATCGGCGCGAATGGACCCGGAGTCCAAGGCTACCTCGACTATGCTGCCATCGCGATTGATCAGCCAGGTCGTGCGTTCGACCTCGGACCAAACCACAGGCTTGGCGTCGCGGGTCAGTTTCTTTATCTTGCCCAGAGGCGTCTGTCTCAGAGCGTCTGGATCGGGAGCGATTTGCTCGACCCGCGCTTCCCACTCTCTCCGATCGAATAGACCGGCAGATCCCCCGTTCGTCTTGACCGTCTGTGTGAAGCTATTGCCGTCATCGCGCACGCGGAGCGAATAGCCTGCCCGATACGCGTCGCTGTCGTCCGTATCGAAATAGATCGATCTTTGGACCTTGGTTCGATGATCCGTTTTCGACAGGAGAGGGTGGCGACGGGCCTTCTTGGCTGCGCGACCGTCTAGTTCAAACTTGAGCTCGACCTCCCCGTTGGTTCCGTGCTTCATCGACGCCCAATTCGCAAACGGCTTGAGGCGTTCCTATACAGGGTTAGCGGTACCCTGTATCGAAGCATCCATGACGACGAGCCAATCGAACGTCTGCGCGGCCGGAGACTGCTCAAAAGAGGCAGTGATCAAGGATTCAGGTAGCGCCTACTGCGGAAACCATGCGCTTCAACGACACCGAATCCGCGTTAGAAACGGAACGCGCACCAAACATCTTGAGCGCTACGAACGGTGATCTCCAGAGCGTGGTCCACACGAGGTTCTTCCAGTTTTCGACGTCCTATGCCTAGCAAGGATGCGACGCCGAAGGAGTGCCAGCAATTGCCGTCGATTTTTCGGAAACTCGCCAAAGAGACCCTGGAACGCGAAAGGGCCGCGAGGTTCTTCCAAATCGCGCGGGAATACGAACCGGCAGTCGAGCGGCCGGAAACGCCCGTCTCCGCCGGACATTCCGCGCTTAGCGAGGCCTAAGGAAGACAATTGTTGCGCGGACGTCAGTAGTAATCGTTCTGTCCCAAAACTTCCTCAGATTTGGACGTGGTTGACGGCGCGATGAGTCGCGAGGAGTGTCGAAGTGGTAATGCAAACGGGAGCTTTGCCGTGGCGTCTAACTAAGGGCCACAAGCCAGAGGTTCTGTTGGTCACTGCCCGCCGATCTGGCCGCTGGACGATACCCAAAGGTTGGCCGATGATCGGCAAGTCGATGGCCGATGCAGCTGCCGTCGAAGCCTTTGAGGAGGCAGGGATCAAGGGCATTGTCCGCAAGAAGCCACTTGGGAGCTTCCGGCACACAAAGCGAAATTGGCTCGGTAACGTAGAAGTGGACGTTCTCGTCCATCCATTTGCCGTCGAAATCGAACTGGAGGATTGGCCTGAAAGAGGTCAACGAGAACGGCGCTGGTTTGCTCTCAAAGAGGCTGCGTCACTGGTAGAATCTGGCGAACTCCAGGCCTTGTTGGTTGGGCTTGATCGAGAGATCAAAACCGGAAGGTTTCAATCAGGCCCAGCCTAGCGCAGAGCGGTTTTTTGAATGGCAGCAATTGGAATCTATAGCGCCAAGGGAGGTGTGGGAAAGACCACACTCGCGGTGAATCTCGCATGGGCGAGCGCAGTATTGTACCACCGTCGCACTCTACTTTGGGATCTCGATCCTCAAGGTGGGGCGTCGTACATTCTCAGGCAGCAAAGCGCGGGTAGTGACCTATGCTCGCGGATCGTCGAAAAAGACGATCTGCCATCGATGGCCAGACGAACAGGCTATAAGAAACTTGATATCCTCCCATCCGATCCATCTCTTCGAAACTTAGAGCGTCGATTCCAGGATCTTGGAAAACGGCGGCGGCTAGCGAAAGCCACCGCTGACTTATCGCGAGACTACGACAGAATCATCGTGGACTGCTCGCCCGGCCTGACCGAAACGTCGGAGCAGATCATGCGAGCAATGGACCTGATCCTTGTACCAGTAATTCCAGCGGCTCTGTCGAGACGAGCGCTCGACGTGATCAGCGAACATCTCCGGAGGACGAAGGGCCCACAAGTTAGATTGATTCCACTCTTTTCAATGGTCGATCGGCGACGACAAATTCATATCCGGGAGTTGGAAGAACATCCCAATTGGCCGGTCATTCCAATGGCGAGCGCGTTTGAACGCGTTAGCGAGGAGCGGGCGCCGATAGGCGAGCTTCTGCCCCGATACTCAATGCCGGTGGAAATCACGGCACTCCTATGGCGGAAGGTCGAGCGAGTGCTTGCCGACCTTCGTTCGGCATCGCGCTAAATTCCTCGCGCCTCAACCAGGCCCTCCGCTGACGCTGCAATGCGCCTTTCGAAATTGTTCACGGATGCTCTGAGGGCTGCAAAGATGGACAATGGAATGCAGGAGCGGATTAAGTATGTCAGGTTTAGTTGACAGCTCCTTTGATCCCGCGTATGTCAGGTATTCCTGACACTAAGGGAGAGCGTCATGCTTTTCTATCGAGCCTCGAACGGTCCACGCGAACTATCTATACCGCTCCTCCGAGTTCTGACGGCAACGTCACTTGTCACCTATCCGGCTGGTGCTTTGCTCTTGGCGACCGGACCTGACACACTTGCGAACAGCATTGCAGGCTTTGGGTTGGTTTCCGCGGGTTTGGTCTCATGCATGCCCGTCTTCAGTTCTTCAATTCAGCGAATAGTGGGAGAAGAAGTGAAGGCGCTCGACGAGTTCGAGCTTCGGCTCCGTGGCCGCGCCATGGGTCTCGCGTATGCGATCTTCACTGGACTAGCCCTCGTATCAGTCCTCTATTCCGCCATTGCGGCCGACAAGGGCTTCTGGTTCCCCAGCACGTACGACGAGTTTAATGGCGTGTTCTGGGGCGTGTTTCTTTACGCTGCAGTTCTTCCGGCGGCGATCTTGAGCTGGCTCGTTGACCAGTCCTTCAACCAAGAGTGATCCGCACGTTGAGAAACAGCGTAAGAGAACTGCGCCTTCAGCGTGGGTTGAGTCAGGCTGAGTTAGGCGAACGTCTCGCCGTCTCCCGGCAAGCCGTCAACGCCATCGAGAACGGCAAGCATGACCCGTCGTTGTCGCTCGCGTTCAAGATCTCGCGCTTGTTCGAGCGCCCGCTGGAAGCGATCTTCGGGGACGAATGAATATGCTGGCCATTTGGCGGTGGAACCCACCATGGCCCTAAGGCCATCTGGATTGGCTAAAGGCAGCGGAGCAATCCGAGGGGATGCCCCTGAAGATCATCCTTCTGGTCCTCGCGCTGACGCAGGCGGGGGCGCCATTGCTTCTCTTCTTCGACGGCTTCGATAAGGGAGCGGGGCGTCCACCAACACCCATAGTGCCCGCGAATTACGCGTTCACGATTTGGGGAATCATTTACGGGCTTGGGGTCGTGTACTCGGGAGCGCAGTTCTTTTCGACGCGCGTCAGCCCATTGCTGCAGCGCATCTTCTTGCCAGCGAGTTGTCTATTCCTGCTGTCGACCGTCTGGCTCCTGTTCGCGAGGTTCGGCCCATTCTGGGGAACCGTTCCAACCATTCTGGCGATGCTCGGATTGGCCGTTTACGCCCTTCTCGCTGTTAGTCCGGACGATGATGAGTCCCGGGCATTCGCCGACTGGCTGGCGCTTCCACTGTTCGGCCTCTACGCCGGATGGCTGACCATTGCGGTTTTCGCCAACTTCACGGAGATCGCCGTCGATCTAGGCTTTCCGTTTTGGGGCTTAAGTTTGCCGGCCTGGACTATGCTGGCGCTCGCCACGGGAACCGTGCTTGCCGCTTGTGTCGCTTCAGCGTCGCGCGGCAATGCATCTTACGCAGCGGCGATTGTCTGGGCATTGATCGCAATTGCCGTTGCGAACAGCCGTGAATGCCGGTGGACGATAGTGACGGTGAGCCTCGTCGGTGCTGCTATCGTGACGGGCTGGACCTATGCAGCTCGAAGGCGCGCAGCGCGACTTCCGGCAGCAGCGGCATAAAATGGAAATAGCCAGCCTATTGTTGCGCACCGCATACCTGGTGAACATCGCTATACTCGTACCAGTCGTGGCCACTCTGTGGTTCGGCCCGGCCCAGCGGATCCTAGGGCCAGAGGTCGTTGGGTCGCGCATGCTTCGGCTGCTGATCGCAGCGCTATGGGCCGGGATTTTGGTCTGCTCGGCGATCGGGTTGGCTTGGCCCAGAGCGATGGCGGGCGTTCTAGTCCTACAGGTCGTCTACAAGTCGCTCTGGCTTGCGACGGCGGCCGCCAATGCGTGGCGCGCGGGCGAGCCGATCCCGTGGGGGCCGACGATTACTTTCATCGCGATTGTGCTCACCTGGCCGATCGTGTTGTTCCTCAGCTGGCCAAGCCTGCTCCAAGGATGACGCACCAGCTCCCAATTACGGCGATTTACGCTGTCCCGCTGGCCTTGCTGTTCTTGGTCCTGAGCGTCCGGATCATTCTCATCCGCCGACACAAGCGAATAGCGTTTGGATCGGGCGGGGATCCAGATCTAGAACGGCGTGTCCGGATCCACGACAATTTCGCCGAATATACGCCCTTCGCACTCTTGCTTCTAACGCTTGCCGAAAGCGCTGGCAGCCCGCCATTGTGGCTGCATCTCGCTGGCTCGTCCCTTGTGATTGGCCGGTTCGCTCACGCCATTGGACTCTCCCGACCAAGTACAGATGACCTGGGGCGGATCGTCGGGATGACCGGATCGCAAACATCAATCCTGATCACGGCCATTCTGCTGTTGATGACTTGGTCGTGAGAAATATCGAGCCGAATGTGCGTGTGGGGTGGAATGCAGACAATGGCGGTCACGTGGTTGTCATTATGCCGTGCCAAGGGGCTACCGAAAATGGGGGCCGCCACGATGGAAACCTATAACGTCCTGTTCCTTTGCACAGGCAACTCCGCTCGCTCCATCCTCGCGGAAGCTATCTTGAACAAGGAAGGCGCAGGCCGCTTCCGAGCCTTCTCGGCGGGCAGCTATCCAAAGGGCCGAGTCCATCCCGAAGCTCTCCGGCTCCTGGACGAGTTTGGTTTTCCGACGGGCGGGTATCGCTCCAAGAGTTGGGACGAGTTCGCAACCGAAAATGCGCCCCCGCTCGATTTTGTGTTCACCGTTTGCGACAACGCGGCAGGCGAGATTTGCCCCGTTTGGCCTGGACAGCCGATGACGGCTCATTGGGGCATTGAAGACCCTGCGGCAATCGAAGGCGAGCGCCAGGCAGAGGCGTTCCGCAATGCTTTCTACGCCCTTCAGCGGCGCATCGGGTTGTTCCTTGCTCTCCCGTTGGAGAGCATCGATGAGATGAGCTTGAAAACCCATTTGCGAGAGATTGGCAGGACTAGCGACCAAGACGCTGCCTAGACCAAAGCCTCGAATGTCCGGAATGGGTGGAAAGCTGCCATTAGCTACTCGGTCGCTAGCTCCGCTTTGGCAGCGCCGGCGGCTTGGCGTATCTGCTCCTCACTCCGGTAGTTCGGAATGCGTGCTCGCTCCTCCGGAAACGGTGAGAAGTAGACGACTTCATCGAAGAGCCGTTTGAAGGCAGTTTCTTCTCGCGGCGTCAGATCGCGCTGGTCAACGTCGAGGTTGAACGCTTGTTCGAAGTTGTCACAGAACAGCGTGGTGTCGATCCTGCCACCGAGATAATCGGTAAGCAGCTTGTGGAGCACTTCACTGCCCTTCCAGAGCGGCTGTAGCGTCATCCATCCAGCATCAGACAATCCGCCAATGTCCGCAATGGGTGGAAATCTGACTCTTGCCGTAGAAGGTTTCGAAACCTCCTTTGCTTACGTGCTGATACATGCCCGACAAGCGATACTCGGATGAACTTGAACATGCGTTGGCTCGGCATGACACCGACGAGATGATCCAACAACTCGACGCATATGCCGCTTATTTCGCGGCGGGTGAGGGTGAATGGACGGACGATTTTTCAGAGATAATAACCTGCCATTCCGACGATCCTGAAAAGGCTCTCGCATATGTGGCGCTAGGTGCTTCGCGGTCCGATGAGCCGGTGTTCTTGGCGCAGCTTGCGTGTGGACCACTCGAAGACGTGTTACGCGACCCTTCCTCGGAGCTTTTGGCTCGGATCGTAGCGGAAGCACGAAAGTCTGCGCGATTTCGTTGGTTACTCAGCCATCCGTTCAAAGTCGCGGTGTCGGACGAGGCTTGGGCAGCAATCGAGAGATTTCGAATGACTGGTCCCCATGAAGAGCCATCGCCCGACTCTCTGCCGCCGAGATCATCCTAAAAGGCTTCACGACGTAATGTCTGCTTTGGGTCGAGAGCGGACGCTAGCCGCCATCCGTTTGCAGCCGATAAGCCCCCTCACGACCTTTATCAGCCGCCGCACCATTGTATTTCGTGAGCCTCTCGGCAGTTGGAGCGTCGGCGGGGAAGAAACTCTCGATCGTGATTTCCGAAAGGGTGACGTCGTTGGCAGTGCCAAATATGGTTGTGGTCGAGAGGAACGAGAGCTTGCCTAGTGGAGAACTGAAGATCAGAGGCGACACGAAGTCCGACAAAGTATGTGGGTTGTCGGAAGCCGGCGCAGGGTAACTCCTCAATTCCTCCAGAAGTTCTTCAAGCCTGGAATCTGCGCTAGCGCGCACTTGCTGGCCGAGGCGATGCAGAACGTGCGCTTTCCACTCCGACAGATTGAGTATCCGTCCGGCGAGACCGTCTGGGTGCAAGCTTAAACGGAGCACGTTGGCATTCGGCGAGAGCAAATAATCGGCTGCACCCACCATCAAATGTTGAACCGCGGCGTTCGCGTGAAGCAGGTTCCAGTAACGGTCCACCGCCAAAGCCGGAAACGGCATGTGGCAATCAATGATCCGTTCGACCGCCGCGCGTGCTGCGCTGAGGACCGGGTCATCGAATGCTCGCTGCGGATAGTCAGGCGCGAAACCGGCTGCCAGCAAGAGGCTATTCCTCTCGCGGAGGGGAAGTTCGAGCGTTTCAGCAATCCGTAGGACCATATTGCGTGAGGGCATTGAGCGGCCGGTCTCAATGAAGCTCAGATGTCGGCTGCTGATCTCCGCTTCCAGGGCAAGATCCAGCTGGCTCATGCGCCGCCGCTTTCGCCAGTTCTTGAGCTGGTCGCCGAGCAGTTTGTCGTGAGCGGTCATAGCTCCTTCTCGTCGAGAGGACTTCTGGGCGCCATTACTTCCCAGGTAATGGATTGCCGACCGTAAGTCGCAGATTTTGCTCCACGCATTAGTCGTAAGGAGATTGGATCATGCAACTTTCATCGTTTCTGCGCACTGTCTTGAAGCTGGATGCTGCAAGCTGCCTCGCGATGGCAGCGTCGCTGATCGGCACGGCTGACTTGCTCAGCCCGCTTTTCGGGCTTCCCATCGCTATGCTGACCGAGGCGGCGATTCTGCTCGTTCTCGTCGGCCTCTTCATTCTTTGGCTGGGGACACGCGAGCGGAGTTCACCCACGCTGGTGCGAGTTGTCGTGTTCGGCAACGTTGGTTGGGCAGCCGCCAGCTTCGTCTCGCTCGGACTAGTCCCAAGCATTACCGGCTTGGGCTTGGCGGCCGTCTGCGGGCAGGCGGTCGCGGTGCTAGCCCTCGCAGCGCTTGAGTGGCGTGGACTGCGTGAGTCCCTTTGGGCCTCGCCAGCCTAGAGACGTCAGGGGAACTGCCTGTCACTAATCGCAATGTAGGCCCGGGCTTGAATGTGCCCGGGCCAGACATGCGCGGTTCTGAATGTCTTCTTTGGGTGGAAAACTGACATTCGGCTCTGTTCCGCAAACCTCTTTCTTCGACCGCGCCTTCGTAGAAAACCTCATCGGTCCGTCGAAACCAAAGCTTCGACCTCACTGAACCGGCTATGGTCCAACGATTCCACGTGAAGCAGGACGGTTTATTGGAAGGAGCAATGACAATGGCAAACAGCTGGGTCAAAGCCGCGCGAAGCGCAGCCGGGATCGTGATTGGCTATTTGGTCTTCGTGGCCGGTGCGTGGTTCGTACAGGAAGCCGTACTAGGTGGGGTCGGCTACCATGACAGCCTGAACACCATAGCTCTTGCCGGAGTCTTGACGCCGGTGGCAGCGGCGGCTGGTGCGATCGTCACCGTGAGCATCGCCGGCAGGCATCCCTGGCTGCATATCATGCCTATGTTCATACTGATCGGCGTGGAAACGACCTATCTTTATACACAGGGACGCGTCGATGGTCCGCTATGGTTCGAAGTCGCAGCGGGAGCCTCGCTGATCGCAGGTGGCGTGATCGGAGCCCTGATTTGGCAAGTCCTGTCGAAGCGGCTTTGGAGGCCCGAAACAGTTGGATCCTAATGTCCGCTTTGGGTCGAAACCGGACATTAGAATTCACGCCCAAGGCAGCTCCGATCGACCAAGTTCACGAAGGGCTTTGTTCGGTTTGGGAGGTTTCGCGAAGACCTTTGCAAACTCGATGCTTTGCGCCTCGTCGAGGTGAAGGATGACTAGTTGAGCCAGGGCATCGCGAAGGCTGCGACGAGGCCCAACAAGAAGGTAGTGGGAGTTCAGCGTGGCGACGACATTTCCCTGTTTCGCCGAACGAGGCGCAAGCAAGGGAGAGGTTTGGACCAGGCGGCCGTCGGGCCAGCGCTTCTTCTTGTCTCCGAAGACTCTCCCCACGAGCGTTGCGAACCCTTCAAACCTTTGAACAGCCCAATCTCGCAGTTCGGCATCGTGGTACACCATCGACATCGCTCCCTCGGGTGTCCCGCTCAATTCCCGGCGGCCTCCGCCCGCAAGTGCAGGCGGACGTTCCGAAGCGCGGGCAAGCCCCCCTCAATCATCGTGACCAGCGCGGACCTGCCGTCGAATAGCGGTCCCTTGTTCGGCGCGCGGATCCATCGGTCGGCGGCCTCCCGCGGCAGGATCGCGTTCAGGGCGATGAAGATATCAAGGAGAATGGCGCCCCGCTCCAACGTTTCCGGCGAAACGTCCTGAAAGGGCTGGCCGCGGAGCGCTTGGAGGTCGGCAGCGCTTTCCAAGCCCATCAGCGCGAGCTTCTCCTCTTCAGTCAGCCTCCAGGCGCTCGCGACGCAGTCGATCATGAAGAAGAACGAGCCCGTCGAAGGATTGGTCTGGGAAAAGCCGCGCTTTCCAGCTTCGAGTTCGAACCGGTCGAACACGGCCTGCCGCGCGGCCTTGCGGAAACCCTTGAGGAGCATCCCGGCAAACAGCAGGTGGTTGCCCGACGCAACGACTTCCTCGAGGCTGACCCTTCCGCCACGCTGCGCAAGCCATTCGTCCCAATCGCGCAGTGGATCGTCGCTAGTTTTTGCGATCGACGGTCTCCGGGATTTTGGCTTCATCTTGGGGAGGTATCTCGGTTGCCATTCGGACCGAGCCAATCGCCGGTGCGGTGCTTCTCGTCGACGTGGTTATCTGAGAGAGCGCTGGAGAGCCGCGGGACCCATTCGTTGAGGGGCTTATTGTTGAGGTCGTGGAGACGATCGAAGATGACGTACGGCGTCCATCCGCCACGGCTTCGCAGTTCGTAACGATCGTAGCCTTTCCACCCCAGCATAGAGATCTGGATGGAGGAAGCTGATTCGAGCGGGCTTTCGTCGAGAAAGCTTGCGTAGCGCTCGAGCGCATCGCGCAGGTCGGTGAGTTCGATCTCAGCTGGAAAGTAGAACAGCACCCCAGTTCTCCTTCGAGTTTGGGGCGCCGGCGCAAAGCCGGGTGCTGCTAAGCCTGGGCTGTCGCTCCAGGACCGCCGCCTTTAGGCGAACCCTGGACATGCGCGGCGGCCACCCGGCCACGAAGCTCGCGACCGGTCGACAGCACCGAGGGGTTAGCAGGCCCCACCACCGCCTTTTACGGTGGCGGAAGCAGCGTCGCAGATGCTCGTCGGACGCGCAAGATGCATCCACAAAGACCCAGATTCGGGCTCTCGGAAGCCCATTCTGTCCCATTGCGTGCCGCGCGTCACATTTCGCGCAAGTCGCTGAAACGCAGCGGTTTTAATGGCTATTTTCGTTACGGATACGATACGAACTGGCCGTTTTGCGGAACGATTTCGGCAAAATCGTTCGCGATTTTCGGGGTCGACTCCGACACCGGTTTTTGGGCCCGATTTCCGGCTGAACGGAGATAGGACGATAATGACCCTTATCGCCTTTACTGGTGATTATCGTCCTATTACCCGGACCGCCGTTTCGCCGCGTTCATGGAGCCGCCAATGGCCGCTGCTTTGCCCGTTGCCGAACCGGCTCCCGGCGCCCCGGTTGCGCCCGCCGACGGCTTCCGTGCCGACCTGCTGCGCGCGGCGTTCGGCCCCGAGGTCCCCGGCGAGACCGTCCACCGCACCATCGCCGCCTTCGCCGGCGCCGCCTCGCCCAACACGCTGCGCGCGCTGCGCTCCGACCTCAAGCACATCGACGCGTTCCAGCAGCGCCGCGGCCGCCCGGCGTTGCCGCTGGCGCCGGGCGACTGCTTCATCCTCGTCGACGAGCGCGCCCGCGCCGGCAGCGCCAAGGCGTCGATCGACCGCCTGGTCGCCTCGGCGGTGCGCCTCCATCAGCTCGCCGGCCTGCCCTCCCCGGTCGACGACACGGTGCGCTGGAAGCTCAAGGAGATCCGCAAAGCCGACACCCGGCCGGTCCGCCAGGCACTGGGGCTGCGGATCAAGGGCGAGGTGGGCGACGTCCACACCGACGCGCCTCACCCTATCTCGTTGCTGGCACTGCTCGAGAGCATTCCCGCCAACCCCGCCGGCCTGCGCGACCGCGCCCTGCTGTCGTGCGCCTACGACGCCGGGCTGAGGCGCTCGGAAGTGGTCCGGGCGCGGGTCGAGCATTTCGAGCCGCTGCCGAGCGGCGAAGCGGCGCTGTTCCTGCCGCGCTCGAAGACCGACCAGGAAGGCGAGGGCGCGCGGGTGTGGATGTCGGCCCGGACGATGCACCACGTCGCAGTGTGGCAGGAGGCCGCCGAACTAACAGCGGGCTACGTATTCCAATCGTTATCGTACCGTATCTCGCCGCGCGGGCACCTGCACGAAAGCGCCGTCGCCAAGATCCTCAAGCAACGGCTCGCCGCGCATTTGGCGCCGATGGTTGAACGCGGCGAGCTGTCGCAGGCCGAGGCGGACAAGATCGTGGAGGAGATGTCGGCGCACTCGCTGCGCGTCGGCTGCGACCAGGACCTGTTCGCCGCCGGGGTCGACATCGGCGCAATCATGCAGGGTTTGCGCTGGACGTCGCCACGGCAGCCGCTGGCCTACGCCAGGCACCTGGCTCCCGCGTCATCGAAGCTCGCCGCGGTGATGCGCAACGTCCGATAAGCGCCCTTCTCAGACGCTCACAGACCGGTCGCTCTAGCCCGCGAGCGGACGTTCATCGCGTTGCTGCTTGGGCCTTCATCGCGGCCTGTTCGATCACGTCTGCTACCGCCTTTGGTTGAGTGAGGAACACGACATGGCTGCCCTTGACCTCGGTGGTGACGGCTCCAATCCGTCGCGCCGTGCTGCGCAGCAGCCTTGGATCAATTGCTCCGTCTTGCGTGGCCACCACCGCCCAGCTTGGCTTTGTCTTCCACGCCGCGAACGTCACCTTGGCCTTCAATGCCGCCATAGCGATCGGGACCTGGCTATCCCGCAGAAATGCCGCGACGTCGTTGCTTGCGTCTCCTGCAAAGCCAGCCTTGAACTTGTCCCTGTTGAGAGTCGCGAACCCATCAGCCGATTCTTCCGGGACAAAGTTCGGCGGGGGAGCGACTTCTGCATATTGGTCGAGGGTCGACTGGCCGACCTCTGGAGCGAAGGCTGCGACATAAACGAGCCCGACTACTTTCGGGTCACCGCCCGCCTGAGTGATCACGCTTCCGCCATAGCTGTGGCCAACGAGAATAGTCGGCCCGTCCTGGCGGGCGAGCACTCGCTTCGTTGCGACCACGTCATCATCGAATGAAGTGAGCGGGTTTTGCACGATGCTGACACGGAAACCGCGAGACGTCAGCTCATCATACACGCCCCTCCAACCTGATCCGTCGGCGAAGGCACCATGGACAAGCACGACATTCTTGGCCGTCTGCCCGTTGGCGACGGAGGACAGGCCAAGTGCTGCAGCGGCTAGCAGAATACTTTTGGCGTTTTTCATGATCGTTCTCCTTAGGCGAGATGTTGCGATGACAAGGTAGGCTTCGTCCGAGCGTCACCCGGTGATGAAGGCGAGAATATCCTCGTTGATGATGTCCGCGTTGATGGTGGCCATGCCATGGGACAAACCGGGATAGATCTTGATCTCGCCCTTCCTGAGCAGCTCAATGGCAAGCTTGGCGCTCTGGTCGATGGGGACAATCTGATCGTCGTCGCCGTGCAGGATCAGCGTCGGAACATCGATCGCCTTCAGATCGTCGGTGAAGTCCGTCTCGGAGAAGGCCTTGATTCCCTGATAGTGCGGGAGCGAGCCGCCCATCATCGCTTGGCGCCACCAGTTGCTGATGACTGCGGGCTTCGCTTCGACGCCGTCGCGATTGAAGCCATAGAATGGGCCGGATGCCAGACCGTGATAGAAGCTCGCCCGGTCTGCAGCTAGCGCCGCACGAAACCCGTCGAACAGCTCGATTGGAAGTCCATTCGGGTAGGCGTCGGTTCTGGCCATGATCGGTGGCACCGCCCCAATCAGCACTGCCTTCGCTACGCGGCCTGCCTCTGCCCGAGCTACGTAGCGCGCGACTTCACCGCCGCCGGTGGAGTGACCGACGTGAACAACATCCCGAAGACCGAGCGCATCGACCACAGACGCAGCATCGGCAGCATAATGGTCCATGTCGTGGCCGCCCGGCACCTGCTCCGAACGCCCGTGGCCGCGCCGGTCATGGGCGATAACGCGGTAACCTTGGTTGACGAAGAAGAGGAGCTGCGCGTCCCAGTCATCAGAGGAGAGTGGCCAGCCATGGTGAAACATGATCGGCTGATCGTCCTTAGCGCCCCAGTCCTTGTAGAAGATCTGTACGCCGTCCGTCGTCGTTACGTATCCCATCTGCTTTCTCCTTCCAGTTAGTGCGATAGCGCCAGTGTTCTCTTCTAATGCCGCCAGGGCTTTCGATGATCGGGCGTCAGGCGGTCGGGACCGTCCCGCCGTCGATCGTGAACTCGGCGCCATGGATGGCGGCGGCACGATCGGACGCGAGGAAGGCCATCAGCTCCGCAACTTCGTCGGGCCGAGCCGGCCGCCCGAGTGGGATCCCGCCAAGAGAAGCAAGGATCCTGCCGGTGGCTTCCTGCTCGTCCACTTTCGCGTCGGCGGCGATCCTCTCTACGAGCGCCTTTGCTGCCTCCGTCGCGATCCAGCCCGGCGAGACCACGTTGACGCGAATGCCCTTTGGGCCGACCTCCTTGGATAGCGCCTTGCTGTAGGCGACCAGCGCTGCCTTGGCGGCCGCATAAGCGGTCGTGGACTCGGGCAATGGCAGCTTGCGCTGGATCGACCCGGTATGAATAATCGCTCCTGCGCCTTTCGCGACCATTCGGGGTACAAGTGCCCGGTCAAGCCGGACGGCACTCAGCAGGTTGAGGTTCAGCTCCCTTGCCCAATGGCTCTCCTGAAGCGCCGCGAACCCACCGCCCGGCGAATTCGACCCGCCAAGGACGTGGACGAGGATGTCGATCCTTCCCATCCGTTCCAGTGCCTGCGCGGCGAACAGCTCGACCCCGTCGACCGTCCCGAGGTCGGCCTGAACGAAGAGGTCCGAGGGGACGAAATCCGGCCGCTCGGACCGGGCTGCCGTCATCACCGTTGCTCCGCCAGCCTGGAAGCGACGAAAAGCCGCTCCGCCGGCACCCTTCGTTCCTCCGCTGATGACGACGTTCTTGCCGATGAACTCGGAAGAATCTGCCCAATGCATGGTCTTGCTTGCGCTCATGACCATCACGCCCCGATCTCAAGGTCGGCAATGCGGTCGCCGTCGAAGCGAAAGCCGTAGCGCAGGTCTACCGGACTGCCGGGGAAGTTGCCGACCAAGTGGCCCGTCACGATCGTGCGGTTGCCCTCCGTGGCTACTGCGAACGGCTCGACCGTGTATTTGTATTTCGAGCCCGCTCCTCGCTTCCAGGCAATAATTGCCTCGCACCCCTCGTAGACCTGGCCCTCATCCTTCACCGTTGCATCGTCCGTGAAGCAGGTGGCGAGGGCGTCGAGATCGCGCGCTGCGTCGAACGCGAAGTAACGCGTGATCGGGATTGGCAGATCGATGGTCATGTCGAGGTCCTCCGGCCGTGGCGCCGCACGTGGCAGCTTGGTCGAGCCTCACTTAGACGCTTGCCTTCCCTTCGATAATCGGGACAAAGCAGGACGTGCTGTTGCGATAGGAGGGACAATGTCCCGGATGGGACTGTTTGGCCTGCAGGCCGTTCTTGCAATCGCCCGGCGCGGCTCCTTCCGATCCGCCGCACTCGAACTTAACGTGTCGACGACGGCACTGAGCAATGCCGTTGCCAAGCTGGAGCGGGAGCTCGGCGTGCGTCTCTTCAATCGCACGACGCGGAGCGTCTCGCTGACCGATGCGGGTCGAAGCTTTGTCGACCAGGTCGGGCCGGCACTTCAGGACATCGGCGATGCGATGAACATCGCGCGTTCGCATCAGGAAGTGCCGTCCGGGACCATCCGCATCAACAGCTTTCCGACCGCAGCCCGTGAGGCGGTGATGCCTCTGGTGCTGCAGTTCCTCGAACGCTATCCCCAGGTCCATGTCGACATCGTCACGGAGGGACGGCTGGTCGACATCGTCGGCGAGGGGTTCGACCTCGGAGTTCGCGCGGCCGACCTGGTGCCCCACGACATGATCGCCGTTCCGCTACAGTCGGCTCGCCGTCACGTCGTCGTCGGGACACCGGCCTATCTCCAGGCCGCGGGCGTTCCCGAGGTGCCGAGCGCACTATCCCAACACCGCTGCATCTGCATTCGTCTACCAAACGGCGCGCCTTACCCGTGGCAGTTCGAGAAGGACGGCAAGACAGTGAAGATCAACGTGGGCGGCCCACTCACGCTGGACGAGGCTTCGCTGGCCCGAATGGCGGTGCTGAGCCACGTCGGCCTCGGCTACTTCATGGAGGCCGATGTGCGTGAGGATATCGAGAAAGGTCGCTTCGTCGAGGTGCTGGGGGACTGGGCCCTGAATGTCCCGCCTCTTTGCCTCTATTATCCAAGCAGGCGAAACCCGTCGGCGGCCTTCCGTGCTCTCGTCGAACTAGCGCGAGAAATTAATTCGCAGGTTTAAACGCCATGCCGAAGGCTGCAATTGTGCAATGACCCTCTGCAGCGGACGGTCCGCTAACGGCCAAGTTCGGCCTCCCAGACGCCTTAATTGCTTCCGAAGCGCAAATTATCTTTGAGACAGGTTATTGGTTGTCCGGAACAGCCAACCGCCTGAACGAGACAGACAATCGGCTGATTCCAGAACAAACCCGGCCCAAACCACTCGCAAGGCCGATCAGCATCTCTTGGATGAACTCCCCGCGAGGCCCAGCGATTTCACCCACCGGCCCGTCGAAAACGCCCCAATTCCGGCTTTAATGCTTCCGCAACCGGCTTAATCGCTTCCGAAATCGTAGTTATCGGTTCCGTTGAGAGCAGTTCCTTAGACGTCCAGGTTCGCGACGCTGAGCGCGTTCTCCTGGATGAACTCCCGTCGTGGCTCGACGATGTCGCCCATCAGCCGCGTGAAGATCTCATCGGCGACATCGGCCTGGGCGACTTCGACCCGCAGCAATGAGCGGTTCGCCTTGTCGAGCGTCGTTTCCCAAAGCTGCTCGGCGTTCATTTCGCCGAGACCCTTGTAGCGCTGGATGCTGAGACCGCGACGACCCGCGGCGAGCACGGCATCAAGAAGTTCGGACGGCCGCGTGACCACAACCGTCTTCCCCTTGGTGTCGCTTTCGACCGCCTGCTCTTCGCCCTCTTCGCCTTCGACCGGCTCAGGCTTCGCCTCTTCGGCGGCACCCTTCTTTAGCGTCTTGAGCGTAGCGACCGTCGCGTAGGTAGCTGCCTGCTCACCGGCCAGGGTCGCCAGCTTCCGCGCCTCGGTCGAGACGAGAAAACCCTTCTCGAAGATGTAGGCATCGGTCACCCCGCGCCACAGACGCTTGAGCAGATAACCGCCCTCGCTGGACATTTCGCCGGACCATTGCGCTTCCGGGTCGCCGTTGTTGAGCCACTCGGCGACTTTGACGATCGCCTTGGCGCGGCCTGCATCATCGAGCTTTGGATTGAGCGCATCGTTGATCGCCAGCCCCTCGATCAAGGTCGAATCATACCTGCGCGGCGCATAGCGCATCAGCGTACGCATTCGGCGGGCGTGATCGACGAGAGTCCGGAGGTCCTGTCCAGACCGCGGACCGCTCTTGCTCTCGAATATGAGGCCTTCGAGACCCGCATCGACGAGATATTCATCGAGCGCTGCATCATCCTTGAGATAGACTTCGGACCGGCCGCGAGCGACTTTGTATAGCGGCGGCTGGGCGATGTAGAGGTGCCCCGCCTCGATCAGCTCCGGCATCTGCCGGTAGAACAGAGTGAGCAGAAGCGTGCGGATGTGAGCGCCGTCGACGTCGGCGTCCGTCATAATGACGATCTTGTGGTAGCGCAGCTTCTCGAGGTTGAATTCCTCGCGGCCGATGCCGGTGCCGAGCGCCTGGATGATGGTCCCGATCTCCTTCGACGACAGCATTCGGTCGAAGCGGGCACGCTCGACGTTCAGAATCTTGCCCTTGAGGGGAAGGATCGCCTGGAACTTGCTGTCGCGGCCCTGCTTTGCGGATCCGCCGGCGCTGTCGCCCTCGACCAGGAACAGCTCGGACTTGGCGGGATCGCGCTCCGAGCAGTCGTGCAGCTTGCCGGGCAATGAGGCGATGCCCATCACAGACTTGCGGCTGGCTTCGCGCGCCTTGCGGGCAGCCTCGCGCGCGGCGGCAGCGTCGATGATCTTCTGGATGATCGTCCGCGCGTGCGCAGGATTTTCCTCGAGCCATTCGGCCATCTTGTCGGCCATCAGGCTTTCGAGCGGCTGGCGGACCTCGGACGAGACGAGCTTGTCCTTGGTCTGCGAGCCGAACTTCGGGTCGGGGAGCTTCACGGAAACGATGGCGGTAAGGCCCTCGCGCATGTCTTCGCCAGTCAGACTCACCTTTTCGCGCTTAAGCACACCTGACTTGTCGGCGTAATTGTTGATCGTGCGTGTCAACGCCGCCCGGAATGCCGCAAGGTGCGTGCCGCCGTCGCGCTGCGGGATGTTGTTCGTGAAGCAGAGGACCTGCTCGTAATAGCTGTCGTTCCATTCGAGCGCGACTTCGATGCCGATGTCGTCGCGCTGGCCGGTGACCGAAATCGGGTCCGGAATCAGCGGAGTCTTGGCGCGGTCCAGATATTTCACGAAGGCTCCGATCCCGCCTTCGTAATGCATCTCGACTTCCTTCAGCTCGTCGTGCCGAGCGTCCTGGAGGACGAGGCGAACGCCCGAGTTGAGGAAGGCAAGCTCCCGGAAGCGGTGCTCCAGCCGGTCGAAGTCGAAGTCCAGGATCTTGAAGGTCTCTGGGCTTGGAAGGAACGTCACCTTCGTTCCGCGCTTGTCGGTCTTGCCGACGACCTTCAGCGGAGCCTCGGCATCGCCGTGACGGAAGCGCATGTAATGCTCTTCGCCGTCGCGCCAGATCGTCAGGTCGAGGAATTCGCTGAGCGCATTGACGACCGAAACGCCGACGCCGTGGAGACCGCCCGAAACCTTGTAGGCATTGTCGTCGGACGTGTTCTCGAACTTACCGCCGGCGTGCAGCTGGGTCATAATGACCTCGGCCGCCGACACGCCCTCCTCGGCATGGATGCCCGTCGGAATTCCGCGGCCGTTGTCCTCGACGGAGACCGATCCATCCGGATTGAGCGTGATCAGGACGCGATCGCAGTGCCCGGCCAGCGCCTCGTCGATCGCGTTGTCGCTGACCTCGAACACCATGTGGTGGAGGCCTGAGCCGTCATCGGTATCGCCGATGTACATGCCGGGACGCTTGCGCACCGCATCGAGGCCCTTGAGGACCTTGATGCTGTCGGCGCCATAGGAATTGCTGTTGGGATCGGTTGCCATGATGTCCGGGATAGGGAGAAAAACGGGAAAAGTCTCACGGAAACGCGCGTGCGCGCACGCGCGCGTGAGTCACTCCTCCCCAATATAGGAATTCTTCCGGAGATTTCGAGCTTCGCCCTTGCGCGCCAGCCGTGAAAGGTGAAGCGTGTCGCCGCTGCCCTCCCATGGCGGCGAAGCAGGGGGCAAGATGCTTAGATCCGCCGCTGTAATCGCGCTCGCATTTACCGCTCAGACCGTTTCAGCCCAGGCGCTCCGGCCCGACCAGGTCGAGTATCGGGCCCTCTACAAGGAGCTGGTCGAAACCAATACGACGCTTAGCAGTGGGAGCTGCACCTTGGCCGCAGAACGCATGGCTGCGCGTCTGAGAGAAGCCCGCCTCCCGGAAAGCCAGATCACCTTGTTTGTCGATCCCGCTCATCCGAAGGAGGGCGGTCTTGTTGCCATCTATCCGGGCACCTCGAAGACGCTGAAGCCGATCCTCGGCATCGCCCATATCGACGTGGTCGAGGCGAAGAAGGAAGACTGGGTCCGCGACCCCTTCACCCTGATTGAGGAGAACGGCTATTTCTATGCTCGCGGTTCGCTGGACGACAAGGCCATGGCGTCCGCCCTGGTCGACACACTGATCCGCTTCCAGGAATCGGGATACAAGCCGAAGCGCACGGTAAAGATCGCCCTCACTTGCGGCGAGGAAACCAACGGCGCCTTCAATGGCGCGCAGTGGCTGGCCGCGAACAAGCGCGACCTGATCGATGCCGAATTCGCGCTTAACGAAGGCGGCGGCGGGACCACCGACGGCAAGGGGAGGGTTGTCGAACAGGCAATGCAGGTCGGCGAAAAGACGTTCGCGACCTACCGCCTCGAGACTCGAAACCCGGGCGGCCACAGCTCTGTGCCGAGGCCCGACAATGCAATCTATCAGCTCGCGCAGGCCCTTGTCCGCTTGCAGGGCTACGAATTCCCGCTGGAAATGAGCGAGACGACGCGAGCCTATTTCCGCGAATCCGGAACCGGACGGAAGGACGAAGTCGGGCGTGCCATGGTCGCGCTTTCATCGAACCAGGCCGACAAGGCAGCCGAAGCGATCGTCAACAAGGACCCGTTTCTCCACTCCAATCTTCGGACGACCTGCGTCGCCACGATGTTGGACGGTGGGCACGCCAAGAACGCGCTCGCGCAGCGTGCCGGCGCCTTCGTGAACTGCCGCATCTTTCCCGGACATTCGGTCGACGAAATTCGCTCGGAGCTCGCAAAGGTCATCGGCGATGAGGGTGTAAACCTGACGGCCATCCCGCCGCTTCGCCCATCACCCCCAGCTCCGCCGCTCGATCCGAAAATCATGGAGCCTGCCGCAAGACTGGCGGCAAAATATTTCCCCGGCGTCCCCGTCGTTCCGTCGATGGCTAACGGCTACACCGACGCGACCTTCCTAGGCGCAGCCGGCATACCGACATACGGGGTGCCGGGCGCCTGGGGTGATCCCGATGGAAATGGAGCCCATGGGTTGAACGAGCGGATCGAAGTCCGCTCGCTCTACGTCGGCCGAGATTATCTCTACGACCTGATCAAGGCCTACGCGAACTAGCCCTGAGCTTGACGGCCGCCTGGGCGACCGCGCCCGCCGCGGAACGGACGCTTCGGGCGGCCGCCTTCGGGACGGTGTGCGGCATGGCCATCGGCGCGGTGCGGATGACGCTGCTGCTGCGGTCGATCGGTCCGTTGCTGGCCTGCGCGGGGATGTTCCGGCCGCTGCTGACCCGAACGCTGCTGGCCTGACCGTTCACCGGAACGCTCGTTGCGCTGCTCGCGGCGCTGGCCGTCGAAGCGGCGGTCCGCCTTGATGCCGTGCGAGTGGAAACGCCGCGGCTGTTCCTCGGCCTGCTTGGGAGCGGGCTTGAGCCGCTTCAGTTCGGCAGCCGCCTGGACGAAGTTCTCCGGAAGCGGAGCAACTTCGATCTTCTGACGCGTCAGCCGCTCGATGTCGCGCAACAGTCCGCGCTCCTCCGATGAACAAAAGGCAATGGCCTTGCCCTCGGCGCCCGCGCGAGCGGTCCGGCCGATACGGTGGACATATTGCTCCGGGACCTCGGGAAGGTCGTAATTGACGACATGGCTGACACCCGGGATGTCGATCCCGCGCGCGGCAATGTCGGTCGCAATCAGGACCGGCGTCTGACCTGAACGGAACTCGGCTAGCGCCCGCTCACGCTGGCCCTGGCTCTTGTTGCCGTGAATGGCGCTGGCCGCGACCCCTGCGGCATTGAGCATCCGGACGATCTTGTCGGCTCCATGCTTGGTTCGGCTGAAGACCAGGGCGCGCTCGACCTTTTCGGTCTGCAAGAGAATGGTCAGGAGAGCGGTCTTTTCCGGCTGGTTGACCATGACAACCTTCTGATCGACGCGATCGGCGGTCTTGGCGACGGGAGTCACCGCAACCTCGGCCGGGTTCGTCAGATACTTGTCGGCAAGCTCCTTGATTGCCCTCGGCATGGTGGCCGAGAAGAACAAGGTCTGGCGCTTTGCCGGGACCAAGGCGACGATGCGCTTCAGCGCATGGATGAAGCCGAGGTCGAGCATCTGATCGGCCTCGTCGAGGACGAGGATTTCGAGATCGCGAAGGCTGAGCGCGCGCTGGTCGATGAGGTCGAGCAGGCGGCCCGGCGTAGCAACGAGGACGTCGAGACCGCGCGCGACCGTGCGCACGCTCTTCGAATTGGGAACGCCGCCGAAGATGACGCCGACAGACAGCCGCATGAAGCGGCCATAGGTCTCAGCGCTCACCGCGATCTGCGAAGCGAGTTCGCGGGTCGGCGCAAGCACCAGCATCCGGATCTGGCCCGGCTTAGGAATGTTGCGATTGGCTGCCAGGCGGTCGAGCGACGGCAGCATGAACGCCGCCGTCTTGCCGGTACCAGTCTGTGCAATGCCGAGGAGATCGCGGCCGGTCAGGACCGTCGGGATCGCCTGATGCTGGATTGGCGTCGCCTGCGAATAATTCTTCGCCGCAAGCGCGTCGAGAAGGGGCTTGGACAGGCCAAGATTATGAAATGACAATGGTAATTCCAATATGAAACGGCCGCGCAAAGCGCGGTCCGAGGGGGTCAAAAAAGCGCCCCGCGTGAATTGGAGAGCAAAATCGATCGAAGCGCGGGCCGGGTCCTCAAACTTGTCGAGACCGTTCACGCCGCTTGAAAAGCGCTTCGTGCTGCAGTGCAATATAGAGGTAAAACACGAAAAGTCTAGATACGGTGGACAGCGCCCCCTTCGACATGGAGACGGCTAGCCTCTCCAACGCCGTCGAACAGCGCCGCTTCGGTCGCCGTCATCCACACCTGGCCGCGCCCTTCGAGGCGGGTGAAGAGCGCCGAGCGGCGCTTCGGATCGAGGTGGGCGGCGACCTCATCGAGCAGCAGAATGGGCGGTTCGCCACGGCGCTCGGCGACCACCTCGGCATGTGCCAGCACGAGCCCGAGGAGCAGCGCCTTCTGTTCGCCGGTTGAGGAGCGGGAAGCCTCCATCTGTTTTGCCCGGTGACTGACGAGCAAATCCTGCCGATGCGGCCCAATTATCGAGCGGCCGGCGGCAGTATCCCGGCTTCGGCTGTCGCGAAGCTGCGCCGCAAGATCGGCCTGATCCCAGCCGTCCAACTGGATTGCCGCGCGGGCGAATTGGTCGTCCGGCGCACCTTCCAGCCGATGTTCGAGTTCGGCGACCGTTCGCGAGCGCGCTCCGGCAATCGCCGTGCCATGCTCCGCCATCTGTTGTTCGAGCGCCCCGAGCCAGGACGGGTCGGGCAATCCATCGTCAGCCAGCAGCTTGTTGCGCGCGCGCATCGCCGCCTCGTATCGCGAAGAATGGTGCGCATGGCTCGGTTCGAGAGCGAGAACGAGCCGGTCGAGAAACCGACGGCGGTCGCCAGCCGAGCCAAGGAAGAGCCGGTCCATCGCCGGCGTCAGCCAAAGCACTGACAGCCATTCGCTGAGTGAGTTGACGGACGCCGGCGCGGAATTGATCCGCACCTGCCGGCGCTCGGGCGCTGACGTCTGGGTCCCTGTTCCGATCTCGACGTCGCCGAGCCGCGCGGCTACCGCGAACCCTCCGCCTCCGCCGATCCGGGCCATTTCGGATAGCGCGGCTCCACGCAGTCCGCGGCCGGGACTTAGCAATGACACGGCCTCGAGGAGGTTGGTTTTCCCGGCGCCGTTCTCGCCCGACAGCAGGACGAACCCCGGACCGGGCTCGATGAGCGCAGACGGATAGGAACGGAAATCGGTGAGGGCGAGGCGGCTTACGGGCACTTGAGCCGGTTTAGCCTCTATTGCTCGCGGCGGTCGAGAACCTCGAAATGGGCAGCGCGAGCGTCGAAGCGGGAAAGCAACGCCTGCGCCGCAGCCGGTACGTGGCTGACGCTGTAATCCTCGCCAGTGAACGCCTTGATCGCCTCGATGCTGTCGAACCACATGCAGGTCATGAACTCGACCTCGCTGCCAAGGTCGCGCTTCATCAGGTCGATGTGGCGGAAGCCGGGGATTTTTAGCGCCTCGATCGCAGGGATGACCTCGCTGCGAACAGTGCGCTCATAGGCTGCTGCATTTTCGGGTGTCGTCCACCCGCGCCAAAGACGGCAGACCGTCACACCCGCATCGGCATGAGGACGTAGAGCGCCGGGCTCTTGTCGTTCTCACGCAGAAGAGTGGGAGCCGCGGCATCGGCCAGGTGGACCTCGACCGTGTCGCCATCGATCTCGCCGAGGATGTCGAGCAGGTATCGGGCGTTGAATCCAATCTCGATTCCTTCGGAGCCGTAATCGGCCGCGATTTCCTCGGTCGCCGTGCCGCTCTCGGGCGAAGTAACAGACAGGGTCACCTTGTCGCGATCGACGTTCATCTTAACCGCGCGGGTCTTCTCGCTGGCGATGGTCGACACACGGTCGACGCCCTGCGCGAAGCTCTTCGGATCAAGCTTAAGAAGCTTGTCGTTTCCGGTTGGAATGACCCGGTTGTAGTCCGGGAACGTGCCGTCGATCAGCTTGCTGGTCAGGACAGCGCTGCCGAGGCCGAAGCGGATCTTGGTCGGCGACATCGAGACTTCGACGGTACCCTCGAGTTCCTCAAGCAGCTTGCGAAGCTCGGCAACGCACTTCCGCGGGACGATCACGTCCGGCATTCCGTCCGCTCCATCGGGCTTCGGCACGGTCACGCGGGCGAGCCTGTGCCCGTCAGTTGCCGCAGCCTTCAGCTGGTCGTCTGCCAAATGGAGGAAGATTCCCATCAGATAGTAGCGGGTCTCCTCGGTCGAGATCGCAAAGCGCGTCTTGTCGATGATCTGGCGAAGCGTCGCCGCCGGCAGCTCGAACTTGGTCGGCAGGTCGCCTTCGGCGATTACCGGGAAGTCGTCGCGCGGCAGTGTCGAAAGGTTGAATCGCGCGCGGCCTGCGGAGAGCTGCATCTTGCCCTCGGCGGCGTTGATCTCGACCTGGCTCCCTTCCGGAAGCTTGCGGACGATGTCGAACAAGGTGTGCGCGGAGACGGTCGTCGCGCCGGCCGTCGATACATTCGCCTGGATGCTTTCATCGACTTGCAAATCGAGGTCGGTCGCCATCAGGCGGATCGATCCGTCATCGCGTGCTTCGATCAGCACGTTCGACAGGATCGGAATCGTATTGCGGCGCTCCACGACCGACTGGACGTGGCTCAGGCTCTTGAGGAGTGTCGCCCGTTCAATCGTCGCTTTCATGCGTCGTCCTGCCCCCAAACATGCCGATTTCGCTTCGTTTATAGCGAGCGTTCGGCTGCTTGGAAGCAGGAAAGGCTAATGCGGACCGCTTACTTCTTCGGGGCGGCCTGTGCCGACGGCGTAAGGATCGTGTCGATGTACTGAACCACTCCGTTCGAGCGCTTCTGGTCGCCGTCGACAATGGTGGCTTTCCCACCCGAAGAATCCGTCAGGACCACCTTGCCACCATCCTTGGTCGCGGTGAGGGTTTCACCGTTCATCGTCTGGATGAGTGCCTTGCCCTTGCCGTTGTCCACGGCTTTGGCGAGGTCATCGACAAGTACGGTGCCCGGCAGGATGTGCAGCGTAAGGACGCGGGTCAGTTCGGCGCGGTTTTCGGGATTGCCTGAATCCTTGAGTGCGCCTTCGACCTTGCCGAACGCCTCATCGCGAGGAACGAGCACGGTGTACGGCCCCGGACCCGCGAGGGTGGAATCCAGTCCCGCAGCATGAGCCGCCTGGTAGAAGCGTCCATTCTTGTCGAGCGCCGCGGCGATCGTCTGATCGCCCGCGGCCTTCGCGGCCTGCGCTGGCTGGTCGGGCGCAGCGCCATTGGTGGTGTCAGTCTTGTTGCAGCCGGCGACTGCAAGCGCGAGCGCGGCCGTTGTCACGGCAAACAGTCTGAAGGTCATTGCCTCCTCCATATTCATTCTGAGAACGAAATGGCCCGGCAACGCACGCCGGGCCATCTGCGATCCATATCTTCCAAAATCAGACGAGGGCCTGGACCATCGCCGTGATCAGCTGGGTCGTGGGATCGACCTGGTAAATGTAGCCGTCGCTGTAGCGATACCATGCGTCCGGACTATCGTAATATCGGTCGCGATAGGCGAACGGGACGTTGTACGCCGAATAAGACGCCGGCAGCGGCTGACCCACCGACAGTCCACCGGTCAGCAGGGACGAAATCGCCGTGATCAGCTGCGTGTCGCGATCGACCTGATAGATCGCACCTGGAGCGTAACGGTACGCGTACTCTGGCGTGTCGCGGTAATAGTCCCGATACTGGTACGGCACGTTGTAGTAGCTGTACCCTGCCGGGAGCATTTGCCCGAGGCCATAGCCGCGATCGAGAAGGGGGATGACGTCCTCGATCATGCCCGAGCCCGCATCCAGCCGGTACACATAGCCGTTGTCGTAACGATAATATTCGTACGGCGTGTCCGGATAGAACGACTGGTAATAGTCGGGCACGTAGTAGTTGGGCTGGTTGTAATACGGGAACTGCTGGCCGACGCCGTAACCGCCACCGATCAGCGGCAGCAGTGCCGAGATAAGATTGTCGCCCCGGTCGACGCGATACACGTACCCGTCGCCCCAACGATAATAATAGTCATCGTTGTCGTGATAGATGTCGCGAAGGCCGAGCGGCAGGTAGTTCGACGCGTAGAACGAAGGCAGCGCATGGCCGATGTAGTGCTGCTTCGCGAGGCCCGGAGGCACGCAGGCCGGCGACTTCTTGGCTAGGCCCGGAGGGCAGCCGACATAGGCTGCTGGGATGCCGCGATAGGCATAGTGCCGGTCCCAATCGCCGTCGCTCCAGTCGCGCCATTCCGAATGGCGACGGAAATCGTCGCGATAACGAGCGGCGTCAATGTTGTTCACGCGCGCCAGCTCGCGCCGGTCGCCGCGGACCTGACCGCGGTCGAACGCCATGCGCTGGTCGTGGCCGATCCGATCGCGGTTTTCGACGCGAGCGGCGTTGCGGCCGCGATTGTCAATGCGCGCGAAGTCGCGGTTGCCATGATTCTGGCGCTCGACCCGCTGTGCGCGGCGTTCGTTGCGGTTCGACTGGAAGTTGGCGAATCGGCGTTCACCGCCACTGCGACGTTCCATGCGCTGCGCCTGGCGTTCACCGCCACCACGCTGCATCTGGAAAGCACGCTGCCCGCCGCCGCCGCCATGGCGCTCGGCGCGCTGCATCTGCATCTGGCGGCCACCACCGCCTCCGCCACGCTGTACCTGCTGGCCTCCGCCGCCCCCACGCTGGGCCTGGGCGTTGCCACCATGTCCTCCGCCGCCCTTGTCGGGCTTGGCGGCTGCCGGAACGGCCATCGCAAATGCCGCGACACCGGCTGCAAGGATGAGCTTCCTCATCACTAATCTCCTATTGGTTCCCAGCTAGAACGGCCCTGTCACGGGCCCGTTCCACTCCTCGGGACTGAATGGGAACGTCCTACGGCACCAGGCTGAACCGCAGATTTCTGCCGTTTGCAGGCTAGGTTAGGACTTGATGTCCTGCTTGAGGCGCACTGCGGCGAACAGGTAGAAGAGAGCGGCGAGCAAGTAGAAGCCCAGCCCGTAGAGGATCGAGAACTTGAGCGAGTCCGCTCCGTGAGCGGCCTTCAGCGTATCGGACATCCAGCCGAGGAAATAGATTCCGAATGCGATTCCGATCAGATTGTTGATGAAGAGGAAACTGGCCGAGGCCGTGGCGCGCATCGATGGCAGGACGATGTGCTGGACCGCCGTGATTACCGGCCCGAGCCAAGCGAGTGCGAGCATCTGGCCGATCGTGAAAAGCAGCCATGCAATCCACAGGTTCGGAGCGAAGAGCCCGAGCGCGAAAGTCGGCGCTGTGATCACAAAGCATACGGCTGGAATGAGGGCATAGCCGCCCGGGCGCCTGGGACCGATCCGGTCGCCGACCGAGCCTCCCAGCCAGGTACCGAGCGCTCCGCCGACGAGAACGATTGATCCATAGAACCAGCCCACATCCTCGACCGCGAGGCCGAAGCTGCGGTTGAAGAAACTCGGGAGCCAGAAGATCAGGCCGTAGCCCAGGATCGACCCGGATGCGGCCCCGAATGAAAGCAGCCAAAAGCTCGGAATGGAGAACACTGCTTTCGCGACCGCGCCAAATGGCAATTCGGATTGGACGGGAGCGGCATCGAAGCGCCCGCGCTCCGGCTCGGGAACCAGCAGCTTGATGAGCAGAGCCGCGGGAAGGCCGGCGAGGCCGATGATGATGAGCGCGCTGCGCCAAGTCAGATGAGCTGCCAGCCATCCCCCGGAGAAGACGCCCAGCGCCGAACCGATCGGGATTCCGAGCGAATAGAAAGCCAACGCCCTCGATCTCTTCTCGCGTGGGAAATAGTCGGAGATGAGCGAATAGGACGGCGCGATCCCGCCGGCCTCGCCGACGGCAACTCCCATGCGGGCAACGACGAGCTGCGTGTAATTCTGCACGACGCCACAAGCGGCCGTGAACAAGCTCCAGAGCGCAACCGCCGCGGCGATGATGCTGACGCGGCCCTTGCGGTCGGCCGCCCAGGCGATCGGGATTGCGATGGCCGCGTAGAAGACGCCAAAGGCGACGCCGAGCGTGCTGAGCGCCGTATCGGAAAGTCCGAACTCCTCGCGGATCGGCACGGCAAGGACGCCGATGATGTTCCGGTCGATGAAATTAAAAATGTAGGCGAACAGCAGAAGCAGGAGCACGCGGGTCCGGAGGGCGCGCTCGCCGGTCGAAGGATCAGTCATTGCGGTCGCCGCTGGCATGGCGGCGGCGGAGCGGCAAGCCCCGCCGCCGTCACTAGCATCAATAGCGGGCCGTGAACTTCAGCGAGACCGTCCGCGGTGCGCCGTAATAAACGGTGCGGATGCTACCGACGCTAGAGAACTCCTGGCCATCGGTCTTGTACGCCTTGTCACCCAGATTGTAGCCGTACAGTCCAAGCGCGAACTTCTTGCTCGCATTTTCCCAGACGATCCGGGCGTCGTGGATCCAGTATCCGTCCTGAAAAAGGCCTTCGATCTTCGTGGCCGAATTCACGAGCGTGTTGTCGACCGCCAGCGCTGCGCGCGAGCGGTAGCGCGTCTGGCCGCCAACGGTGATCCCGCCCGTGCCGCCAAGGTCGAACGTGTATTGACCGCCCAGGCGGAGCGTCCATTTCGGCGCGAAGGCCGGCGTCTGGAACGCACGGCTGCCACCGAAATTGGTGAAGCGGACGTCGTCGAAGTCCTTGTACTTGGCATCGAGGTAACCGAGCTGTCCATCGATCAGCAGGTTGCGGACAGGGGTCCACGAGGCTTCGAGCTCTGCACCCTGGATCCGCATCTTGCCGGCATTGAGGACCGACAGCTTCGGCGACGGCAGGCCGGTGACCGGATCGTCGTCGAGCCCCGAGACGCGGGCCTGGAAGTCCCTGTAGTCGTTGTAGAAGACCGAGCCGTTCAGCCGCAGCTGCTTGGCAAGCGTCGTCTTGAAGCCGGCTTCGTAAGACCAGACCGTCTCGGGATCGTACTTGGTCGATTCCGCGACGGTGTTCGCACGGCCGTTGAACCCGCCCGATTTGAAGCCCTTTGCAACGCGCGCATAGAGCATGGTCGAAGGCGTCGCCTGCCAGTCGAGGCTGACCATCGGCGAAGTGTCGTTCCATTTGCCCTTCGGAGGAACGAATATGTAGGTCGCGTTGAATGCGGGAAGGAGCGAGAAGAACGAGCTCGTGGTCCGGAAATAATCCTTCGTTTCCTTAGTGTAGCGGATACCTGCCGACAGACGCACCGTTGGAACCACCTCGTAGCTGGCGTTCGCATAAGCGGCGTAGCTCTTGGTCGTCAGGTCGTCGTCTATGGTGCGTAGGAAGCCGCTGTTTAGGAACAGCGGGCCGAGCAGGTCGTCGGCATAGGCTTCCTGGTGCGAGCCGACATTCTCCTTGAGGTAATAGACGCCCGCAACGCCCGTCAGCCGGTCGCTGGTGTAGGCCAGCTGCATTTCCTGGCTGAACTGGTCCTGGTCCACGCCGACGAACACATCGCCGACTTCGTAGCGGGTTGCATCGATGTCGATGAAGTCGTCTGTCTTGAGCTTCCGCACCGCCGTGATGGACTTCCACGTCAAATGGTCCGTCAGGTCGGCGGTGATCGTGCCCGCGAAGCCGTAGTGCTTCAGCTTTGTCGAGTTCGGGAAGCCGGGCGTGGTCTCGCCCTTCCACTTGTACTTGCCGGAGCCGACCGGGTCGGTGACGACCAGCGTTCCTCCCGAAAAGGTCGTGAGATTGTTGACCGGACGTCCAACGTTCAGCGCGGCGTCGTCCTGACTGTAGTCGGCCGTCAGATCGACGCGGACAGTGTCCGCCGGGGTAAAGGCCACGGCGCCGCGAATGCCGGCCGAATCCCGGTTGTTGTATTCCCGATCATCGTTGCGATCATCGACGAACCCATCACGCGTCGAACGCATCACCGAAACGCCGATCGCCAGCTGGTTGCTGATTGGCCCCGAAAGGTTCGCACGGACATCGATCTGATCGAACGATCCGAGCGTCAGGCTTCCTTCGGCGCGCACATCCTGGCCGGGCTTGCGCGACACGAACTTGATGGCGCCGCCTATCGTGTTCTTGCCGTAGAGCGTCCCCTGCGGTCCGCGCAGGACCTCGATCCGCTCGACGTCGAGGAGATCGAGCTGGTTGCCGCGGATGCGCGAGAGATAGACGTCGTCGACATAGACGCCGACGGCAGGGTCGAACGTTTGCAACGCGTCCGGCTGGCCGATGCCGCGGATGAAGATGTTGGTTGCGTTGGACGAGCCGCGGCCCTGCACGATGTTGAGGTTCGGTACCGCGCCCTGCAGGCCGGTTGTGTCCTGCGCCTGGATGCGGTCGAGAGCCCGCTCGTTGAAGGCGGAGATGGAAGATGGAACGCGTTGCAGCCGTTCGTCGGTACGACGGGCTGTGACGACGATATCGCCCGTTGCGGTATCCTGGCCCTCATTGTCGGTCGCTGCGGTCGCGTCCGGAGCGGGAGGCTGCTGCTGCGCTTCGGCATTGGCCTGCTCGGCAGTTTGAGCCCAGGTCGGCGTGGAAATGGCAAGTCCGGCGACGCCAGCAAGCAGCAGGCGTCCAAAGCGGTCGGCGCGAATCATCTCAGTCCCCTCTCCCCGAGGCGGTAGTTGCGCCTCGTTCAACCTTGGGTCATACTGAAACCTGAACCAGCTTTCAACTTCCTTGATGGCTGGTCGATTTGGGGGACAAGGATTGGCCGGAATTCGTGACGCCGAAGGCAGCGCGGACGCTCGCAATCCCGAGGCATCCAGCCCGGCCAGCGAAGGCAAGGCTCCGCGCACGGCTCGCGGCCAGCGCACGCTGCGCAAGATCCTCGACGCAGCGCTGGAAGAGTTCGGAGAGAAGGGCTTTTCCGAAGGCTCGATTGTCGGGATCACCAGCCGCGCCCGCGTCGCGCTTGGCACCTTTTACACCTACTTCGACAGCAAGGAGGCGGTGTTCCAGGAAGTCGTGCGCGACATGTCAGCGCAGGTCCGCGACCACGTCGCTCCGGTCCTCGCCGGGTCGGCCGACACACTGGAGGGAGAAGGCCGCGCGCTTATTTCCTTCCTCGAATTCGTCCGCACGCATCGGGAGGTCTACAGGATCATCGACGAGGCGGAGTTCGTCGATCCAGAAGGCTTCAGGAAGCACTATGTGACGACTGCCGACCGCATCGCGGCGCGGCTTCAGGCCGGCAAGGATAAAGGGGAGGTCGTCGCGATGGAGTCCAAGCTTGCGACGGAGGTCGAAGCCTGGGCGTTAATGGGAATGAACGTGTTCCTGGGGCTGCGCTTCGGAGTCTGGGGCAAGGAGTCACCGGCCGAAGTCACTCGCATCGCCAACCACCTGCTGCAGAGCGGGCTGAGGCCCTAGGTTAGGTCTCCAGCCATCCGCGCGAAGGCGTGGATGTCATCCTCGTCATGGTAGAGCGCGAGCCCGATGCGCAGAACGTCCCCGCGCACGTCCGTGACGCAATTCCGCGCCATCAACTCGCCGGACCAGCGTTGGGCCTGCGGCGTCCGGAACGCGAGAAAGCGGGCATCGCCGGGCCGGTTCAATCGCTCGGCGTCCCCGAACCGGCTCCCCTCGATCGCGTCGAGCAGATGTTCTTGGAGCCGGCTGACATGCGCGTGGATTCGCGCAGTCGTCAGTCCGTTTTCCCAAAGCATGCGGCGAACTGCGTTGAACCGGTAGAGTGCCGAGGGGTCGAATGTCGCGCCCATGAAGCGCATCGCGTCCTTGCGATAGCCGACTGCTCCGGGGGGCAGTGTCAGATCTTCGAACTCGGCGAACCAGCCGGTTAGCGGCGGACGTTCGCCATAACCGGAAGGGGCATGAAGGAAGGCGCAGCCCTCCCCCGACATCGCATATTTGTAGCCTCCGCCGACGTAGAACGCCGACCTCGAAGCGACGTCGTCGAATGGGGACTCGATGGCCATGAACGCGTGATAACCGTCGACCACGACCCACGGGCCGGGGGAGCTCGCGAGTTCCGCCAACTGGTCCACGCGATCGAAGCGGCGGCCGCTTCCGAACAGCACCTGGCTCACGAAGATCAGGTCATGTTTTCCCGACTGCGCAGCTTCCAGGAAGCGATCGGAGAAAGTCTCGAAGGGCTCGACCGCGATGCGTTCGACCGTCACCTCGCCGCACTCCTCCCAGCGCGCGAATTGCCGACGCGCGCTATGGAATTCACCGTCGCTGGTCAGGATCCTAACCTGCCGATTCTGCCGAGGGACAGCGGCGACGAGCCGAATCAGGAAATCGTGCGTGTTTGGCGCGAACACGATCGCGTCGGGTGCACCGGTTCCGAGCTCGTTCGCGACATGGCCCTGCGCTTCCGGCCACACCTCGTCCATGATCCGGTCCCACTTGCGGTCGGCAAGGCGCGCTGCGTCCTCCCAACACTCCACCTGCCCTTCGAAGCTGGCGTCGGGCCACAAATGATGGCTGTGCGCGGCCATGTGCAGCCGAGCCGGGTCGGCCCCGAGGCTTCGCGCGAAGAGCGGCTTGAAGCTCAGAGTGCGGTCCTGATCGACCAGAGCTCGGGAAATGCCCGTTTTTCCAGCGTCGAGCGAAGATATGGCGCACCGGCCGATCCGCCTGTCCCCGGCTTGTTGCCGATGATCCGTTCGACCGTCAGCACATGCTTGAACCGCCACATCGACAAGGCGTCGTCAATGTCGACGAGCTTCTCGGCAAGCTGGTACAGCTCGAACCACCGATCGGCATTACGATAGATTTCGAGCCAGGCTGCAGAGATTGCCTCTTCGGAGCGGTCGCCAAGGTCGAAGCCAGCGCGTTCGAGCGCGTCGTGGCTGGCGTCACGCAGGCTTTGGCCTTCCAGCGCTGCCTTCAGCCGGGCCGCGAGCTCGGGGATATCCTTGTGATATTCGAGGAACGCGGGATTCTTGATTCCGAGCTTGAACTCGAGCTCCCGGAACTGAGCCGACTGGAAGCCGGACGATGTGCCCAGCACGTGCCGGAATTTCATGTAATCGACCGGAGTCAGCGTCGAGAGCACATCCCACGATAAGGTCATCACCGATTGGATTCGGCCGATCCGGGACATCGCCTTGTAGGCAGGCGCGTATTGATCTTGATCCACCAGCCCGATTGCCAGATCGAGTTCGTGCAGCATCTGCTTGAGCCACAACTCCTTGGTCTGGTGAATGACGATGAAAAGCATTTCATCGTGCAGATCCGACAAGGGCTTCTGGGCATTGAGCAGCTGGTCGAGCGCAAGGTAATCGGCATAGGTCATGCCGGCGGGCGTAGCGGTCATGCGCCCCGACTAGGCGAAAGCGCGGGGCTTAGGAAGATTGGCGCCTAAGGAGATTATTGGCCCTGGCGTCCCGGCAGACCCGGCTGTCGGATCGTCCCGATGTTGTTGAACAACTCTTGGAAGAAGCCGTGCGAGCGGCCGAGCGTCGGGGTCTTGTCGTTGCTCGGGTTGATCGCCGCGATCAGGCTTTCGTCGGTCTGCTCGACCGACGCGACGTTGCCGGTCGGGTCGAAACGGACATGGATGACCGTCTGGTCCGTCACCCGCGGGTTGCGGAAAGCGAAGGCCCGGGTGTCGCGCGCAACATAATACCAGTCGTTCTGGTCGAAGGTGCCGGTGAAGCTCGGCTCACCGAGGGTCTTCTCGACCGACTGCTTGTTGTCGACGCCGACCTGCACCGCGCTGGTCAGCTGCTCGTCGATCACATATCCACGGTGCTCGCGGACGCTGAGACCGCAACCGGCCAGCATCACCGCTCCAACGCAGGCGGCTACGCCGTTGAAAACCGCAGACTTCATGATTGAACCTTCTCCCGAATCCCGCCGGCGCTTGCAGAGCCGCGAGGCCGCCTCAATATGCGGGCCGCGCCCCAAGGCGCAAGCCGCAACCAGAGGAGTCCTATGCTTAGCGCCCTGTTCGCACGATTAACGGGCAATCCCAGGCGCGGGCAGGGCCTGTTCGATCTTGCCGTCGCAGAGGCGCGCCGGACCGGCTGGTTCGTGGAGGGCGAAGTCCCGGATACGGTCAACGGGCGGTTTGCAGTGCTCGCGACGATCATTGCTCTGTTTACCGTCAAGCTGGAGCGCGAGGGCGAAGCGGGCCAGGAAGCGAGTGTCGCCCTCACCGAGCGGTTGGTCGAGTCGCTCGATGCCGAAATCCGAGAGATGGGTCTCGGCGATCCGACGCTTGGAAAGCAGGTTCGGCGCCTCGTCGGCGCTGTGGGAGGCCGCGTGGACCGCTGGCGGGTGCTGGTCGAAAGCCACGACTCATGGACCGAGGAAGTGCGGCAGAGCCTCTATCTGAACGAGGCGACGCAAATCGACGCTCTGGCGTATAGCGAATCGGCCTTGCGAAAGCTGTGGCAGCGAGTGAGCGATTCTAGCCTTGAAGAGCTTGCCGACGGGAGGATGCGGTGACGGACACCTTCGCGCACCGGCTTCCGCTCAACCAGATTCGCGACGGCGAGCGTATCGATATCAGCGCCGACGAGGGCGAGCGGCGTCAGATCGCGGACCGGCTGGGCCTGCGCTCGCTCGACCGGCTCGAGGCTCATGCCACGCTCGACCGCAAGGGCGAGATCATCCGCGCGCGAGGGCGGCTGAGGGCGAGCCTGTGTCAGAGCTGCGCGGTCACCGGCGAGCCGATCGACGCCCATGCCGATGAGGCGTTCGACATCTATTTCCTGCCCGAGCCGACGAGCGGTGGCGGCTCCGACGAAGAAGTCGAGCTTGTCGAAGCGGACTGCGACGTTGTTTTCCATGATGGATCGGCCATCGACCTGGGTGGCGCGATTGCGGACACGCTGGCGCTAGGCCTCGATCCCTATCCGCGCAGCGCGGGGGCGGAAGCTGCGCTGAAGGAAGCCGGGGTGCTTAGCGAAGCCGAAGCCGGCCCGTTCGCCGCCCTCGCCAAGCTAAAGCGGAGCGATTCCTAGAACGGAACGTCGTCGTCGAGATCGGTATCGAACGCCGCGGGCTGCGGGCGCTTCTGACCCTGTGAGCTGCCGCCTCCGCTGAAATCGTCGCTGTAGCCGCCACCGCCAAAGTCGCGGCCGCCGCCTCCGCCGCCTTCGCGGCTGTCCAGCAGCACGAGCTCGCCACGAAACTTCTGCAACACGATCTCGGTCGTGTATTTGTCGTTGCCGGATTGATCCTGCCACTTGCGCGTCTGCAGCTGACCTTCGAGATAAACCTTCGATCCTTTGCGTAAATAGCTTTTCGCGACGCGGCCGAGGTTCTCGTTGAAGATGACGACATTGTGCCACTCGGTCCGCTCCTGGCGGTTGCCGTCGCGGTCCTTCCACTGCTCCGACGTGGCGATTCGCATGTTCACGACTTCACCGCCGTTGTTCAGTGAACGGGCCTCCGGATCCGCGCCGAGATTGCCGACCAGGATCACCTTGTTCACGCCCGCCATGTCACTCTCCTTGTGCTTGGCGGACAGCTATAATCCCAGCGCGACCGCCGTCCAGTAGGTTGCGCCGGCTGCGATATAAGCGAGGGCGAAAAGATAGCCGACCATGAACGCAGGCCACTTCCAGCCATTCGTTTCTCGGCGGGTGACCGCGATGGTGGAGATGCACTGTGGTGCGAACACGAACCACGCCAGGAAAGCGAGGGCCGTCGCAAGCGACCAGCGTCCGCGAAGCCGGTCCTCGAGAGCGACATTGGCCGATTGGTCGTCGCCCGCATCAATCGAATAGACGGTGCCGATCGCGCTAACGGCGACCTCGCGCGCGGCCATGGCCGGGAGGAGCGCCAGCGAGATGTCGCGATTGAACCCGATCGGCTTCACCAAAACTTCGATGCCGCTGGAAATCTTTCCGGCGATCGACGCCTCGATTTGGCTTTCGCCCGGCTTTGCCTGCGGGAAGCTTGCCAGCGCCCAGAGCAGGACGGTCGTTCCAAGAATTATCGTGCCGGCGCGCTTCAGGAAGATCAGGGCACGCTGATAAAGGCCGATCACGACGTCCTTGAGCTGCGGCATCTGGTACTTGGGCAGCTCCATCATGAATGCGCCGCCGCCGCCCTTGGTGACGGTTCTGCGAAGCGTCAGCGCTGCCAGCAAGGCGCCACCGACGCCGGTCACGTAGAGCCCGAACATCACAAGCCCCTGGAGTCCAACACCCAATCCCACGGTCCGGTCAGGAATGAACGCCGCGATGATCAGGGTGTAAACCGGCAGCCGGGCCGAGCATGTCATCAACGGCGCAACGAGGATTGTCGTCAGCCGGTCCTTGGGATTGTCGATCGTCCGGGTCGCCATGATTCCCGGAACCGCGCAGGCGAAGCTCGACAGCAATGGAATGAAAGCGCGTCCCGACAGTCCGGCGCCATGCATCAACTTGTCCATCAGGAAGGCGGCCCGGACCATGTAGCCGCTCGCTTCGAGCAGCAGGATGAAGAAGAAAAGGATTAGGATCTGCGGCAGGAAGACGACCACTGCGCCGACTCCGCCGATCACGCCATCAACAATCAGTGACCGCAGCAATCCATGGGGAAGGACATCCGCCGCGCCCTGAGCAATCAGCGCTATTCCGCTCTCGATCCAGCTGACCGGAACCTCGCTCCACGCGAAGACGGCCTGGAACATGACGAACAGCACCGCGGCCAGGATCGCCGGCCCCGCGATCGGATGGAGCAGGACACCGTCCAGCCGGTGAGTCCAGCGGCGAACTGGGCTTTCGCTGACAACGGCGGCCTTGGCGATGTCACGGGCGCGGCGTTGCAATGGAATGAGATCGGACGGCGCATGCTCGTGAACGCCGCACCGCGGAGCCGAAATCATGTCGTCGAGCGCGGCCTGCAGCTCCTGGATTCCGCGCTTCCGGACAGCCACCGTCTCGATCACCGGAACGCCAAGTTCGGCTTCGAGGCGCTTCGGGTCCAGCTGGAGGCCGTCGCGCTTGGCGAGATCGACCATGTTGAGCGCGACGATCGTCGGCAAGCCCAGCTCGATCAACTGCAGCGCAAAGCGCAGGTGATTGTCGAGGTTCGATGCGTCGACGACGATAACCAGCGCGTCAGGCGCACGCTCGCCCTTCTGCTTTCCCAGCAGAACGTCCCGTGTGACCGCTTCGTCGGGGCTGGCCGGATCGAGGCTGTATGCTCCGGGCAAATCGACAAGTTCGACCGGACGTCCATCCGCAAGCGTCAGCCGGCCGGAGTGGCGCTCGACGGTCACGCCCGGATAGTTTCCGACCTTCTGGCGAGCCCCGGTCAGCGCGTTGAAGAGGGCGCTCTTGCCGGCGTTAGGGCTGCCGGCGACCGCCACGAGCGGGAGCGGGGTCATAATCCTATGCGGGAATGTTCACGCGCACTGCGCGAGCGTGGCTACGGCGGATCGCGACGGTCATCCGCCCTACGCGGATCGCAAGCGGATCGCGGCCGAACGGGCCAAGATGGAGCGGTTCGACGACGACGCCTTCGTCAAAGCCGAAGTGTTTCAGGCGGCAGGCTTCGCTCTCCTCGAGCGCGTCCCAGTCGATAGATGCGATGGACGCGCGCGCGCCAATCTTCAGCTGGTCGAGCGAGATCGACTCCGGTTTGAAGTGCGCGGTCATCTTGCAACTGATTATCAATAACGGAGGCAGAGCGCCATAGGGCGGATTACGTATTGCCTCTCCACGCTAGCGCGCCGGGTAGCGAAGACGGCCAAGGAAACGGGACACACTAAAGTGCTCCTGTCCCTTCCATTGCGCCTTGAACTTCTCGAACTTCATAACGTCTTCTATGCGGCGGTCGAGGAAGGCCGCGGTCTCGGTCCAGCCTTCGGATTGGTCGTCGAGCCAGACCAGAAGGGTCGAAGCATAGACGCCCCCAAGCGTGGCGCGTTTGGTGTAATGATTGAAATCCGTGCTCGTATCGCCGGCAATGCGCCACATCAGGTCGGCCGTCCGCCAGCCTGACCTGAGGCCGGCCGGAACGTTCTGCGGCATGGCAAGGATCGAGAGCGCGCGGCGGACTGCCTCACGCGCGGGCGCCATGATCTCCAGCCGCTTCCAGACGATCGCCCGGATCTTCTCGCGGATTTTCAGACCTTGAAGCCGCGCCGGGGTGAACCAGGCCTCGAGCTCCCGATCCACGGCCTGGATGTACAGGTCGATCTTGCCGGCCCGATCCTTCGGCATGGCGAGCCGCGCTTGTGCCGTATTGATCCCCACCTGGCCCGCGGCGGCATCGACCGCGGCTAGAGTCCAGCCGTCGAACACGGCATTTTCGCCGACGGCGAGCGCCAGCTTCTCGCGGATTTCGTGAAGTGGACTCGGCTCCGATTGCATGGAGGCTCAACTCGTCCCTTGGACGGCAGGTTGCAAGCCCCGCTGCGGAAGCCGGACGAGCACCAGGGCCGTCGCGATCGCTACAGCGCCCAACCAGTCAAACGGCTGAAGGGTCTCGCCATAGACCATCCATCCAACGAGAGCCGAGATGGCCGGCTGCGTCAGGAGCGTAAGACCGACGACCAGGGGCGGCAGCGCCCCGATCGCATAAACGAGCAGCCCCTGCCCCAGCACCTGGCTGCTGATCGCGAGGACAACCACGAACGTCCAGTCGTCCGGAATGATTTTCTCTCCGAGCAGCAGCGAGAAGGGCAGGAGCATCGCGGCTCCGAAAGCGCTCGCCAGAAACAGGAGAGGCATCGGCGCCAATTTCTCTCGAGCGCGCTCAACGGCGATCAGGTAGCCGGCGTAGAGAAGCCCGGCCGAGAGGGCGAGCATGTCTCCATGAAGATTGCGGAGCGAAAGCTCGGCGCTGCTGCCCATGAGGAGTGCCGCGCCGAGCGCCGCCAGGGTCAGGGCCACAGCCTGGATGGGTGAAGGCCAGCTGCGCGCCAGCCACAAGCCCCAGCCCGCGAAGGCGAAGCTCGCCACGTTCCCGAACAAAGTCGCATTGCCGAGCTTCGTCATGTGAATGCCGGCGTGCCAGGCCGCGAGGTCGGATGCGAAGAACAAAGCCGCGAACGCAATGATCACCCCAAGCGCTCGGCCGGGCCAATGCACGGGCTGCCTTGCAACCTTCGCGATGACGAACAGGAACGGCAGGGCCAGCGACAGGCGCCAGAAGCCCGCAGCGACCGGCCCCACTTCGGACAGGCGAACGAGCCAGGGTCCGAAGGCGAGCAGACTGCTGCCGACCAGCAATGCAGGGAATGCGAAGGAGTGATGATGAGGCCGGTTCACAAGCGGTGATTAGGGCCTTCACCGTGCACATCAAAGCCGGAACTGCATGTGTCGGCCATAAAGCAGACTTATGGACTCAAGCCGCGAATTGAATTGAAAAGGAACCGAGGAAATCTATTTGGGCCGCCGACTGCTGGAGAGGGTTCACCCACAACGAAAGGACCCGAATGCCCACTCTTTTTGATCCGCTCGAGCTTGGCGCGCTCGAGCTTCCCAACAGAATTGCGATGGCACCGCTGACGCGCGCCCGCTCCAACCGCGATGCCGTGCCGAACGAGCTCATGGCCGCCTACTATGCCCAACGCGCGAGTGCCGGGCTTATAATCTCCGAAGCGACTGGGATCAGCCGCGAGGGGCTGGGCTGGCCCAACGCGCCGGGTCTCTGGAACGATGCGCAGATCGAAGGCTGGAAGCTGGTCACCGACGCCGTGCATCGGTCCGGCGGACGGATCGTCGCGCAGCTTTGGCACATGGGGCGTCTCGTTCACCCCGACCTTGGCGGACGCCAGCCGGTAAGCTCGTCGACCACGACCGCACCGGACTATGCGCACACCTATGAGGGCAAGAAGCCCTACGTCGCTGCACGTGCAGCCACCTTCGAGGACATCCGCCGGATCATCGGAGACTATGCTTCGGCCGCGCGCAACGCGGTCGCCGCGGGATTCGACGGCGTGCAGATCCACGGCGCGAACGGCTACCTGGTCGACCAATTCCTTCGCAACGGCGCCAATTTCCGGACCGACCAATATGGCTGCTCGATCGAGAACCGCTTGCGTTTCATGACCGAGGTCCTGGAAGCGGTCGGCAAGGCGATCGGCATGGATCGCGTCGGCATCCGCTTCTCGCCCAACGTCTACACGCAAGGCGTCGAGGACTCCGATCCTATTCCTCTGTTCGCGGCGCTCGCAAAGCGGCTTGAAGAATTAAAGGTGCCCTGGATCGAACTACGCGAGGCGCATCGGCCGACCTCGGCGGGAGCTGTTCCGACCGAGCCCGTAAGCCCGTTCATGCGTCCGCTCTATTCGGGCAAGATCCTGCTCAACAGCGACTATGACGGGCCGAGTGCGCGAGAGCGCATGGCGGAAGGCATTGCTGACGGCATCAGCTTTGGCCGCCCGTTCATCTCGAACCCCGACCTCGTCCACCGGTTGGCGGTCAGCGCGCCCCTAAGTCCGGGCGATGTGGGCACCTTCTATTCGGGTGGTGCCGAGGGATACGTTGATTATCCCACCCTCGACGAAGCGGAAGCGGCCTAGGCCCCGTACTTTTCTCGAAGCTCGTGCAAGGCAAGGGCGGCGCGCGCGGCGTGACCTCCCTTGTCGCCTTGTCCAGGATCGGCGCGTTCGATCGCCTGGCTCTCGTTTTCCACGGTCAAGACGCCGTTGCCGATGGCAAAGCCGGCCAGCGTGAGGTCCATGAGCGCACGCGCGCTCTCTTCGGAGACGATCTCGAAATGATAGGTCTGGCCGCGGATAACGACGCCCAGGGCGACGAAGGCGCAGAATCGCCCGCTCTTCGCCGCGAGCGAAATCGCTGCCGGAAGCTCCAGCGCACCCGGCACGGCGATCGTCTCGTGACTATGCCCGGCTGCCTCGATTGCCTTGCGCGCTCCGGCGAGAAGCATGTCGTTGAGGTGCGGATAGAAGCGCGCCTCTGCGATCAGGATTGTCGCCATGACGTCAGTTCCCCGCCCTGATCGCGCGCTCTTCGACGATCTCCAGGCCGTAGCCGGAAAGCGCGACCGGCGACTGGTGCGTATTCGTAAGCAGGATCATTTGATGGATGCCGAGGGCCGCGAGGATCTGTGCCCCGATCCCGTAGCTTCGAAGAGCCGGCCCTTCGGTGGGCTTGCCTGCGCGCAGATCGGCCGAGCGCGAGAGCGATCCCGGTGCGGCCGCGTGGAGCGCGACGATGACGCCCGCGCCTTCCTTCTCGATCATCCGCATCGAGCCCTGGAGCAATCCCGAGCGCTGGCTCGCTTCGCCCAGAACGTCGGCAAACAGGTCCAGGCTATGCATCCGAACGAGCACCGGGCGGGTTACGTCGAGTGCGCCGTGCACGAGCGCGAGCTGTTCCTCCCCGGTCGCCTTGTCGCGGAAGACCTGCGCCTGCCACTCGGCGCCGCTCTGCGCCCGGAACGCGGTTGAGGCGGCGCGCGCGACCATGTGGTCTTTCTTCAGACGGTAAGCGATGAGATCGCGGATCGTGCCGATCTTCAGCCCGTGGGTCCGGGCGAAATCCATGAGATCATCGAGGCGAGCCATGCTTCCGTCGTCGCGCATGATCTCGCAGATGACCGCGCTGGGATTCAGACCGGCCAGCCGCGAGATGTCCACGCCGGCCTCAGTGTGACCGGCACGAACCAGCGCCCCGCCGGGCTTTGCGACCAGCGGAAAAACATGCCCCGGCGATACGAGCTCGTCCGGTCCGTGCGAAGCGTCGATGGCAACGGCAACCGTGCGTGCGCGGTCCGCGGCGCTGATGCCAGTCGAAATGCCTTCCTTCGCCTCGATCGAAACGGTGAAGGCCGTCTCATTGCGGCTGCGATTGTTGTTGACCATCGGCTGGAGACCGAGCGCGTCGGCGCGATCCTTGGTCAGGGCCAGGCAGATCAGCCCTCGCCCGTGCCGGGCCATGAAGTTGATCGCTTCGGGCGTCGCCATCTGGGCCGGAATGACGAGATCGCCTTCGTTCTCGCGGTCGTCGTCGTCGACCAGGATGAACATCCGGCCGTTGCGCGCCTCATCGATGATCGCCTCGGTCCCGACCAACACTTCCGTGTTTCCACGCTGAAGCAGCTTTTCCAGCCGCACCAGAGTGTCGGCCGTCGGATTCCAGTCCGTATGGCCGAGCTTGCGCAGCGAATTGGGGTGAAGCCCCGCGGCGCGGGCAAGGGCGGCGCGGCTGACCTCGCCGGTCTCGATGATGGCGTTCAGCCTGTCGATGAGAGTTGTGCTCATGAAGCGCGCACATAATCACATTGCAGTGTGATAGAAAGAAGGAACAGTGATGTTCCTATTGTGCGCGCGTGGCAAGCATCCGGTCGATGTAGCGGGCGATCACATCAATCTCGACATTGAGCTGTCGCCCCTTCTTAATATCGCCCAATGTCGTCTCATGCGCAGTGTGCGGGATGATGTTTACGGAGAAGTGCGTCCCGTCTTCGGTATCGCTAACGTCGTTGACCGTCAGTGACACTCCATCGAGGCAGACGGACCCCTTTTGGGCAATCGCGGGGGCGAGAGACCGGTCTACGCGAATTCCGATGCGGGTGGAATCGCCTTCGGGGCAGACGCCGATCACCTCGCCGACGCTATCGACATGCCCGGTAACAATATGGCCGCCGAGCTCATCGCCCATCCGGAGCGGGCGCTCCAGATTCAGGCGAGAGCTTTCGCGCCACATATCCTTCGCCGTACGTGCAATGGTTTCAGCCGAAACATCGACCGCGAACCAGTCGTCGCCCTTGTCGACCACTGTCAGGCAGACGCCCGAGCAGGCAATCGATGCGCCCAACTCCACGGTCGACAGATTGTAGCCGGTGCGAACTTGCAGGCGCAGATCGCCACGCTGCTCAATGCTGACGACTTCTCCGACGTCGGTGACGATCCCCGTGAACATGTCCGGCGCTTAAGCCTCGCGAACCCGCTCGTAAACTTCGAGCCGGTCTACGCCGAGCCGGCGGCCATCGCTCGATGCCCACTGCCCGTGCGCATCGGCGATCGCGTCCAGCCCGACATAGCCGAAGGACGACTTGCCCTCGCCGACGATGATCGGCGCCCGATAGATCAGAATCCGGTCGACGAGATCCGCCGAAAGAAACGCCGTCGCGGTCGCCGATCCGCCCTCGACCAGCAGGTCGTTGACGTCATGAAGTCGATAGACATCTTCCGGCTTTCTAAGGATTTCCCAGCCGTCGACCGCTTCGCCCCGGGTCAGCAGCGCCCGCTTCGGCGACCAATCCTCCAGACCTGGCAGGCGAACGTCGAGGCGCGGCGCATCCGCCAGATAGGTGCCGCGGCCGACTAGGATCATGTCCGAATGCGCGCGCTCCAGATGCACGTGCTTTCGCGCATCTTCGCCGGTGATCCATTTGCTTTCGCCGGAGGGCAAGGCGATCTTGCCGTCGATCGACAGCGCAAGCTTGAGGGTAATTCGAGGACGTCCGATCCTCAGCCGCGTGAGCCAGCCCGCCAGGGAGTCCCGCGCGGCCTTGCGGCCAATGCCTAGCTTCACGTCGATCCCGGCATCCCGCAGGCGCCTCATGCCAGTGCCGAAAACGCGCGGGTCCGGGTCTTTCATGGCGATGACGACCCGCGCAGGCTTGGCTTTCACCAATAGGTCGGCGCAGGCTGGGCCTCGCGGGCTCTCGTGGGCGCACGGTTCCAGCGTCACGTAGACGGTCGAACTCCTCGCCTTCCTGCCTGCCCTATCGAGCGCAATCGCCTCGGCATGAGGCCTGCCGCCCAATGCGGTCGCCCCGCGTCCGACAATCTCGCCGTTGCTCGAGACAATCAGGCAACCGACGTTCGGATTGGGCGCACTTCGCCCGCGTGCAGCTTCGCCAAGCCGCACCGCTTCAGCCATGAAGCGCCCGTCGGCGCTTACATTCCGAGCTCTTTTTCCAGCTTCTGGAATTGCCGTTGCTTCTCTTTGGCGGCAGCGTCGCGCTTGGCCTGATCGACCTTTTGCTGAGCGATGATCTCGGCATCGGTGCGATTCGAGGAATAGAGCTGAACCTCGACCACCCGCGGTGGTGGCGCGGTGTTGATCTTCGAATCGACGAGGAACTCGATGATGATGATCATCGTAACCAGGATGGCCAGAGCTGCGCCGATGAACTGCTCGCGGCTCCCATGGCGCATGAAGGCGCGAAGATCGGCAATTGCTGCGCGCGGCCCGACGGGCTTGGGGAACCAGGACATGGGTGGAATGTAGGCGCTGGCACCGGCGAGTGCCAGCGCTGGCTTCGTACCCGGCGGGTGCCTGACACCACCCGCTGGGACCGAGACGGAGAGTCGTCAGGCGGCTTCACGTCCTTTCTGCATTGCATGGACGGCAGCAGCATTGAGGCGCTGCCCACCGATTCCCCAGTCATTCTGCTGGATCTCGTTGATCTTGACCCAGGTTACGGATCGCATTGCTTCGCCTTCCACGCTGACCATGGCGTCGGTCACGCGCTCGATGAGGTCCTTCTTCTGGTCTGGGGAAAAGACGTCCTTGATGACGTCGATTGTCACGAGTGGCATTGGGGGTCTCCTTGAAAACGCGCTGACCGTGCAGCGACGGGCTGCCCGATGGGTCAAAGGCGGCGTGCCCATCCAGTTCAAAGGATGAAGCAACCGACTACAGTTTCTGAAGTGGAGCTCGGCTCGGCGGACGTGTATCCGGCGCGAAGGAGGCCAGCATGAGATACGGCCAATTCTGCCCCATCGCGAAAGCAACCGAGATACTCGGGGAGCGGTGGACGATCCTGATAATCCGCGAGCTGCTCATGGGCGGCAGGCAATTCAATGAGCTTCAGCGCGGCTTGGGAGACATATCGCCGGCACTGCTTTCGGGGAGGCTCAGGAGGCTCGAAAAGGATGGGCTGATTGCCCGGCGCCAAATTCCCGGCCAGCGAGGATTTGAATACTTCCCGACTCCCGCCTGCGAGGCGCTGCAACCTACGATTGCCACTCTTGGAGAATGGGGAATGTGCTGGGCGCGCGGGGCGCTCGATGACGAGGATTTCAACCTCGATCTGCTGATCCTGTACCTGGAGAGGAGCATCGATCCGGAACAGCTGCCGGGTGTCGAAACCGTCATCCAGTTCAAGTTTACCGACGTTTCGAAGCAAAAGGACTGGTGGCTCCTCGTCCGGAACGGCAGCGTCGAAGTCTGCGTCGTCCCACCGGGGCGTGACGTGCACGTCTTCTTCACCACCGATGTTCGAACGATGAGCGAGGTCTGGATGGGGGATCGTAGCTACCGGGATGCAATCCGTGCCGGAAAGCTCATGGTCGAAGGGGAGCCGGCGCTGACCCGAAGGATCAGCACCTGGCTCCGCCCGAGCATTTTTGCGAACTCACCGCAAACGCCGGCAGGCGGCGCGCCGGCGCTTGTCCCCGCCTAGTCCTGAAGTTCGAACCGCAGGGTGATGACCGTCGTAGTCGCCACGGCCCGTCCGTCTTCGGTCGCCGGTTTGTAACGCCAGTAGGCGATCAGGTGCTTGCGGGCCGCTTCGAAAAACGAGCGGTCAACACGACCTACGGGCTCGACGGCGGTCACCCGGCCACGATCGTCAATCGCCAGCTTCAGGCGAAGCGTAGCTTCTTCCTCGAGCCGCTGCTTGTCCGCCGGATAGGGCGGCTTGATCAGCAGCTCAGGCGTCGCGAATCGCGGACCGACACGGACGGGCTGCGAGATCGGGGTCGTAGTCGGACCTGGATCCAGATTCGGCCCGGCGATCGGTCCGAAATCCGGCTGCGGGATCGGCGTTGTGTCGATGGTCGGGCCGGCCAGGCTTGGCACCGGAAAAGTTCGCGATGGCTGGTATGGCGTCGACCTCGGCGGCTGATGCGTTTCCTTGGTGGCCGGCGGGTCCGGAATCGGCGGAGGGTCGGGCGGGATAGGAATCGGCCGGACGATGATCGGCGGATCCACAATTCTCGGCGGGACGGCCAATTTCGCCGTCATCACGGCAGCGATCAGGACTGCATGACCGCCGACGATGAACAACAGGGCATTGGGATGGCGCCGGTAAGCGGCGAAGCCTGACGTATCGGCATACACTGGCATGACCTTGACTCCTTCTGACGCGAGCCAAGTAGAATGTTACAACATTACATGTTTAACGCAACGTGAATTGCATCAGGCGGCAAAGGACCGGCTTAACGCTTCGCGGCTGCCCTCAACCTCTGAATCGCGCGATCCTTGCCCATGCGGGCAACTAGTCCCGCCATTTCGGGGCCGCTCTCGCGACCGGTGAGGGCAAGGCGGAGCGGATGGAAAAGCTCGCGGCCCTTCTTGCCGGAGGACGCTTTCAGTTCACCGGTCAACGCCCGCCAGGGCTCGACATTCCAGTCGAGACCATCGGCGACAGAGGCGGCATCGCGCATGAGCAGGCGCTCATCGTGCGCGAGTTCAGGCACATCCACGTCGCCCTTCAGAACGCCGAACCAGGGTTCGAAGTCGGAAAGGCGCTCGAGGTTCGGTCGCAGCAGAAGCCAATCCTCTTCGGCGGCTTCAGCCGGAAGCCGACTCTTCACCGCGGAGAAATCGAGCCTGTGGAGCAGGCGGGCATTCAAAAGCTCGACATCGTGCGGATCGAAATGTGCGGGCGCACGTCCGAAATGGGCGAAATCGAAATCGCTCGCGAGCTCGTCCAGGCTGGCGATAGGCTCGACCGGTTGCGATGTCCCAATCCGCGCCAGCAGCGAAAGCATCGCCATCGGCTCGACACCCTCTTCGCGCAGATGTTCGGCGCCGTACGACCCGAGGCGCTTCGACAGCTTTCCTTCCGACGCCACTAGCAGCGCCTCATGGGCGAACTGCGGCGGTTTCGCGCCAAGCGCCTCGAACATCTGGATCTGGGCCGCGCTATTTGTGACGTGATCCTCGCCGCGAACGATATGCGTGATGCCAAGGTCGACGTCGTCAATCACACTCGGCAGCAGATAGAGCCAGCTGCCATCCTCGCGCCGAACGACCGGGTCCGACAGTAATTTCGCATCGAACCGCTGCTGGCCGCGGATGAGGTCGGTCCATTCGATCGGACGGTCATGGTCGAGCTTGAAGCGCCAGTGCGGCTGGCGATCGTCCGGAAGCAACGAATCCGCCGTATTGCGCTCGTAAACCGGCGGCAGGCCTCGCCCGAGCAGCACTTTCCGGCGAAGCTCCAGTTCCTCGGGCGTCTCGTAGCATGCATAGACACGCCCGGCCGCTTTCAGCCGCTCGAACTCGCGCTCGTAGAGGTCGAACCGCTCCGACTGCCTCACTTCCGAACCGGCGGTAAGGCCCATCCATGCCAGGTCGTCACGGATTGCGTCGACAAACTCCTCCCGGCTTCGCTCCCGGTCGGTGTCGTCGATCCGAAGGAGGAACCGGCCGCCATGCTTCCGCGCAAACAGGAAGTTGTGCAGTGCCGTGCGGATGTTGCCGACGTGAAGCCGGCCGGTAGGAGACGGGGCGAAGCGGGTGATCACGCTCATTTTGGTAGCCCCGTATGGAAGAAATTGCTGATCGGGTAGCGCCGGTCGCGGCCGAAATTCCGGACGCCGATCTTCACCCCCGGCGGCGCCTGGCGGCGCTTGTACTCGGCCCTCAAGACCAGCTGCTCCATCTTCGCCACCAACTCCTCCGGCTCGCCGGTCGCGGCTGCCGTCTCGCGGACCGACATCTCCTTGTCGACCAGCGCCTCGAGGATGCGGTCGAGGTCGGAATAGGGCGGCAGGCTGTCCTCGTCCTTCTGACCCGGACGAAGCTCCGCGGTCGGCGGCTTTGTGATTACGTTCGCCGGCATCACGGGACCTTCGGGTCCAAGCGCGCCTTCGGGCCTGTTGTGATTGCGCCACCGCGAGAGCGCGAACACTGTAGTCTTGTAGGCGTCCTTCAGCACATTGTAGCCGCCCGACATGTCTCCGTAGAGCGTCGCATAGCCCACGCTCATTTCGCTCTTGTTGCCGGTGGTAAGCAGCATCGGGCCGAACTTGTTCGACAGCGCCATCAGCGCGACCATCCGCAGCCGCGCCTGGATATTCTCCTCGGCCAACCCGGGCTTCGTTCCCTGGAATGCCTCCCCCAGCGCCTGGTCGAACGCGGCCACTCCGGGCGCGATCGAAATGACGTCATGACGACAGCCGAGCAAGCGCGCGCACTCGCGCGCGTCCCCGAGGCTCTCCTCGCTCGTGTACTTGGAAGGGAGCATCACGCCCCAAACCTTCTCTGCTCCAAGCGCGTCGACCGCGATGGCGGCGGACAGAGCGCTATCGATTCCGCCGGACAGTCCGAGGATCACGCCCGGGAAGCCGTTGCGGCTCACATAGTCGCGTAAGCCCACGACCATCGCCCGGTAGACGTCCTCCGGATAGGGATCGAGTTCGTGATCAGCGCGGGTGGCGCAGCGCCAGCCCTCGGCCTCGCGCTTCCATTCCGTGATGAGCAGCTGCTCGTCCCAATCGGCCATCTGCACGACGCGCTCGCCGTCCGGGTGCATGATGAAGGACGAGCCGTCGAACACCAGTTCGTCCTGGCCGCCGACGCGGTTGAGATAGGCCATCGGCAGGCCCGTCATCGTCACCCGCGACCGCACAAGTCGCTGGCGGATGTCGTCCTTGTCGAGCTCGTAGGGGCTGCCGTTAGGCACCAGCAGCAATTCCGCGCCGGCATCGGCCAAATGAGCGCAGACCGCTTCCTGCCAGATGTCCTCGCAGATCGGCACGCCGATCTTCACGCCGCGAAAGTCGATCGGCTCCGGCAGCGGCCCGGGCGCGAACACGCGCTTCTCGTCGAACGTCCCATAGTTAGGAAGCTCGCGCTTGAGCGTTCGCGCGACGACCCTGCCGCCCTCGGCCAAGATCATCACATTGTAGTTCTCACCCTCTTCGTGATGGATCGATCCGAACAAGAGCGCAGGTCCCGGCGTCGCAGTCGCATCGACCAGCCGCTCGGCTGCCTCCATCGTGCGCCGCACGAACTCCGGCTTCAGCACGAGGTCTTCCGGCGGGTAGCCCGTCAGCTGGAGTTCCGGCACCATCAGCAAATCGGCGCCGGCCGCCTGTTCGCGCACCGCGAGGATCGCCTTTCCGTTGCCCACCAGGTCGCCGACGCGCTGGTTCATCTGGGCAAGCGCGATGGTCAGGCGATCCGTCATGAGCGCGATTTAGCGTGCGCGCCGCCTCCCGCAACCTTTACGGAACCGCGACTCCCTCGCTAAGGAAAGCTTCAGCCGGGGACCTAAGCCGATGAAACTGCTCGCGGGGAACAGCAACACGCAGCTGGCCCGATCGATTGCCGACTATCTGGAAATCGCGTTGACGGAGGCGAGCGTCCGCCGCTTCGCGGACGAGGAAATCTTCGTCGAGATCCACGAGAACGTGCGCGGCGAGGACGTCTTCGTCCTCCAGTCGACCAGCTATCCGGCGAACGACAACCTCATGGAGCTGTTGATCTGCATCGACGCGTTACGCAGAGCATCGGCCAAGCGGATCACCGCGGTCGTGCCCTACTTCGGCTATGCGCGGCAGGACCGGAAACCCGGCCCACGCACGCCGATCTCGGCCAAGCTAGTCGCGAACCTGATCACGACCGCGGGCGCGAACCGCGTTCTGTCTGTCGACCTCCACGCCGGGCAGATCCAGGGTTTCTTCGATATTCCGACTGACAACCTCTTCGCTGCGCCGGTCATCGCGGCCGACATCCAGGCACGGCTGTCAAACAAGAACCTCATGATCGTGTCGCCGGACGTCGGCGGCGTGGTCCGCGCCCGTGGTTTGGCGAAGCGTCTCGACAACGCGCCGCTGGCCATCGTCGATAAGCGCCGCGAGCGCGCCGGCGAGTCCGAGGTGATGAACATCATCGGCGACGTCGAGGGCCGCACCTGCATCCTCGTCGACGACATCGTCGATAGCGCGGGCACCCTTTGCAACGCCGCGGCGGCCCTGCGCCAACAGGGCGCGGAAGAAGTCTTCGCTTATTGCACCCACGGCGTCCTTTCCGGCGCCGCGGCGGCGCGCGTCGGCGCTTCGGAGCTCAAGGAACTCGTGGTCACCGATTCGATCTGGAGCGGAGAGGCGGACGTCGAGGGCGGCAAGATCCGCCGCCTGACGATTGCCCCATTGCTCGCCGAGGCCGTGCGCCGGATTGCCGACGAAAGCTCGGTCTCCAGCCTGTTCGACTAGGCCATGCGACTGGACGTCGTCCTCAAGCGCTTCGAAACGCCCGACGAAGTCCGCGAATTTGAACTCGGAAAGTTTGAGCTGGTCTCGCTCGGCAGAATGACCATCGGCCGGGCGACCTACCAACCCGGCTGGAAATGGTCGGTCCATGTTGGCGCGGCGCTCGGAGCGACGTCCTGCCATGTCGAGCATGTCGGAATGGTCGTCTCGGGATGCGCAACCGCCGCAATGGACGATGGCGGGGTCATTGAGATGCGTGCCGGCGATATCTTCTACGTCCCGCCCGGCCACGACAGCTGGGTCGTCGGCGACGAACCCTATGTCTCGCTGCACTTCATGGGCGCGGAGGATTACGCCGCGCACGACTAAAGCCCTCAGTGCCTTGCCTTAAACAGCTGTCGCATTTATAGGCCCGCGCTTTCCAGATCATTGGAAAACCAATGGCCCGGCCAAAAGGCATGCCGTGGCGGTTGGATCATGTCGCGTCCCACGGGGCGCAAAGGAGACGAAATGCCCAAGCTGAAGACCAAGAGCGGCGTGAAGAAGCGCTTCAAGCTCACGGCGACCGGCAAGATCAAGCACGGGGTCGCTGGCAAGCGCCACCGCCTGATCAGCCACAACGCCAAGTACATTCGCCAGAACCGCGGCACCGAAGTTCTCGCCGACGCCGATACGGCGCGCGTGAAGCTCTGGGCGCCCTACGGCCTCAAGTAAGGAGTAGCGGGAAATGGCACGCATCAAGCGCGGCGTAACCACGCGCGCAAAGCACAAGCGGATCCTCGAGAATGCGAAGGGCTATTACGGCCGTCGCAAGAACACGATTCGCATCGCCCGCCAGGCAGTCGAAAAGGCAGGCCAGTACGCCTACCGCGACCGCAAGGTGAAGAAGCGGAGCTTCCGCGCACTCTGGATCCAGCGCATCAACGCCGCGGTCCGCGCGGAAGGCCTGACCTACGGGCAGTTCATCCACGCCTTGAAGCTTGCGAGTATCGACCTCGACCGGAAGGTCTTGGCCGACATCGCGATGCACGAAGGCGAAGCGTTCAGCGCCATCATCGCCCAGGCGAAGAAGGCGCTCGATGGCAACAAGGCCGCGGCCTAGCCTCAAGCGCTAAAGAACAAAAAAGGGCGTCGGGAGCTGATCCCGGCGCCCTTTTTGCGTCTTCGCCTAAGCTTGCGCCGCCCCTTCCCTCTCAGGGCGTCTACCAGCGCGTTGCGGAAGCAGGCTGATCAGCAGGATGATCGCGACCGCCAGCGCGAGCGAAGCCAATGGGCGGCTCAGGTCCAGGCCGCCCTTGGCGAGCGGCTTGTCGAGGAAGTCGCCGACCGTGGCTCCGAGCGGCCGGGTGAGGATGAAAGCGGCCCAGAACAGGAATGTGTGGGATATGCCCGTCCGGAAATAGAGCACGGCGAGGACGATCAGCATGGCTCCGAACACCAGCGCGCCGCCGGAATAGCCGAGCCCCGCATCGGCAATCCAATCGCCGAGTGCCGTGCCCAACGTCTGCGAGAAAGTGATCGTGAGCCAGTAGAAGGCTTCCGCCTTGGGCGTCGCGACTGTGTTTACATCCACGGTCCCGAGCGACCGATACCAGGCGAAGAGGGAGACGAGGACGAGTGCAAGCAGCACGAGCGAGCCGCCCGGATAGCCGACCCCGAGCGCACGATCGGCGAAGTCGGCCAGGGCCGTTCCGGCCGTCGTGGAGGCCGCGATCGTCGCCCAATACAGCCACGGATTGAAGGTGAGCGCCCTGATCTGCGCCCACACGAGCACAATGAGCAAGCTCCCAAAGATCGCGGTGCCGATGAGGTAACCGTTGGGAACCGGATGGGGCGTGGTTTCGCCCAGCCAGGTCATCGTCACGGTGTCGCCTGCTGTTTCTCCGAGCGTCGTGGCGAGGATCTTGATGATCCAGAACCCCAAGGTGATTGCGGGGACCTTCGACAAGGCTTCCTGCCGCAATTGCCGCTCGCTCATCCTCAAGCTCTCCTGGTCAAGAGCAACACAACGATGTCTCGAACAGAGAGTTCAGTCCAAGCGTTCGTACGCAGGCAGGGTCAGGAATTCGGTAAAGTCGTCTGAGACGACCATTCCGCGGAAAAGTTCGGAAGCGTCGGCGATGTTCGGGACTTCCTGAAGCAGGCCGATCTCCTCTTGGTAGAGCGCGTCGAAAAGCTCGCGCGTGAAATTGCGGCCATCGTCGAGCGGCGCGTCGAAGTGCAGCCATTGCCACAGCTGCGCGCGGCTGATCTCCGCCGTCGCCGCATCTTCCATCAGATTGTAGAGCGGCACCGCGCCTTTCCCGCCGAGCCAGGCGGCGAGATATTGCACGCCGACGCGGATGTTCTCGCGAGCGCCCTGCTCGGTCCGCGGGCCCGTGTGCAGCTTCAGCATCTCGTCGCGGCTAGGTACTTGGCTTGGCCTCTTCGATAGTTGGTTCGGACCCTGCATTGCTTCGAACGCTTCTAGGGCGATCGGAACGAGCCCGGGATGAGCGACCCAGGTACCGTCGTGGCCGTTGGTGACTTCGCGCAGTTTGTCGGCCCGAACCTTATCCATCGCAGCTCGGTTCGCTTCCTCGTCGCCTTTGACCGGGATGAAGGCCGACATGCCCCCCATCGCGAAGGCTCCACGACGGTGACACGTGTCGATCAGGCGCAGCGAGTAAGCGGCGAGGAAAGCTTTATCCATCGTCATCGCCGAACGATCGGGCGTCAGGCGATCGGCGCTCCGGCCGAGGCGCTTGATCGTCGAAAAGATGTAGTCCCAGCGGCCGCAGTTCAGGCCGACGATGTTCTCGCGCAGCGCATAGAGAATCTCGTCCATCTCGAACGCCGCCGGGATGGTCTCGATCAGGATCGTCGCCTTGATCGTCCCGCGCTCGAGCCGGAGCCGGTCCTCGGTCAGCGCGAAGATGTCGCTCCACAGCGCCGCCTCTTCCATGCTTTCAAGCTTTGGAATGTAGAAATACGGACCGGAGCCCTTGGCCAGCGCCGAACGAGCATTGTGCCAGGCGTAGATCGCAAAATCGAAAAAGGCGCCCGCAACCGGCTGATAATCGACAGTCACGTGATCCTCCGGCAGGTGCAGCCCACGCGGACGGACCATTAGGACCGCGGGATTTTCTCCCACGTCGTAATGTTTCTCGCTGTCAGGATCGCGGTAGTGGAGGCGGCCAAGCCAATAAGCCTTGAGGTTCGCCTGCCCCGTGATGAGTTCATCCCAGGTAGGCGAAGTCGCGTCCTCGAAATCGGCCATGAACACGCGCGCGCCGGAATTGAGCGCGTTGATCACCATCTTCGCGTTGGTCGGCCCGGTAATCTCGACACGGCGGTCCTGAAGGTCGGTAGGGATCCCGCCTACCGTCCACTTTCCCTCACGGACCTCGCGCGTATCCTCCCGGAAATCGGGAAGCTCGCCGGCATCGAACCGCTCTTGCCGCTCGAGCCTCTTGTCGAGAAGCTCGCGCCGGCGCGCGTCAAAACGCTCGTGCAACTCGGCAACAAGATCGAGCGCATCCGGGGTCAGGACGGCGCCCGCCCCGGGCACATGGCTTGGCTCGGCCACTATCCTTGGCCGGTCGATCACTGAATTCATGCGCGATTCGGCTCCACGCAAATCGAATAGCGCGTTGTCGCTCCGCAATGATCCCGAAAAGTGAGCCGTTGCCATTCGGTGCGCGCCTTCACTTCATTGTCGTAGGGTCCGAGCACCTTCTCCGTGCCGGGCTGGATCTCGCTGAAGCGGCAGTCGCTGTAGTCGCCGCCAATCACCCAATAGCGATAGGTCATTTCTTCCCTCCTACTCGGCCGCGACGATGAACTGAGCGGCTTCGGTCAATTCCTTGAGCGCGACGGTCGACGACTGGCCGCCGGAGATGGCGGTTGCGACAGCGTCAAAATATCCGGTCCCGACTTCGCGCTGGTGGCGGGTTGCCGTGTAGCCCTTGGCTTCGCTCGCGAATTCCGCCTGCTGAAGCTCGGAATACGCCGCCATGCCGCGATCGCGGTAGCCGCTCGCCAGTTCGAACATGCCGTGGTTGAGGCTGTGGAAGCCGGCCAAAGTGACGAACTGGAACTTGTAGCCCATCGCGCCAAGCTCGCGCTGGAAGTTGGCGATGGTCTGCTCGTCGAGCTTTGCACGCCAGTTGAAGCTCGGCGAGCAATTGTAGGCGAGCATCTTGCCTGGGAAGTGCGCGCGGATCGTCGCGGCGAAGATGCGTGCCTCGTCGAGGTTGGGGTGGCTGGTCTCGAACCAGATGAGATCCGCGTGCTCGGCAAATACTAACCCGCGCGAGATGCAGTGATCGAGGCCGGTGCCATCCTTGAGACGGAAGAAGCCTTCCGGAGTGCGCTCGCCGGTCATGAACGGCCGGTCGCGCTCGTCCACGTCGGAGGTGATCAGCTTCGCGCTCTCCGCGTCGGTACGGGCGACGAGGATCGTCGGAACGCCGCAGACGTCGGCTGCAAGCCGCGCCGCATCGAGATTGCGAACCGCAGCTTGGGTCGGGATCAGCACCTTGCCCCCAAGGTGCCCGCACTTCTTCTCGGAGGCGAGCTGGTCCTCGAAGTGAACGCCGGCGACACCCGCCTCGATATAGGCTTTCATGATCTCGAAGCAGTTGAGCGGCCCGCCGAAGCCGGCTTCCGCGTCGGCGACGATCGGCGCGAACCAGTCGCGCTTCGCTCCGCCTTCGCTGTGCTCGACCTGGTCGGCGCGCTGAAGGGTGCGATTGATACGCTTGGCAAGCTCGGGACCAGTGTTCGCCGGATAGAGCGACTGGTCGGGGTACATCGAGCAAGCGGTGTTGGCGTCCGCAGCGGCCTGCCAGCCTGAAAGATAGATCGCCTGTAATCCCGCGCGAACCATCTGCATTGCCTGGTTACCGGTAACGGCGCCGAGCGCGCGGACCGGCTCATCCTGTTGCAACAACTCCCACAACCGAAGCGCCCCGCGGCGCGCGAGCGTGTGCTCGATCGGGAAAGAGCCGCGCAGCCGGAGCACGTCCTCCGCGCTGTACGGACGCTCGATGCCCTCGAACCGGCCGGAGGGAGCGGAAACCACGACACCGAAGTCAGCCATTACGAATCCCCTATGATCAGGATCGCAGGGAAACACGGGTTCGTGGTAAATGACGCACAGATAAGGGCAGAGACGACAAGACTAGACTTGTGTTGTTTGTAAATTCCTTCACAATCTGACGATGGTTGCACAGCGGAAGCTGTTTCTGGGGGCAAGGCTACGAAGGCTTCGGCGTGAACGAGGCCTCAACCAGGCCGCCATGGCGGACGAGATCGGCATCTCCGCTTCCTACCTGAACCACCTCGAGCGAAATCAGCGGCCCGTCACCGCCGGCATCCTGCTTCGGCTGGCCGAGGCCTTCGACATCGACGTGAAAGCCTTCGCGACGGAGGGTGGTGACACGGCAGGCGCGGACCAGCTCGGCGAGATCTTCTCGGACCCGGTCCTCGCGGACCTCGGCGTGGGCCGCGCGGAATTGATTGAGCTTGCCGACAATGCGCCCGCAGTCTCGGAAGGCGTGGTGCGCCTCTACACGGCACTTCGCGAGCTTCAGCGGAGGCCTCCGGGTGGTACGGACGAGGAGGTGGCAGGCGACCCGAGAGCCCTCATCACACCCGAGACCTGGGTCCGCGACTACATCCAGGCGCAGCGCAACTACTATCCCGAGCTCGAGGAGCATTGCGAGACGCTTGGCGATTCGCTCAGCGACCCGCTTTCCGTCTCCGAAGCACTCCGCCGGCGCCTGAAGGAAGCGTACGGCGTCGAGGCGCAGGTCGTTTCGCCCGAATTGCTCGACAATTTCAGCCAGCATTACGACGCTCAGCGACGGACCTTCATGATCTCCGCGCTGCTTCGGGCCGAGAACCGAACGTTCGGCCTCGCCTACCAGCTGGCGCTGCTGGAGCTTGCCCCCCTGCTCCAGCGGATGTGTGACGACGCGCGACCGCCGGACGCCGGTACCCGTGCCCTGCTCCACATGAGCTTCGCCAATTATGCCGCGGGCGCGATCATGATGCCCTACGGCCGTTTCCTCCGTGCCGCGGAAGAGCATCGCTACGCGATCGATCGGCTATGCGGACAGTTCGGGGCCAACGTCGAGCAGATTGCCCACCGCATGACTACACTCGGACGGTCCGGAGCGCGCGGCGTCCCGTTCTTCATGCTTCGTGTCGATCCGGCCGGGAACATCTCCAAGCGCTATGCCGGCGAGAATTTCCCCTTCTCCCACTTCGGGGGCACCTGCCCCCGCTGGCACCTCCACGCGGCTTTCCAGACGCCCGGCCAGACGATCCGCCAGCTGATCGAGACTCCCGACGGCCAGCGCTTCTTCACCATCAGCCGGACGATCGAGCGGCCTATCAGACCCGAGCTCCGCGACGACGCCCTGCTAGCGATCGGCCTGGGCTGCGACATCCGCTACGCGCCCCGCATCGCCTATGCCGACGGGCTCGACCTTGCGAACACGCCCGCAACGCCCGTTGGTCCGGCTTGCTCGATCTGCCCAAGGATGGAGTGTGCCTACCGAGCTATGCCGCCGGCAGGGCGAATGCTGGCGGTGCATGAGAACCGAAAGACGATTTCGCCCTTCCCGTTCCTGCCCGGCTAGGGCGCGACGGGCTCCCGCTCAAGCATCGGGCGATTCCACGCCGCCAGATTGGCTGCGGCTTCGTAAGCGGATTGGAGGAACTCGCCCAGCATCCGGTCGGGGTCGGGCGCGGCTCGTACCTTCGAATAAGGCAGGACGAACTCGCCGAACGTCGTGTCATATGTGCCGTGCGCGACCCTCGCTTCTCGATAGCCGGGCGGCTCCGGATAGATGTAGCTGTAGAAAAAGGGGTCGGCCTGCGTCACGCCGCCCGCCCAGAAGCCCGCGCTGGCGACTTCGCGGCTATAGGCCTCGCGCGTGATGCGGTCCGGCAGGCCGGGAACACCGCCGGGGTGTTCCGGCGCCTTCCGTCCCGAAAAGACGCTCGACGCCAGGTCGAAGCTGCCCCACCAGAAATGGACGGGACTCGCTTTTCCTTCAAAGCCGGCACGGAAATGCTGGAACGCCGGCATGACCGCCGCAAGCGCTTCCCTGAACCTGCTTGCCGAGTCGCGGTCGTAGTCGCGTGGTGCCGTGTCCTCAGCGAACGGGATCGCTTCTGGAATCTCGTTCGGACGGCCATCGAAGCTAGACGGAAGGCCGTGCAGGTCGAGCATCGCGACGAGCCGCCGATGGAGGGCTGCAATGCTTCCCGCATTCAGCGGTAGCTCCTCACGCGATTCGTCGCTCGCCCACAGGACGATCGCATGGCGGCACAGGTCGAGGGTCAGCGTGAAGGTCCGGCCGTCGCCCGACGCGGTAGGCAAGGTGGATAGACCACGGGCGTTCGGCTGAAGCGCTACGTGCCAGCCATGGTTCGTCCACGGGGCGTGGGCGACCCGGATCTTGCCGAGCATCTGCGCCGCAAGGTGCAGAATGCTGAGCGTCTCGTGATCTCGCACCGGATCGAGCACAGGCCAATCGCTCATCGGGCGCGCCTTAGCACAGGCCTTTGCATTTTGCGCTGCGGTGCAGCTAAGGCCGCCCCATGGCGTCAGACACCGACCTTCTCGACCAGATCCGAAGCGCAGCCGACCTGGGTGCGCTCGATCAACTTCGCGTGTCCGTGCTCGGCAAGTCCGGAAGCATCACGCAGCAGCTTAAGTCGCTTGGTTCGATGGATCCTGAGACGCGAGCGGCCGAAGCGCCAAAGATCCATGCCTTCCGAGAGCAGGTCACGAGCGCCCTCGCCGATCGCAAGTCTGCTCTCGAAACTGCCGAACTCAACCGCAAGCTGGCGACCGAGACCCTCGACCTGTCGCTGCCCGCGCCGGAAACGCCGAGCGGCACCGTTCATCCGGTTAGCCAGGTGATGGACGAGCTGGCGGAGATCTTCGCCGACCTCGGCTTCGCGGTTGCCGAAGGTCCGGAGATCGAGGACCAGTGGCACAACTTCACTGCGCTCAACATGCCGGAGTTCCACCCGGCGCGCGCGATGCAAGACACCTTCTACCTCGAGCGGCATGAAGGAGAGCAAGAAGCAAAGGTCCTGCGCACCCACACCTCGCCGGTTCAGATCCGCGAGATGCAGGCGAAAGGCGCACCGCTCTACGTTATCGCGCCGGGCCGTGTGTACCGGTCCGACAGCGACGCTACCCACACGCCCATGTTCCACCAGGTCGAAGGCCTGGTCATCGACCGGGCAATCCACATGGGTCACCTCAAGTGGACGCTGGAGACCTTCCTCAAGGCCTTCTTCGAGCGTGACGACGTCGTGCTGCGCATGCGCCCGTCCTATTTCCCGTTCACCGAGCCGTCGGCCGAGGTCGACGTCGGCTACACGCTCGTGAACGGCAAGCGCACCATCGGCGGCAGCGAAGGCTTCATGGAAGTGCTCGGCTCCGGAATGGTTCACCCGAAGGTGATCGCCAATTGCGGGCTTGATCCCGACAAATGGCAGGGCTTCGCCTTCGGCTGCGGGATCGATCGCCTGGCGATGCTTAAATACGGAATGGATGATCTCCGCGCCTTCTTCGACGGCGATATCCGCTGGCTGAAGCATTATGGCTTCCGAGCGCTCGACGTGCCCACGCTCAGCGGAGGAGTGGGCGCATGAAGTTTTCGCTGAGCTGGCTGAAGCAGCACCTCGACACCAATGCCGACGCACAGACGATCGCCGACACGCTGACCGCGATCGGCCTGGAAATCGAAAGCCTCGAGAATCCGGCCGAAGCCCTGGCGCCGTTCCGCGTCGCCAAGGTGCTAACGGCGGAGAAACATCCGCAGGCGGACAAGCTTCAGGTCCTCACCGTGGATGCGGGCGAGGGCGCGGTGCAGGTCGTCTGCGGCGCTCCGAACGCGCGCGCCGGAATGCTCGGTGTGTTCGGACCTCCGGGCGCCTACGTTCCCGGATCTGACCTGACACTGAAGGTTGCTGCCATCCGCGGAGTTGAGAGCCGGGGCATGATGTGCTCCGTTCGCGAGCTGCAGATCGGCGAGGAGCATGACGGCATCATCGAGCTCCCGGCCGATGCACCGGTCGGCACCTCCTTCGCCGATTATGCCGAGCTCAACGACCCCGTGTTCGACGTGAATGTCACGCCCAACCGTCAGGATTGCATGGGCGTTCGCGGAATCGCTCGAGACCTCGCTGCGGCAGGCCTCGGTACGCTGAAGCCGCTCGCAGTTCCGCAGATCGAGGGCAGCTTCAAGTCCCATATTGATATCCGCATCGAGGATTCGGAAGGCTGCCCGGCCTTCTTCGGGCGAGCGGTCCGCGGCGTCCGCAACGGACCGTCGCCTGACTGGATGCAACGCCGCCTCAAGAGCGCAGGCCAGCGGCCGATCTCGGCGCTCGTCGACATTACCAATTACGTGATGCTCGATGTCGGCCGTCCCGCGCACGCCTACGACATCGCCAAGCTGGACGGAGCGCTCATCGCTCGGTCGGCGCGCGATGGCGAGAAGGTGCTCGCGCTCAACGAGAAGGAATATGTGCTCGACCCGTCGATGACCGTCATCGCTGACGAGCGTCAGGTCCACGACATCGGTGGAATCATGGGCGGCGAGGATTCGGGCGTTACCGAGGGCACGACCGACGTGATGCTCGAGATCGCCTATTTCACACCGGACAAGATCGCGCAGACAGGCCAGAAGCTCGGCCTCACCAGCGACGCGCGCAGCCGCTTTGAACGCGGTGTCGATCCCGCCTTTCTCGCCGACGGTCTGGAGATCCTCTCTGGCCTTATCCTCGACATTTGCGGCGGCGAAGCTTCGGAGGCGATCCACCAAGGCGTCCCGCCGGTCGAGGATCGCACCGTTCGCTTCGATCGCGACCGCGCCTTCGCTCTGGGCGGAGTGGAAGTGCCGGAGGAGCGCCAGCGCGCAATCCTCGAATCGCTGGGTTTCGAGTTCGCCGGCGCGAACGATGTGCGGGTCCCCACGTGGCGGCGCGATGTCGCCGGAACGGCCGATCTCGTGGAGGAAGTCGCGCGCATCATCGGCTACGACCGCGTCATCTCCACACCCCTGCCTCGCAAAGCAGGCGTCGCCAAGCCGACGGCCACTCGGTCGCAGATGATCGAACGGAACGTCCGCCGTGCCGCTGCAGCGCGCGGGCTCGATGAGGCCGTGACATGGAGTTTCATTTCGGAAGAGGAAGCCGCGGCGTTCGGCACGACCGATTGGCGATTGGCCAATCCGATAAGCGAAGACATGAAGGTCATGCGGCCTTCCTTGCTTCCGGGCCTGATCGCTGCTGCGCGCCGCAACCTCGATCGCGGGGCGCCGTCCACGCGGCTGTTTGAGATCGGCCGCCGCTACCTCGCTGATGCTGAGCATCCGACCGCCACCTTGCTGCTTGCCGGCGACAAGCAGCCGCGCAGCTGGCAGGCTGGAAAGGCCAAGGCGTTCGACGCCTTCGATGCCAAGGCCGAGGCTCTCGCTCTTCTCGATGCTGCCGGCGCGCCCGTGGCGAACCTTCAGCTTTATCCGGACGCCGGACCGACATGGCATCCCGGCCGCTCGGCCACGCTACGGCTCGGGCCAAAGACGATCGTCGCCGCGTTCGGCGAGCTTCACCCACGGCTCGAAAAGCTGGTTGACGCACCTAAGGGCTCTGTGGCCGCAGAGGTCTACCTCGATGCGATCCCGGCACCGCGTTCGAGCGGTCACGCCAGGCCGCATTACAAGCCGCCTGCACTCCAGCCAGTAACCCGCGACTTCGCCTTTCTCGTTACATCGGACATCCAGGCCGACAATCTCGTCCGCGCAATCCGTGGAGCCGACAAGCAGGCTATTAGCGCGGCTCGGCTGTTCGATCGGTTTGAATCAGCTGACGGCCTTAGCCTGGCGGTCGAGGTTACGCTGCAGCCCGGCGATAAGAGCTTCACCGAGGCCGAGCTGGCCGAGATCTCGAAGCGGATCGTTGCCGCGGCTCAGAAACTAGGCGCTCGGCTGAGGAGCTAGTTCGAGGGCGTTGATCGCGGCGTGCACGCGTGCCTCGATCTCGTCGCGCTTCAGCCCAGCAGGAATCGCCTCTCCAACGAGGAAGTGCACGGTTCCGCTGCCATGCGGCAGGTTGCGGCCCCAGAAGCGGCCGCTGTCGACCGCCACTGGCACCACGGGCATGCCCAGGACTTTGTAGAGCCCTGCGAAGCCGGCCTGGAGCGGAGGCATTGTCCCTGAATGGACCCGTGTTCCCTCCGGGTAAATGAGCACTGGCCGCCCCGAAGCTGCCGCCTCCTTGCCGGCCACAAGCATCTCGCGAAGTGCCTTAGCGCCGGCCTCCCGATCAACAGGAATGACGCCATAACGTCGCGTTGCCCAGCCGAACCCGGGCAGCCTACTGAGCTCGCGCTTCAGGATAACGACCGGCGTCCTGGCTATCCGCATCATTTCCAGCGTTTCGAACATCGACTGATGCTTGACCGCGATCAGAAAGGAGCCGTTGGGGATAGTGCCACTGACCTCCACTCGTGTTCCGAGCAGGCGCACGAACCAGTGATGAAAGTCGGTCCACGCATGCACCACCGATCGCATCGGTCCTGATCCGAACAGGCTCGCCACGAAACAGGCGAGCACGAACACTATCGTCGCCGGATAGAAGACCAAAGCGTAGACCGCCGATCGCAGCAGCGACATCACACGTCGATCCAGACGGCCGCGCGTCTCAGCAGATATTTGTTGTACTCGGCGAAGAGGGTCATGAACGACGGCTCGGTGCGGACGGCGTCGTGAGTTATCTCATACTTGCCGCCTAGCACTCGCCGGAATTCGTAGGCCGCGCGGCGCATGTGCCAGTCGTTGGTGATCAATCGAACCGACTTGTAATTGTGCCTGGCGAGCCAGCGCTGCGCTTCCTCCGCATTGGAGCGAGTGTCGACGGATTCGCTTCCAAGGTCCACGCAGCAGCGAACCAGGCTGCTTTTCGCCCCGAAGCGGGAAATCAGGTCCTTCTTCGTCACCAGCGGATCTGCGCCCGCGATCAGCACTCTTTTTGCCTTTCCCTTTTCGAGGACCGTCATCGCATGCTCGATCCGCCCTTTCCCGCCCGTGATCACCACCACAGCATCCGTGCGCACCGCGGCATCGGCGGGTCGTCCCAGCGTCACTCCGAAGAAGATGAAGCCGAGCGCGTAGAGGAGAATGAGGAAAGAGACGAAGCGCGCGATCATATGACCTTGTGCAATGCACTGAGCACCGCAAAGCGCGCAACAAGCGTCGCCAGCAAAACTGCGGCCACAGGCATCAGGGCGAGGACAACGAAGTCGCTGACACGAAGCGGAGGTCCGCCAGCGAGATCGCTTGCCATTGCCAGGCCCCCGGCGCCGATGACGATCAGAGCCAGCGCCGCAGCGAGGCCTCCCGCAACCGCGCCGGCCAGGGCGTCGAGAGCGATTTTGCGCTGAAACAGCAAAGCGACCTGCTGATCGGTCGCGCCAATCCCGTGCATGGTCTCGATTGTCGAGCGATGCGTGTCGAGCGCTCCCCTCGCAGCCAGGACGACCGCTGCAGACGTCGCTGCGGCCATCAGGAGTACGAGCGCCACGGACAGCCAGCGTAGCGCACGCAGCGAGGCGAGCAGCGGCTGAACCGTCGCCTGCTCCGCGATGAAGCGCGCACCGGGAATGGTCCGACCAAGCAAAGCGCCCACCTGCGCCGGATCAGCGGTCGGAGCCAGCTCGAGATGAACCAGGGCCGGCACGGGCAATTCCGCACCCAGCCCCCCGGGACCCAGCCACTTTTCCAGCGTTTGCCGCATTTCCGCTTCCGGCACTGCCGCGACGGACGCAACGCCCGGAACGGAACGGGCTGCGCGCTCGACGGCCGCGAGCTTGCCGCCGCCCCCGTCCGGGACCTGCAGCACGTAGCGATGCTCGACGGCGCCCGCGACGATCCCGGCCGCATTGGCGAGTGCAAGTCCGGCGGCCGCAACGACCATCATCGCGAAGGTCATGATCGCAATGACATAAGGGGTCGGGCCGCGCATCGCGCCGCCCGGGAGCAACCTGCGCTCGGCCTCGGTCCCCGCCAAGAAGGCCAAACTCATCGGCCGCGTACCTCCGTCGGAGGATTGCGCAGAATACCGGTGGGATCGGCCATTGAGCCCTTCTCGAGCCGCATCAGTCGGGCCCCCGGCGTCCTCGCGATCAGGCTAACATCGTGAGTCGCGACCACGATCGTGGTTCCGAGCCGGTTGAGCGCAGTGAACAAGTGCAGCAGGCGGGTGGCCATGTCCGCATCGACGTTTCCGGTCGGCTCATCGGCAACGAGCAGCTCGGGCTGGCTGATGACCGCCCGGGCAATCGCCACTCGCTGTTGCTCTCCGCCGGAAAGCGTCGGCGGACGCGCGCTCGCGCGATCTGCAAGCCCTACCCAGGCAAGCATCTCGCGGACGGGCCCCTCTACTTCAGCATCGCTCCTGCCCGCGATGCGCAAAGGCAGCGCGACATTGTCGAAGGCCGACAGATGCCGGATCAGGCGGAAATCCTGGAAGACGACCCCGATGCGTCGCCGAAAGTCGGGCAGGACATCGCGCGGCGCGTCCGTGAGATCCTGATCAAACAGCTGGATCCTTCCGCGGGTCGGTCGGCGGGCCAGGTACAGAAGCTGGAGCAGGGACGTTTTCCCTGCACCGGACGGTCCGGTCAGGAAATAGAATCCGCCCTTTGCGAGCCGGAAATCGAGGTCGCGAAGTACTTCCGCCCCCGTGCCGTAACGCAAACCAACACTGTCGAATTCGACGATTGCCGACAGATGCCCGCCCCTCCTTGCCACCCGGCTTCTCGCATGGGGCCGCCGCCTTGCCAATGGCCGCACATTCCTGTTTACCCTCTGCAAACGAAGGACGAGTGTTGCGCATGATCCTGACCTGCCCTTCCTGCGGCACCCAATATGTCGTGAAGGACGGCGCCATCCCGCCGGCAGGCCGTCAGGTTCGCTGCAAGGCCTGCCAGCACAGTTGGCGCGAATTTCCGTCTGCCTCCGAGACACCTCCCGAGCCTAAAGCTGAGGCCGTTTCGCGCGAGCCGGAAGTCGGACAGCGAGAATTCGAAGCAGTTGAAGAGCAGACCGCTCAATATTTACCTGAGGATTACGGAGAGGCTTCGACCGACGAGGAGCGACTTCCAGAGGCAGTTGCGGCGTCCGCCGCGTTCGAGGAGGACGAACCGCTTACCGAGGCGCCGAGCCCTCCGCCCATCCCGCCGGAGACCGAAGTCGTAGGTCTCGCCGAAGCGACGCCGTCCCATCGGCTGGAATGGGTTGAGGAAGATGAGGATTTCACCCCCTTCGCGCCACGAGAGGCCGAGCCGAGGAAGTCGCGCGGTCGATTTCTGATCGTCGCAATCCTCGTTCTACTCATTGCCGCGATCGTGGCCGGCGTGTGGTTCCTCGCGCCGCTGGAGCTCCGTCAGCGCCTGGGCATAGCCGATGCGGGCGACACTCCGCTCCAGCTGATGATGACACACAGCGACCGTACTCAGCTCGCGAGCGGCAATGAGTTCCTGAACATCAGCGGGCGCATCATCAACCCTACGGACCAGCAGCAGAAGGTCCCGCCGATCTACGCGCAACTCCACGACGCGTCAGGAAAGGTCGTCTACAAGTGGACGATCCCGCCGCCGATGAAGACGATCCCGCCCGGCGGCAGCGCGAGCTTCAACAGCGCGGAGCTCAACATTCCTCCGGCCGCGCAGGAACTCACCGTCACGCTCGGCGAGCCGAAGATCTGATTCAGTAGAATTCGACCAGTGGGGCGGACCGGATAGATCCGTCGCGCTCGCGCACCAGGGCTGTCCGCACGATGCTTTCGTCGAAGCCCGTCGTCTCGCTGAAGTGAATCTCCGCTCCACGTATGATCCGGATCGTCGCTTGCGCCGGCTGTGCGGCGACGACGTGCATCGCCGGTTCGGCAGAGGCATTTGCGGAGATCGCGGCGAGAAACAGCGGCAACATTCCGCATTGCTAAACGCCCGGACGGTCAATGGTAAACAGTCTCTTAAGCATTCGTCCCGGCGCGGGACGAAACGGCAGCGTTGCGCGCCTTGGAATCCCTTGCTAGAGGCGCGCGCCTACCGGGATTGCGGCCGACGGCCCACTCCCCATCTTCATGACGTGCGGTCGTGGCGGAACTGGTAGACGCGCAGCGTTGAGGTCGCTGTGGCCGAAAGGCCGTGGAAGTTCGAGTCTTCTCGACCGCACCATCTGAAATCCTGAAAGAGTCGGATCGCTCCCTCCCGGGGCGAGTTTCTGTTTTTGAGAATCAATAGCGGAATGGGAAGTCGTCTCGGACGACTTCTTCAGTTGGCGGACGCCACGCTCGGTATCTTCGTGACCTGGATCGAGCCCATTCGAGCCACCGATCGGTCCTCATTGACCTCGGCGGACGCATTCAAGCTGGGCAGGATTTTTGCCGCGGTCGCGGATTCTGCGCTGACGCGCACGGAGTACCGGCCGTATGGCACGCGCTCGAACAGGTAATAGCCGTCATAATCGGTCTCGGCCGTTGCGACGATCTTGCCCGCTTCGTCTAGCAGCTCGAGTTTGAGGCCTTCGAAGCCCAGGCCGCCGCTCTTGATAATCGCGCCTTCGATTTCGCCGCCGCCGACGAGCCCGATCTCGACCTCCGCAGGCACGCCCGGACGCGGAACCACGACCTGCAAGGCCTTCCTTGGAACGAGATTGGGGTCGGCGAGGCTGCTGGGATCGATCCCCACGGCAACCGGAGTAAACGTCGCCAGTCCCCCGACCAGGACCGCCCCTCGTTCGTCGGTGGGCTTTTCGGTGATGCGCGTTCCCGTCGTGATTAGGGCACCCTTCTCGAAAGGCTCCGAATTATCGCGGACGCCATTGTCGTTACGGTCGCGATAGACGCGCGCGCGCACCGCCCCTGCAGCGGCAAGTGGCTGACGCGAAAGGCCAAATCCGTGGCTTGGATCGAGCGAGAAATTCAGGTTGAACCCGACCGCGACCGATCCGTCGGTTGCCGCCTCGCCCGTGACCGCAAGCGCCATCGAGTCGAAACGCCGGATATGCGAGACGCGCGCACGCGCTCGTTTCGCACCCGCGTCATACGCAAGCGCGCCCTCCCAATCGACATGTTCGCTCGCCGACCAGTAAGCGCTGAGCTCCGCAGAACGGAAGCGCGCCTGTGGCGCGACCTCCATGCTGCCGAAGCCGCGCAGGCGAACGTTTCCGATTCCGCCCGACCCGATCAGCGCAACCTCGACCGCGCCGGGCGGCGATGGCCCGTGAGCCAGGAATTGGCGGCGATAACGCACGTCTGTGGCGAGATTGAATCGCCGAATCGTGGTCGAAAGCCGTGCGGCAGCTTCCAATTGGCTGGAATTATCCGCCTGCTTGATTAGCCGGACGTCGGCATGCGCGGGGACGACGGAGCGGCCGATGCGAAGCGGCGTGTCGACGGCCAGCTTGAAGTCCTTGACCGTCCTTCGCAGTTGCTGGCCCTGCAAATGAAAGTTGCTGGCGACCAGAGCTTCGCCGCTGACGTTAATTTTCCCGAACTTTGCAAGCACTTGCGCATGTGCCGCACGCCCGCCTCCGCTTTCCCAGGCGACGCCGGCCTCGACGAGCGCCGGACCGATCGAGCGGCGAACCGACCCTTCGACGAACGTCACGCGCTCATCTTCGATCAGCATTGCGCGCGCGATCGTTGCGACGGATGTCCGGTCGTCGATGCCGTGCTCGACGGAAACTGCCGCCTGGGCCTTTGGAAGGGTCAGCGCGTCCGGTGAATTATGGAATGCGACAACATCCCTGCCGGGCTGGTTCACGCCGGCCCAGTACCAGGTCTTGCCAGCCGGCACGTTATCCTGGCCGACGTTGATCATCTCCTCGCGCGTCCGGATCTGCCCTTGCGGCCCATAGAGGACGATGCTGACTTGGTTTTCGCCGTACAAAAGCTGAACGTCGTCAAAGACATAGCGTGACCCCGCAGTGGGGCGGGCAAATGCCAGAAGCTCGCCGTTGCGATAAAGCTCGGCCTCCCACCCGGCGGGCAGATCACCTTCGAACCGTGTCTTGTCGAACGCGGTCGGGTTGAAGAGCGGACGGTTGGTGACGACCGCGCCTCGCCCACTGGCTCCGGAGCCGCCAAGGCCGCTGTCGAGCCCCGCGACATCGCCAAAGCCGAAATGCGTCGCCTTGAGCGGGCCTAGGAGGCCTGCGTCAGGGTCCGAGCGATAGGCGCGCAGTCGCAACGTGCTCGGGACGCCCTTCGCGTTTGTGGAGAGCTTCGCATCGTAGGACATCCGCGCAACCTCGCCCGCCGCGTAGATCGACGTGCTGCGATCGACCCGGACGCCGTCGTTGGCGCGATAGGTAACTCCGGCGCTGACCACGAAGTCCAGCGCGGGTGCTCGCCACATCCGATAGGGGAGCTTCACCTGCGGGAGGCTCTTCAAGTCGAACTTTGCGGGCTTGATCTGCGCCGCACGCCGCTCTCGCTCGACCGCGAGCTCGACCGGCAGCTTCGCTTCCGATTCCAGGATCAGCGCCGAGGCGCCTGTGTTCGCCTTGATTCCGATCCCGAACCACCGCGCGAGTGCAGCGCTATCCACGCACCAGCCTTCGGGCGTCTCCCGAACCGTCCCGCGAGCCAGCTTTTCCGTGTTTTGTCCGTAAGTTGCGACGCCTGACGACGCGTCGACGACGATCCTGTTCTGCTCCTTGAACGCCCAGCCGCTGGCCTTCTTCGCGGCGAGGTCGATCTTCATCGGCACATCGAGGGCAGTCAGGAAGTCACCAAAGATGATGCACGTGCCTTCGGGCGTCTCATAAGCGCGAACGCCGTCCCCGAGGCGGAGACGGCGAACGTTTACGTCGAGTAGGAACTGGGCTTCAGGATCCGCCGACCAGCCGTCGGCAATGGGAGTGGCTGCGGGCGCACTGATCCCGCCGGCGCAGGCCAGGCCAAGCAGGGCGATCGCCCGGAGCTTCTTGCCGATGCGGAGCATCCTCCTGTCTCGCCACAGCCCCAGCGGCCTAGTTCAGGACCGCGTCCGCTTCCGCGATGGTCAGCGGGCCGGTGTCGCTCGGCTCGACATACTGGACGGTCACCCGGCCCTTTGCGGAGGACGCATATTTCTCATCGACCGGTATGGTGAGGCTGCGCTGGCCGACTTCGGTGTAGATGGCGACGCCGCGCTGCACGGCGATGGGATCCTTGATCCCCGCCTTCATCACGCGGACCTCGCCGAACGTAGAGCGCTCCCCCGCCCGGGTCAGCTCGAGGCTGACCGCCGGCTTGCCTTCGGCCTGCGTCAGCTTGACGTTCGCGATGCCGGCCTTAGCTTCGAGGTTGCCGAAACGCGCGATCACCGGGATGGTCACGCCGTAAATGGGGGTCAGAGCGAAGGCGATCCCCTTCACGTCCTTGGGTGCCTCGACCGGGCTCGGCGGCGGCACCGCCCGAAACAGCAGGTGGACGCGATATTCGCCGTCGGGGAGATCCTTGGGGGCGCGGGCCGAAATGCGGATCGTTTGCGGCTCGCGCGGAGCCAGGGTCACGCGCCGGGGCGCGTAGACGATCATCGACTGGGCCAGCTGCTCCTCCGCATCCGGATCGGTCACGTCGTGAAGCATTCCGTCGGGAGTCATCCGGCGAAGCTCGACCGAGATCCGGTAAGTCGCGACATCGTCGCCGATGTTGTTGAGGATGATTTCCGTCCCGCGGCTTCCGTTCAGAATGATGCGCGTCGGCGCCACCAGAAGGTCGCCAACCCCGGCCTGTACGGCCGGCGCCCAAAGCAACATTGGAACAAGCAGCGCGGCGCGGGCCGCTACGCGGAACAAGGACATTCTATTCTCCCCACGGGTTCGTGGCGGAGAGTTGGTCCAAAATGGTTGATATCCCGCTAACCATGCCGGTTTCCCCGGCCGAATAACGGAAAAGGGGTCGCGGCGAACCGCGACCCCTTCCCTTCCGATCAGCCCTTTCGGGCCGTCAGCAGCTTACTGGTAATCAACGGTGACGTTGATGTTGCCGCTGTAGACGCCGTCCGTGGTGGTCGGCGTAATCACGATCGAGCCGCCAACGTTGAAGTTGGTGCCCGGAGCGCCCGAGTTGGTGAGCGTCGTCGTCGCCGGAGCGTTCGGCGTGAACGACAGCGTCGTAGCGTCGTTCGCGTTCGTCAGCGGGCTGGCGACGGCGAAGATCTGCACGACCTGGTTGTTGGTGCCCTGCACGTTGTACTGCGCAGAAACCGGAGCGCCCGAGCAGGTCAGGCCACCCGAACCGCAGGTAACAACGCCGGCCTGGGTCATCGAAACGGTCTCGCCACCGGCAGCAACCGTGCCGAGCGTGATCGTTCCGAAGTCGAGGTTACGAGTCGCGGTCAGCAGAAGCGGACGGACGATTTTGGCGCGAGCCGTAGCAGGCGTGCTAGCACCGACGGGTGCAGCGACGGCCGGCGTGGCGATCAGTGCGGTGGCAGCGACAGACGCAGCCAGGCACGTCGTACGAAGGAGTTTCGTCATTGAGATTTCCCCACTTGTTCCGAACCAAAAATATCGCGGCTGGTGGACCGGCGGTCCGCTCACCCGTGACTGCTGCATTAACCCCACCCGATTACGGCTTGCTTCAAGGGCATGGTTACCGAAGCGGAAAGGATTCACTCCGAAACGGAGAATATTCAGAGATATTCGACGGTAATCGGTACGTCGCCGCGGAAGTCGCCGTCGGTATTTCCTGACAGCCGGATCCTTCCTCCGAAGCGGAAGGACAGGTTTCCCGAAGAATCGAGCCGCGGTGCCGAAGAGAGGTCGGTGACGATCTGGTCGATACTGATTCGCGCTCCGTCGAGCGAGTAGAGCTCGATCCGCTCCGGAAGCTCGACCCGGATCAGTCGCCCCGGCTCTCCTCGAACACTCGCTTGGCCGACCATTGCCCGGCCGCTGATTGCCTCGACCGAGCCGCTGGCCTGGCGAGTGCCGTCGGGACGAAGGGTAGCCGTGCCATCGCCTGGGCCAACGACGACGAGGCGATCGAAGTCGAGACCAGCCTCGATCTGGAGATCGATCGGACCTTCGGCGCCCTCAGCTGCCGGCATCGTGCTCGGCTTCTCGCAGAGGCGGCATTGGGCGCGCGCCGATGGTGGCGCCGACAAGGATGCCGCCGCCGCAAGCCCGATTACAAAGAGCGCAGTGCGCGTCTTCATGGCTCCGATAGCTATTGGGCAAACCTCAAAACACGGTTAATCCGCCGCTAACGCGGCAATTGGGATAGGTGCGCCGGACGGCGAGCGCGCGGTGGGAGATAATGATGACGGTAAAGACTGGCGCTTGTCGGTAGACCCGCGAGTTTCTATCCGTCGTGGCAAGATGGCCCGCGCCGCTCCTACTCCCACCCGCAGGCCGTTAGTGACTGCGCTGAAGATCTTGATCTACGTCGCGCTCGTCGGTCTGCTTGCGCTGATCGTCTCGGTAGCCGTCGCCTACGCCAACCTCCCGAGCTATTCCGAACTCGCGAAGCGCTCCGACCTTGGCCAGATGATCCGGGTCCGGGCCGCAAACGGTGCCGTTCTGGTCAACATAGGGCCCAGCTTCGGGCAGTGGCTTCCTTATGAGCAGATCCCTCCGGAGATGCGGGCCGCGATGATCGCGGTCGAGGACAAGCGCTTCCGCTCGCATCTCGGTGTCGACCCCATCGGCGTCGTCCGCGCCGCCAAGGTCCGGATCGACACCGGACGCTGGGCGCAGGGCGGTTCGACCATCACCCAGCAGCTCGCCCGCAACATCTTCCTGACCAACAGCCGCACCTTCGGCCGCAAGATCAAGGAAGGCGTTCTTTCGCTCGCGATCGAACGGAAGTTCTCGAAGAACCAGATTCTCGAGCTCTACCTCAACCGCGTCTATTTCGGCGGTGGCGCCTACGGCATCGACGCTGCCTCGCGCCGGTTCTTTGGGCACAGCGCACGCAGCCTCTCGCTCGGCGAGGCGGCGATCATCGCCGGCCTTGTGAAGGCGCCGTCCAATTATTCTCCGACAGCCGACGTCGAAGCCGCCCGCGACCGTTCGGAAGTCGTGCTTAAGACGATGGTCGAGAATGGCTTCGTCACGCCCGAGCGCGCGGCGCAGGTCGATTCGGCTGCGGTCAAGATCCAGCCGACCACCAAGCAGAACAGCGTCCGCTATTTCACCGACTGGGCACTTCCCCAGCTCGATACCCTGATCGACGAGAACACTCAGCCGATCGAGGTCTGGACAACGCTCGATCCCAACATGCAGGCGGCAGGTGAACGCGCCATCGCTGCGAACACTCCGAGCCAGGCGCAGGGCGCGCTCGTCGCTATCGATCGCGATGGCGCAGTGCGCGCGATGATCGGCGGCCGCGACTATGTGGACTCGATCTACAACCGTGCGACCCAGGCCGAGCGCCAGCCCGGCTCCGCGTTCAAGCTTTTCGTTTATCTCGCGGCACTCGAATCCGGGATGAAACCGACCGACACGATCGTCGACGAGCCGGTGACGATCGACGGATGGACGCCGCGCAACTCAACGCGCACGAACCGCGGACCCGTCAGCCTGCGCGAGGCCTTCGCCCTTTCGATCAACACGGTCAGTGCCAAGATCGGCGCCCAGCTCGGCTTCGGGACGATCGCCGACATGGCTCGCCGGTTCGGGATCAGCACCAATATCTCGACCTTTCCGTCGATGGTGCTGGGAACGAGCGACGTCCGCCTCATCGACATGACTCGAGCCTTCGCCTCGGTCGGAAATCAGGGTGTTTCCGTCACGCCTTATGCGATTCGCAAGGTCGTCACCGCCGATGGGCGGCTGCTGTACCAGAAGGAAAGTGATGAGGGCCGGGTGCTCGTCGCGCCCTGGGTCGCGGCGGAAATGACCGACCTGCTCCAGTCCGCGGTGCTAACCGGTACCGGCCGGGCTGCGCAGATCGGGCGTCCGGTCGCGGGCAAGACCGGCACGACCAGTTCCAACAAGGACGGCTGGTTCATCGGCTTTTCCAGTGGCCTGACTACTGGCGTGTGGATGGGCCGGGATGACGCTCGGCCGGTCGCCGGCCTTCAGGGCGGCACTGCGCCGGCACGTGCGTTCCACGATTTCATGGCCGTCGCCGTTGCTCGTCGGCCCGTCGAAAGCTTCCAGACCGAAGTGCCGATGCCGGACTGGAACATCGAGGGCGAGGAAGACCCCTACGCACTCGGGAATGAAGTCGGGAGCGCGCCGCTGGTGGACGAATATGGCAACCCGCTCCCCGGCCAACCCGTCGATACCATGCCGGTGCCAGGCCAGCCGCTGCCTCAACAACCGCAGCAACCAGGGCAGGCCGGTGCTCAGACGACCGAGCAACTCGATCAGCAATGGCTCGACCAGGTTCTCCCGCCGGGAAGCACCCAGCGTCAGCCGCAGAGACAGCCGCCGCAACGTCCGCAGGTCGTCAGGCCGCCGGCCCCGACCTCACCGCGTCCTGCCGATCCGCTTCAACCGGCTCCCGATACGCCGCAGCAATAGGCGTGCCGCTTCGGCATCGCCTTCGAACAGGCGAGACTCCAATGCCTTGAACTCGCGGCCATGGTTCAGGTGGACGAGATGCGCGACCTCGTGCGCGACAACGTACTTCCGGACCTCAGGCGGCGCTAGAATAAGCCTCCAATTGTAGCGAATGCGCCCGGCCGAAGAGCAGCTGCCCCAGCGCGTTTCCGCATCCCCGACCGAGACCGCCTTAAGGGTCACTCCGGCGCGGTCCGCGGCCTCCGCAGTCTCTCGCGAGAGCGTGTCGACCGCTCTCCGCTTCAGAAACGTCTCAACCCTTCGCGCGAAGCCCTCTTCGGGTCCGCCGCAGGTCAAACGCACGTTGTCCAGGACCGGCGTTCGCCGTCCCGACGCGACCCGCTCGAGCAGGACGTCGCGACCCTCCACCGGGATGGTTGCACCTGGAACGAACGGTTCCGGCGGAAGCATCGCGCCAACCTGCGCTTCCACCCATTCCTTCTGCTCGGCGGCCCATTCCAGCGCCGCCTTGCGGTTCATCCTCAGAGGGCCAGTCAGCTTCAGGAGGCCGCGCTTCTCGTCCAGCCTTAGTCGAAGCCGCTTCGCCCCTCGCATCCCGCGAATCTCCACTGGAAGCGGGAGATCGTCGTGCCGGAAGAGCGCCTCAGAGCGAGCGATCGACCACATGGTCTTCCAGTTCTTCGACGTCCTTCTCGCTTACGGTCCAGCCGCGTGTTGATTGGCGGGCTTCGTGGACGGTCTCGCGGCTTCCCGAAATCAGATAATGCCAGGCGGGGAGGGGCTTACCTTCGGACCGCAGGCGATAGGCGCAGCTTTCGGGCAGCCAGTCCAACGACCCGATGCTCTTGCGATTGAGCACGACGCAGTCGGCGACCCTCTTCTTGCGATGCGCATAATCGATGCACATGCCGTTCCTGCGGTCGAGCAGCTCGCAGGCGACGTTCGTCGGGTAGAGAAGACCGGTCTCCTCGTCCTCGAGCTTGTGCAGGCAACAACGGCCGCAGCCATCGCACAAAGCCTCCCACTGTCCACGGTCCAGCTCGGACAGAGGCTTTTCCCAAAAAGGATTGGAAGAGTTTCGCGCGTCGGCCATGACAAGTTCAGACATGCTTTGCTATCGGGGCGCATTCAAGGAGCCGAGGGCAAAAGGGCAAAGAATATGAAACGGTTCGCTTTGGTCGCGCTCGCGCTCGCGTCGGCATCCGCACCGGTGGGTGCACAATATATCTCGGACGCGGAGCCATTCATCAACGCCGTGCGCGACCGAGACGGCAACAAAGTCACCGAACTGATCGAGGCGAGGCCGACGATCGTCAACACCCGCAACCTGAAGGGCGAAACGGCGCTGATCATCGCCATCTCCCGGACCGACGATTTGTGGACCAAATTTCTCCTCGGCAAGGGCGCGAATCCCAGCCTTGCGAATGCATCCGGCGACACGCCCCTGATTGCTGCAGCACGCGTCGGCTACACCGAGGCCATCGAGATCCTGCTTGCCCTTGGGGCGAAGGTCGATGTCGGAAACAAGATGGGTGAGACCCCGCTGATCGTTGCAGTCCAGCAGCGCCAGCTCGAGGCCGTGAAGCTGCTGCTCGCGAAGGGCGCCGACCCGGACAAGAAGGACTCGGCTGCCGGCTATTCCGCGAGGGACTATGCCAAGCGCGACACCCGTAGCCGCGCGCTTCTGACGGCCATCGAATCGGCCGCGAAGCCGAAACCCGCGAAGACCGAGGACCTCGACAGCTTCAAGCTGAAATAAGCTAGAAGTCGTCCCCCATGCTGGGGTCGATCTGCGCGGACAGCCGACGCGCCGCACGCCTGGCGAATCGCAACAGTTCCGCCTTTCGTCTTGCGGGAGCGAGCGGCCGATGCAGCGCCTCGCGCATCAAAGCCGCGTCATAGCGGTCGGCGACGATCAGTCCCGCCTCGTTCGGCATAAATCGCTCACCGTTGCAGATCGGCGCGAGGTCAGGCGGCACGGCCCAGAAGAACCGGTCGCAATATTCCAGGTAATCGGTCCACTTCGCATCGCTCAGCAGGTCCGCTTTCGCGACCTTGATCTCAACGATTGTCAGCGCGCCCTTTGCATCGATAGCCATCATGTCGGCGCGCCGGCCGTTCGGAAGCGGCACTTCACAGATGGCGAACAGATCCGACCGGCAAAACAACCGCGTCACCCCGCGCGCCACTTCGGCCGCGATTGGCGGCGCATCGGTAAAGCACGAATCGATTAGGGTGGCCATCGCTGGCCACCCTAGAACGAAACAAGAATATCGAAAACCGCTCTAGCGGTAGAAGATATGATTGCCGACCGATGCGACGCGCCTCAGGCGCCAGCCCGGAGACACGCGCTTGGCGTGGAAGAACAAGGCGTTACCGACAACCGAGTCCTTGAGATCCTGATCGACGATCTTGGCGATTGCGACAGCGGTCTGCCATTGCTTGCTCGCACGCGGGACCGACGGAAGCGACCGCCCGCGAATGAAGCTGAATTGGCTGCGCTGGAACAGGACGCCGCAATAGGTCGAAGGGAAGCGGCCATTCGAATTCGCGCGATTGGCGATCACTTCGCCGACGGCCAGCTGGCCCGCGAGCGGCTCACTCTTGGATTCGAAGTAGACGCCAACCGCGAGGCACTCAAGCTCGCGGCTACCGGGCTCGGAGCTGCGAAGCTGGGCCACCAGTGAGGAGAGATCGCCGCTCGGCTTGACCGGAGTCGGTGTCGCTGTCTCATCGCTGTCGGCGGAATTGGCATCTGCCGGATCGATCGTATCCGGGGTGTAGGTCGGGTTCGAGATGGGTTCGGGTACGACGATCTTCGGATACGAAGCGGTCGTAACCGGAATAATAGGTTCAGAGGACATTGGGCCTACCTGGGCCGGCGCAACCGAACTTGCGGTTGCAGCTGCGAAAACCAGCAGTGCCGATCGAAACGATACCAACATTAAATCCGAATTTAGTGCGGTTAACCGACAGACAGGCGCGTCTCATCACGTTCGAAAACGTACGATCGCGCCTGGTGTTGATTCCCCGTCTTGCGTGGCACCTGCCCCCGGCTCTTTCCGGTCGGATGGTGCCCCCCGCTCTGTCTTGTCCCCTGTTTTCCCGGTGGGAGGGCAGGGGTCAACTCGAATGGATCGTTTCAGCGATGAATCGTTCCGGCTCCGCGATATCCAGTTCAATTAACCATGAATCAGCGTCGAACCGCTGCCGCCGCGCGATCAATTCGCGCAAAGAGTCGGAACCTTGGCTCTCTTCTGCTTTCTTGAACGTCCACTCGTAGGTGAAGTCGGGGCCAAGCTCGCGCTCTAGAATTCCGCGGAATTCTCCCCTTTCGTTGAGCAGGAGAGTCAGCGCACCACGATCGGGATCGCCCTTGCGAAGCACCATTGCGAATCCGCCCGTAGCCTCTGCCCGGCGCATGATCGCGGCCGCCTCGAGATGAGCCGGCAGCCGATCCTTCGTCACTCTTTGTAGCCTGACAGGCCGCTCAACGGGATGTGCGACCTCAGGAAGGTCCCGGTTCCGCGCGCGGCCTCCTCGCCATCGGGACCGATGATATGCGCGTCTGCGATCATCACTCGCCGACGGCCGCTGATCCACCTGCCCTCGGCGATGGCCTCGCCCGCACGCATCGGCCGCGTGAAGTGGAGATTGAAAGCGGTTGTCAGTAGGAAGCGGTCGCTGATGAGGCTGTTCGCAGCATAGAACGCCACGTCGTCCAGCATCTTGAAGTAGAGCGTGCCGTGAGCCGCTCCCGCAGCATGGTAGGAGGATTCCTCCACCTTGAAGCGGATCCGCGCCTGGCCCGGCCCGGTGATCTCGATTTCTGATTCAAAATGCCGGTTGACGGGGGCCGAGCGATAGAGCGCTTCGAGGCGGCGATAGTGCGCCTCGGCACCCGTCGCCGTCAGTCGCTCGACGTCAGGCGGCGTCTCGCTCATCGGCCCCCATGAGAACCGCCGCGAGGGCGTCGCGGCTGCGGGCACCGCGCATCTTCTCGAGCGTCGGCGCGTGACGCGTCACCCGGCTGATCGCGGCAAGCGCTTTCAAATGCTCGGCTCCGGCATCGGGCGGCGAAAGGAGAAGGAAGACCAGATCGACCTTCTGACCGTCGATCGACTTGTAATCGACCGGATCCGACAGGCGGGCGAACAGGCAGTAGATTCGGCTCAGCCCCTCGATCTTGCCGTGCGGGATGGCGACTCCCTGGCCGAAACCGGTCGAGCCCAGTCGCTCGCGTTCGCTGACGCTCGATAGAATCTCGCCGGCGTCGGCATCGAGGCGGCCGGCCGCGATCTGCGCGAGCTGCTGAAGCAACGCGCGCTTGTTGCCGCCCGGAAGGGACGGCTTGATCGCGTCAAAATCGAGAAAATCCGAAAGGTGCATATCTTACTCACGACCGCGGTGGAGACGCCGCCGCGCCGCCACCGATACACATATTGCAAATGTTGTCAGCCGGCGGGCGGTTCAACCCAGCCGATATTACCGTCGTCGCGGCGGTAGATCATGTTGAGTTTCCCCGATGCACTATTCTTGAACATCAGCGCATTCGTGTTGCGAAGATCGAGCAGCATGACCGCGTCGGAGACGCTGGCTTCCGGGATGTCGACCTTCGTCTCGGCAACGATCGTCGGATGCATTGCCTCGTCCTTTTCGACGGGCACTTCCGGCTGAGGCGCGAAGACCGTGTAGCCGGCATCTTCCACGAACTGCGACGTGCCGTCGGCTTTGTGCTCGCGAAGCCGCTTGGCATATTTGCTGAGCTGCTTCTCGATCTTGTCAGCCGCACCCTCGAACGCGATGTGCGCCTCGGGGGCTCGCTGATGCGCTTTCAGGACGACGTTGTTGATGACCGGGGCGACGATGTCGCAGACAAAGTCTGCGTAGGGCCCCGGACTGAACGTCACGTTCGCAGCAACTGCGCGTGGAAAATATTTCTCAGCGAGTCCTTCGATCCGGCTCACGGCCTGAGTCTGCAAGGAATCTCCGACGTCGACCTGATGGCCCGTCACCCGTACGTCCACCTAACCAGCCCTCCTTTCTGCGCGGCGCGCCGCTTAGGCGCGCTGCGGCCAATGCGTCAATCGCCTCAGGCGACCGCTGCGTAGCGTTCCCAAAGTGGGCTCGCCATCTGAGCGATAAACGCACGATGCCGCTCCAGTTCCTCCGAGCTCGCAAAGTGCGGGCGCGGAACGCGGGGCTCGCGAACCGTCACAGTCGGTCCGCTAACTCTGACTTCCCTGGCGTCCGTTTCGGCCACCAGGCCAAGGCCGATCTGCCGGCCTCCGGTGAGTTCCACATAGACCTGCGCAAGCAGTTGCGCGTCGAGTAAGGCGCCATGCTTTACCCGGAGACTGCGATCCACGCCGAACCGCGTGCAAAGCGCGTCGAGGCTATGTTTGGCGCCGGGATGCCTTGCCCTTGCGAGCACCAGGGTATCGACCATCCGGCTCATGCAAACGGTCGGGCGGCCGCAAATCAGGAGCTCCTGGTTGAGGAATCCGAAGTCGAACGACGCGTTGTGAGCGACGAGCGGCGCGTCTCCTAGGAATTCGATCAGCTCTTCAACCTTGTCGGCGAACAAGGGCTGCGCCGACAGGAAGATGGTGCTGAGACCGTGGACGGCCTCCGCTTCGGATGGCATCGCCCGTTCAGGGTTGAAGTAAGCGTGAAAATGGCGGCCCGTTTCGACCCGATTGATCATTTCGATGCAGCCGATTTCGACCATTCGGTCACCACCGGCCGGATTGAGACCGGTTGTTTCCGTATCGAAGACGATTTCGCGCACAGCTCTTCTATCCACCTCGCCCGATTCCGAGACAAGACAGAATGTCGCCGACCTGCCGCTCAGTTGTGGATAGGTCGCCCCCCGTATCTACCACGAAATCGGCTCGTTTGCGCTTTTCGTCGTCGCGCATCTGGCGCGAAAGGATCGCGTCGAGCTTTTTCGCCGTCATGCCGGGCCGGGACAGGACTCGCTCACGCTGGATTTCGGGCGGCGCCGAAACGACGATGATCTTGTCGAAGGCATTCTCGCCTTCCGTCTCGAACAGCAGCGGAATGTCAAACAGCAGTGCCGGCGCATCCCGGTTCTTTTCGATAAAGTGAGTTCGGGCCGACTGTACGGCGGGATGGACGATGGCCTCGAGCGCCTCCAGCTCTGCGGGAAAGCCGAGCACCTTGAGCGCAAGACGCTCGCGATCGAGGACGCCGTTCGTCACCGTCCCGGGGAATCGTTCGCCGATAGCGAAAATGAGCGCGGGATCATTGGCCTGGAGATCGCGCACGACAGCATCGGCATCGAACACCGCGACTCCGGCGCGCTCGAACATCTTCGCGACTGTCGATTTGCCCATGCCGATCGATCCGGTGAGAGCCAGCCGCATCACGACCGAACCCAATCGCAATAAGTGACATCATGACGCCGTGACGTCATCTTGCCAGGATCTCCCGCTTTCGAAGCGCTTTGAGGACCGGAATCAGCGGCATTCCCATGATCGTGAAATGCCCACCGATGATCCGGTCGAACAATTGGATTCCGCGTCCCTCGATCCGGAAGACTCCCACACAATTGCCGACTTCCGGCCACTCGGCATCCAGATAGGATTGGATGAAATCCTCGCTGAGGTCGCGGACATGCAGCTCGGCACGACCGACATCGCTCCATTCGATGGATCCGCCGCGCGCCAAGGCGACGGCGCTGTACAGCTGCATCGGCTTGCCCGAGAACAGCCGGAGATGGTCGGCGGCCTCTTCGCGGCTTCTCGGCTTGTCGAAGAGCCGTTCGTCGACGCGTACGACGGAATCGCTTCCGATCACCCAATCCCCAGGGCGATTGGAGCTGACCGAGGCAGCCTTGGCCTTCGCCAACTCCAGGGCGATCGTCTCCCCATCATCCATGCCCGCCTTAAGCGCGGCCTCGTCGACCTCCGGCCGGACAACATCAAACTCAACGCCCGCGTCTTCGAGCATCTTGCGGCGAATGGAGCTTCCGGAGGCGAGAATGAGCACGTTTCGAACAACCTTGTGGAAAACTGGTGTGGCGTCCTAGCGCGGACATGGGGACTGGCTCAACGGACGCGTTGTCCGACATCCATTTCGGTCCTTCCCGAGATTCATCCACGGAGGCGGGATTCGATCCCCAGCCTGTGAATCATGGGCAACAGGCGTCGCGACTCGCCGCCTCTCCTTCAGAGTCTGATTCCCCCGCTTGTTGGCAAAATCGGGAGCCGCGCCTAAACCCCGCGTCCCGCGCCCCAACAACTACAACAATCTTCTAAGATTCTAATATATAGGGAGAGAGAAGGGTGGCCTTGAGCCCGAATGAGAGCTCTGGAGCCGGGTCGGCGCGCCAGCCGATGCTTGCCGTGCTGAACAGTGAGCGGCTCGATCCTCCTCCCGTGTGGATGATGCGCCAGGCTGGTCGCTACCTGCCCGAATATCGCCAGCTTCGTTCTGACAAGGGAAGCTTTCTCGACCTCGTCTACGACAGCGATGCCGCGGCCGAGGTCACGCTTCAGCCGCTGAAGCGCTTTCCTCAGCTCGACGCGGCGATCCTGTTCTCCGACATCTTGATCGTACCGTTCGCAATCGGCCAGAACCTGAGCTTCGTCGCCGGCGAGGGCCCGCGCCTGACGCCCCCGCTGGCGAATGCAGCTCCGGAGAGCCTGCAGGCCTTCCCTGCGCGTCTGGAGCCCATCTACGAGACGGTTCGCAAGGTGAAGGCGGCTCTGGACCCTTCGAAGGCTCTGATCGGCTTTGCAGGGGCTCCCTGGACGGTGGCGACATACATGGTGGCCGGACAGGGCAGCCGCGACCAATCCGAGACGCGGCGCCTCGCTTATTCGGATCCCGCTCTGTTTCACGCGATCATCGATCGCATCGAGGAGGTCACGCTCGGCTATCTTGCCGGCCAGATCGAGGCCGGCGCCGAGGTGGTGCAATTGTTCGACAGCTGGGCAGGAAGCCTTGCACCGGCCGAATTTGAGCGTTGGGTCATCGCCCCGACCGCCCGCATCGCCGCCGCTGTCAAAGAGCGGTATCCCCAAGTGAAGTTTATCGGCTTCCCGAAGGGCGCCGGCGGAAAGCTGGGCGCATATGCCCGCGAGACCGGGATCGATGCGATCGGGCTCGACGAGACGGTCGACCCGGTCTGGGCGGACAGGGAACTTCCAAAGGGACTTCCCGTGCAGGGTAATCTCGACCCGCTGGCATTATTGTCCGGCGGAGAAGGCCTGAGCGCCGCAGTGAAGCGCATCCTTGACGCTTTTGACGGGCGGCCGCACATCTTCAATCTCGGTCACGGAATTCTCCAGGAAACACCCATCGCTCACGTTGAACAGATGCTTGCAGAGGTGAAGAAGCGCGCATGAGCGATCTCCACGACTTACTCGGCCTCGCTTATCCGTGGGTGAAGGCCGCGCATGTCACATTCGTGATCTTCTGGATGGCCGGCTTGTTCATCCTGCCGCGTTTCTACGTCTATCATCATGAGACGACGCCGGGTTCGGCCGAGGATCGTGCTTGGATCGAGCGGGAGGACAGGGTCCGTACGATCATCCTCACGCCGGCGATCATCATCGTATGGATCCTCGGGCTCACGCTAGCGTGGATCACCGATGCCTGGGCCCAAGGCTGGTTTATCGGAAAATTGGCGATGGTTGTCGGTCTGTCCGGCTATCAGGGGTGGCTGGCGAGCTACGGCAAGCGCCTTGCCGCTGGAAAGCGACCGCTCGACAATCGCACCCTGAGGATCATGAACGAGATCCCTGGCGTTGCCGCGGCGGTCATCGTCGTTCTCGTGATCGTAAAGCCTTTCTGACGCAATCCTTGCGTGCAAGCATTGACTTAGTTCATCGCCAGACATACCTCGACGCCGACGGCTAAATCGGCCAGTTCACTTCCTTTGCCGACGAACCGTTTGTCCTGGATGAGGCGTCCTGCCCATCCCGCGCTTTTTGAATAAAGCCATTCTCCACCTTCGCCCGAAGCGACCCACGAAATGCATCTCAAAGATCTCAAGAAACAAACACCCGCCGAACTGGTCACCATGGCCGAGGAGCTCGGCGTCGAGGGAGCATCCACCCTGCGTAAGCAGGACCTCATGTTCTCCATTCTCAAAGTGCGCGCGGAAACGGGCGCCGAAATCAACGGCTCGGGAACGATTGAAGTCCTGAATGACGGATTCGGCTTCCTCCGCTCGCCCGAAGCCAACTATCTCGCCGGCCCTGACGACATCTATGTCGCGCCGAGCGTGGTGCGCCGATTTGGGTTGCGCACCGGTGACACCGTCGAAGGCGAGATCCGGGCCCCCAAGGAAGGCGAGCGCTATTTTGCACTGACCAAGGTCACCCAGATCAATTTCGACGACCCGGAGGCCGTCCGCCACCGTGTCAATTTCGACAACCTGACGCCGCTCTATCCGACTTCGAAGATCGAGCTCGATCCCAAGGATCCAACAGTCAAGGACAAGTCGGCCCGCGTGATCGACATCGTCGCGCCGCTCGGAAAGGGCCAGCGCGCACTGATCGTCGCCCCGCCGCGGACTGGTAAAACGGTCCTTCTCCAGAACATCGCCCGGTCGATCACCGCCAACCATCCGGAAGTGTTTCTGATCGTGCTGCTCATCGACGAGCGTCCGGAAGAAGTTACGGACATGCAGCGATCGGTTCAGGGCGAAGTGATCAGCTCGACCTTCGACGAACCGGCTTCTCGTCACGTGCAAGTCGCTGAAATGGTTATAGAAAAGGCCAAGCGTCTGGTCGAGCACAAGAAGGATGTCGTGATCCTTCTCGACTCCATTACCCGCCTCGGCCGCGCCTACAACACGGTGGTTCCGAGCTCTGGCAAGGTGCTTACCGGCGGTGTCGATGCCAACGCCTTGCAGCGTCCGAAGCGCTTCTTTGGCGCCGCGCGCAACATCGAGGAGGGCGGTTCGCTCTCCATCATCGCGACCGCGCTGATCGATACCGGATCGAAGATGGACGAAGTCATCTTCGAAGAGTTCAAGGGCACCGGTAACAGCGAAATCGTCCTCGATCGCAAGGTCGCCGACAAGCGCATCTTCCCGTCGCTGGACGTCGGCAAGTCCGGCACCCGGAAGGAAGAGCTGCTGGTCGACCAGGGCGTCCTGTCGAAGATGTGGGTCCTTCGCCGGATTCTTATGCAGATGGGCACCGTCGACGCGATGCAGTTCCTTCTCGACAAGATGAAGGATGCGAAGACCAACGAGGACTTCTTCGCCTCGATGAACCAGTAGTCCGCTCGAGCGGTTCTACCGGCTCATGATAACCGGCTTCAGCTTCTCTAGCGTCTTCACCGCCGGTGGTCTGGCCAAGCTCGGCCAGATCATCGTCGGCGACCTTACCATGGCCGGCGACAACGTCGTAATCATGGGGTCGCTGGCGTCGGGGCTCCCGGAGAAGGACAGGCGCCGGGTCCTGATGCTCGGCGTCGGCATGGCGCTGGCATTCCTGATCACGTTTGCGGTGATCGCGACGCAATTGCTCAAGGTCACCGGTCTCGTGTTCGCGGGCGGCCTCCTGCTTCTGTGGGTCGCCTACAATATGTGGCGCGAGTTGCATCCGCGGGCGACGGTCATCTCCGACGACCCGGACACGCCTGAGATCGAAGGCCCGCCTCGCACGAAGACATTTCTGCAGGCCGCAGTGCAGATTGCGATCGCCGACCTCAGCATGAGCTTGGACAACGTCCTGCTCGTCGCCTCGATCGCGAAGGAAAATCCGGCTCTCCTGGTGATCGGGCTCAGCTTCTCGGTCCTGTTCATGGGTTTTGCCGCGAATTACGTAGCTCGGCTCATCCAGCGCTATCACTGGATCAATTACATCGGCCTCGCGGTCATCCTCTACGTCGCCCTAAACATGATCTACGAAGGGTGGGTAGGCGGTGAACATGTGCTTGGCCTGAGGAACGCATTCGGGGCATAGATCGACCGCCGGAACAAAGACCTGGGATGGCGCTTGCTCCGAAACTGCCCGACTGACATCAGGGGGAAAGATTGATCGAGTTTCTGCTGACGACCCTCGCCGCGGCCGCGACGGCCGGATTCGGTGGGCCTGCCGGCATCTGGGACGCCATCGTCCAGGATTTCTCCAACATCACCGAGCCGGCGGCATTTGCGGCTTTCCTGCAGGTGCTGATGATCGACCTCGTCCTCGCGGGCGACAACGCGATCGTCGTCGGTGCCCTGGCGGCGGGCCTGACGCCCGACCAGCGCCGCAAGGTGATCATGATCGGCGTGCTGGCGGCCCTGGTGCTTCGCATCGCCTTCGCCCTCGTTGTTACCCAACTACTTCAAATCATTGGACTTATCCTCGTTGGCGGACTCCTGCTACTGTGGGTGGCGTGGAAGATGTGGCGCGAGCTTCGCCATGAGGGCGAGTCTGGCGGGTCTGAGGAGATTCTGGGGGACGAACATTCCGGGTTGAGGCCTGCGAAGAGCTTCGGCGCTGCCGTCTGGGCCGTTGCGGTCGCGGATGTTTCGATGAGCCTCGACAACGTGCTCGCCGTCGCCGGCGCCGCCCGTGACCACCCGGGTATCCTGATCGTAGGCTTGGTATTTGCAGTGATCCTGATGGGCGTCGCCGCAAACCTCATCGCCCGCTACATCGAGCGCTACCGCTGGATCGGCTACGTCGGTCTCCTCGTGATCCTCTACGTGGCTGTGAAGATGATCTACGACGGCTGGGTCCATCCCGACGTCGGTCTGGGCAAGCTGTTCGCCTGAGGCTCTGACTGCGCTAAGCGGCGCTGCGTGAGCGCCGATACGATCTTCGCCCTCTCCAGTGGACGGCCGCCCGCAGCGGTGAGCATTATCCGCGTAAGCGGACCGGGGGCACACGGAGCTGGCCGGAGATTGGCCGGCTCGCTTCCCGACGTCCGGATTGCGGCGCTGAGGACGCTTCGTGACGAAGCGGGTGGCAGGTTGGACGACGCCTTGGTCCTGCGTTTCGATCGGCCTGCAAGCTCGACCGGTGAGGACATCGTCGAGTTCCACTGCCATGGCGGTCGAGCGGTCGTGGATGCGGTGCTCAGCGCTCTGGCCGAGATTGAAGGGCTTCGGCCCGCGCATCCCGGCGAATTCACGCGCCGTGCCTTTGAGAATGGCCGGATCGACCTGACCGAGGCCGAGGGCCTGGCCGACCTGATCGAGGCTGAGACGGAATTCCAGCGCAAGTCGGCGCTTGCGATGGCCGAGGGCGGGCTGAAGCGCCAGATCGAGCAATGGCAGAAGAGAGTGCTCATCCTGTCCGCCCAGGCGGAAGCAGCGATCGACTACGCCGAGGATGACGATGTCGGCACGGATCCGACCCTCGCCAAGGAATGCTTTGAGCTGGCTCGCGAACTTGGGGAGTGGCTCGGCCGCCCGCGGATTGAACCGCTCAAAGATGGTGTCAGGGTGGTGATTGCCGGGCCTCCTAACGCCGGGAAATCAAGCTTGATCAACGCGATAGCCGGGCAGGAGAGGGCCATCGTCACCGATATTCCGGGGACCACTCGTGACCAAATCGAAGTGCCGCTGTCGCTCGGCGGCATTCCCATTTTGCTGACAGACACAGCAGGTCTACGCGAGAGCGATGACACGATCGAGCGGATTGGAATCAACCGCGCTCGTTCGCTCGTTGAAGGCGCGGATGTCCTTCTATGGCTAGGTGAGACAAAAGAAGCGCCCGGACATTCTCGCAGGATCCTCGTGCATCCGCGGGCCGATCTCGCGGAAAGGGCGACGGCCCCGGAGGGTTCGCTGGCAGTGTCGTCCGTAACTGGCGCGGGCCTGGACGAACTGCTGGCTCGTACATCGGAATTGGCTGCATCCCTGCTGCCGGACGAGGGTGCGATCGCATTGAATCGACGTCAGGCGGCGCATGTCGCCGAGGCCCAGGGAGCATTGGAAGCCGCGGCGGCGACGAACGAGTTCGTCTTTGCTGCCGAGAATGTGCGTGCAGCGCGCGTCGCGTTTGACCGCCTTACCGGGCGGGCAGGAATGGAGGATGTCCTTGACTCTCTCTTTGGTCGGTTCTGCCTCGGGAAATAGGATGTTTCACGTGAAACAAGTCGTCTGAGACGATATTTTCCCTTCGAGCCAAAATCCACTAAGCGCCTGCCGATGTTCGACGTTCTCGTTATCGGAGCCGGCCACGCCGGGTGCGAGGCTGCTGCCGCTGCGGCCCGCCGCGGCGCGCGGGTCGGCCTGGTCACATTCCGGGCGAAAGACATTGGCCAGATGTCGTGTAACCCCTCGATCGGTGGTGTCGGCAAGGGCCACCTTGTGCGTGAGCTCGACGTGTTCGACGGACTCATGGCGCGCGCGGCGGACCGGGCAGCAATCCACCGCCGCATGCTCAACAGGAGCAAAGGGCCGGCAGTGCAGGGGCCACGGTTCCAAGCAGATCGTAGGCTCTATCGTTCCGCTATGGCTGCTCTCGTTGCCGAGAGCGGTGTCGAAGTGCTCGTCGCTGAGGCGCTGGCCCTGCGGATTGAAGGTGGCCGAGTTACCGGCTTGCATACGTGCGCAGGTGTTCTCGGGTGCCGAGCGCTGGTCGTTGCAACCGGAACGTTTCTCGATGCGCGCATCTTCGTGGGCGACGAGGTGCAAGAAGGCGGCCGTCGCGGAGAGCGGGCGTCGGGCGCGTTGGCTGAGCAGGTTCGCGGGATGGGCCTAGCGCAGGGAAGGCTTAAGACCGGCACGCCGCCGCGCCTGGACGGGCGCACGATCGATTGGTCTTGCCTCGAAGAGCAGCCTAGCGATCTCGACCATTGGACGATGTCGTCCTTGGATGAGGGCATTCGCGTTCCACAACTTGCGTGCGCAATCGCCCGCACGAACGGACGCACACATGAGATCATTCGTTCAGCGTTCGACCGCTCCCCGTTGTTTGCCGGAGCGATTGAGGGCAGGGGGCCGCGCTATTGTCCGTCGATCGAAGACAAGGTGAAGCGTTTCGCCGATCGCGACAGTCATCAAATCTTTCTCGAGCCCGAGGGACTGGAGGACCATCTCGTGTATCCCAACGGGGTGTCGACGTCGCTACCCGCTGACGTTCAGCGCGCCTTCTTGCGTAGCGTCGAGGGTCTGGAGCGAGTTGAGGTCGTCCGCCCTGGCTATGCGGTGGAATATGAATTCGTCGATCCGCGGCGGCTGCGCTCTACGCTCGAAACAACGGATATCGCGGGCCTCTTCCTTGCCGGCCAAATCAACGGAACGACAGGCTATGAGGAGGCAGCGGCGCAAGGGCTAGCAGCGGGTCTCAATGCGGCAGCCCATGCGCTTGCGTTAGACAAGGTGCAGTTTGACCGACGCACTAGCTACATCGGCGTGATGATCGATGATCTGACCTTGCAGGGGGTCAGCGAACCATACCGGATGATGACCGCGCGCGCCGAATATCGGCTCGCCCTTCGCGCGGACAACGCGACTACGCGGCTCGGCATGGCCGCGATCGAAGCCAAGTGCGTGAAGGATCGTCGCCGGGATCAGATCGAGAATCATTTCGAGCGACGCGCGCGTTCCACGTGGAGCGATACTGAGGAGGGGAAGGCCGACTTCCTATACGCCCCTTATCTGGAGCGTCAGGAGCGTGAATGGGAGGCGGTTCAGCGCGACGCTCGCGTAACGATTCCCGCTTGGCTTGAGTTTGCCTCGGTTCCTGGAATCTCCACGGAGATGGCGGAACGGTTGGAGCACGCGCGGCCTGAGACCTTGGATCAGGCGTCGCGCATTCGAGGCGTGACGCCGGCGGCTCTCTCCGCCCTTTATGTTGCAGCCAGCCGTCGGGCGGCATGATCGAGAGGGTCTTGGCGGCTTCAGGCCGCGATGTTTCACGTGAAACATTCGATCGAATTGCTCTTTACGTTCGCATTCTCACTCAAAGTGCAGGGGGGCAGAACCTTATCGCGCCCTCAACCCTTGGGACTATTTGGGAGCGTCACGTTCTCGATTCGGCGCAGCTAGTGCGATTCGAGCCTTTCAACGGTGCATCCTGGGTCGATGTCGGATCCGGGGCCGGACTTCCCGGACTGATCGTCGCGCTCCTAGTCAAAGGACCGATCACACTGATCGAGCCGCGCCGTTTGCGAGCCGAGTTCTTGAGTGATGTCGTCTCGAAGCTTGGTCTGGCCGATCGAGTCACGATCGAGTGCGCCAAGGTCGAGCGCGTCCAAGGAAAGTTCGACGTGATCACGGCACGGGCGGTCGCCGCGCTCGACCGATTACTTGCCATGACGGAGCACCTATCCAAGAGTGAGACGGTCTGGGTGCTTCCGAAGGGCAAAAATGCTCAGACGGAACTGGCGCAGGCGCAGGTAAACTGGCACTGTGACGTTCGGGTCGAACAGAGCTGCACGGATCCGGAATCCCAGATTCTCGTGCTGACAAGGGTGGGGGCGAAGAAATAGCGATGATCAGGGTCGCTGTCGCGAACCAGAAGGGTGGGGTCGGCAAGACCACCACGGCGATCAATCTTGCTACCGCGCTGGCCGCCGTCGGCTGGAAAGTGCTGTTGATCGACCTCGATCCGCAGGGCAACGCCTCGACCGGCTTGGGAATTGGCCAGTCGGGCCGCGAGATTTCCAGCTATGACGTGCTGATCGGCAGTGCGGGCGTGGTCGAAGGCGCCGTTGCCACTCGCGTGCCGCGTCTCGAACTGCTCCCAGCGACGATGGATCTTTCGGGCGCCGAAGTTGAGCTCGTGAGTCTCGAGGATCGCGCTCGGCGCCTGGAACGTGCCTTGGATGCCGTGCCGTCTGGGCGGTGGGACATCTGCTTGATCGACTGTCCGCCTTCGCTGGGGTTGCTAACCGTGAATGGACTGGTAGCCGCCCGGCACCTGCTCGTTCCGCTCCAGTGCGAGTTTTTCGCTCTGGAAGGTCTGAGCCAGCTTCTTCAGACTGTCGAGCGCATACGTCTTGCATTCAATCCCGAGTTGCAGATTCTGGGAATCGCGCTGACTATGTTCGACAAGCGCAACAATCTATCTCAACAGGTTGCTGACGATGTCCGCGCCTGTCTCGGCCAAGCCGTGTTCGACACGGTGGTCCCGCGGAATGTCCGGCTTTCGGAGGCGCCAAGCCATGGGTTGCCTGCCTTGATCTACGATCTTCGCTGCCCCGGTTCCGAGGCTTACGTGCGGCTGGCCCGAGAGTTGATGGGACGCCTGCCCCGCCACGCGGAGGCCGCATGAGCGCTAACAGGCCTTCTTCAGGGCTCGGACGGGGTCTTCAGGCGCTTCTCGGGGAACAGGCTTCGTCTACTGCCGCCGCCGGCGAACAGGCTCCGGTGCGCCTGGGCGGCGTCCGCGAGATCGAGATCGGGCGTATTCGCCCGAATCCTGAGCAACCGCGTAGCCAGTTCAAGGAAGATGCGATCGACGAGCTCGCCGATTCAATCGCGGAACGGGGCGTCCTTCAGCCGATCTTGCTTCGTCCTCACGGTGACGGCTTCGAGATCGTCGCCGGCGAGCGCCGATGGCGAGCTGCGCAGCGCGCCAGGCTGCACACCATTCCCGCGATCGTGCGCGAGATCGATGATTCGACCGCGGCCGAGATAGCGCTGATCGAGAACGTCCAGCGTGAGGACCTGAATGCGATTGAGGAGGCGGAAGGCTACCGCCAATTGATCGATCGGCACGGCCATACACAGGACAATCTTGCAAAGCTCGTTCACAAGTCGCGGAGTCACGTTACTAACCTACTGAGATTGCTCGATCTTCCGGATTTCGTTAGGCAATCGCTACTGCGAGGCGATATCAGCATGGGTCATGCCCGCGCTGTTGCCGCTGCGCCAGATCCTGAAGCTTTGACCAAGGAGGTCATCGCGAAGGGCCTTTCGGTGCGCCAGGCGGAAGAGAGAGCTCGCGCCGTCAAACCAGGCGCTGTGAACGAAGTTGCCCGAGCGAATTCAGGGACCGCCGGTCCGGTCGATGCGGACGTTGTCGCGCTTGAGCGGCAGCTGGGGGACACGCTGGGTCTCAAGGTTCAGATCGCGCACAACGGTAAGAAAGGCGTCGTAAGCCTTCACTACAGCAGCCTCGATCAGCTCGACATGGTTTGCCAGCGCTTATCGGGCGAGCCGATCTAATCCTCTATCCGCGGCGCGCCTGCCGGGCGATCGCGACCAATTCTTCACCAAGCGCCTCCGCAGCCGGTGGCGAATCACCGCGCATCAGTCGACGCTCAAGCGTGCCTGCTCTCTCCGAGACGCGGGCCAACCCAGCCGAGTCCCATAATGCGAGCATGCGTTCGACCATCGGCTTGTCTTTCCAGAACAGGGACTTACCGAGTGACGTCATGACGCTTTGAATCCTCTCACCCGAGTCAACACGGGCGCGAATGGGTGCGAGCATCAGCAATCGTCTCTGAAGGGAACGGACGACCGGAATCGCCTCCTTACCGCTCGCGTCCATCCGGGATAAAGCGTCGCTGAGCCGTCGCACGTCGCCGCCGAGCGCAAGATCGGCGATGCCCATGAAATCGCCGCCCAGGTCCGCGCCGACGGCATCGAGCGCCTCGCTCCCCAGGTCCTTCGGCGCGTTCGGCGATGCGTCAAGATAGAGAGCGTACTTCGCGAGTTCCTGGGAAATCATCCGCCGGTCATTCGCGCATGCGCTCGCAATGCTCGCTGCTACATCCGGCTGGGCACGCAGACCCTCAGTTCTGGCAAGCTCCACGACCAGTCGCTCGGCGTCGCGGGCATCCAGTTCGTACGATACGTGGGCGAGGGCTAGAGGGTGAGACTCCGCGACCTTCAATAGTCCCGAGGTCTTGCCGAGTTTTCCAGCAATCGCGACGACTGGGCTTTCGGCTGCCGCCGCTTCCAGCAAGGCTTCAACGGCAGGAAGAATTTCCTCGCCGGCGGGCTGGATGACAATGACTTTGGAACCGCCAAACATGTCAATGGCGCCTGCCTCGTCAGCGAGAAGTGCGGGATCGCCGCGCAACACGCCCGACGCGACGGATTGTTTGGAGGCCTTCAGAGCAGCGGCAAGCCGATCGCCGAGCGCGGAGGATTGAGCTTCGTCCGCCCCGTGGAAGAGATAGAAGCGGACCTTCGGATCAGGATCGTCGACCGAGCGGCCGATACTGCCCTTGATCGTTTTCACTGGGCCGCAGGCGCTCGCGACGCGTAAACGCTCAGCCGGGCGACGATCTGGTCGGCGACCGCCTCGGACAGGCGCTCCGCGGCGGTTTGCTCGGCGGCGACGGTTGCATATTCGGAGCTGACGACGTCGATGCCCGCATCAGATCCAGCCGTGGCGTCGAGAACGACAGCCCCGGTGCTGGTGTCGACAAGCTGGTAGCGTGCACGTAGCGAGCGGCGCTCGCGGGTGACTGCACGGTCACCGCGAATGCCAAGACCGACGATGTCGTCGTCGAGCTCGACGTTCAGTCGGTACCGGGCCTCGCCGGCTCCTGACGCCGCTAGGCGATCCTTCAGCTTGTTGAAGACGAGCCAACCAACCTGGCCCTCAATCGGGGCAACCGTCACGGACGACAGGGTTGTGGCGACCGGGCCGGTCGACCCTCCGGCATAGAGCGGCTGCAACTGGCAGCCAGTCACGGCAAAACCCGCCAACACGAGAAGGGCGAGGCCGCGCGTCATGCGACGATATTCACCAACCGGTCGGGCACTACGATCACCTTCCGCGGCGCATTGCCGTCGAGCAACCGCTGTACCTTCTCGGAAGCCAGCGCGAGCGCTTCGGCTGCTCCTCGGTCGAGCCCCCGCGGTGCGTTCAACGTGTCGCGGAGCTTGCCGTTGACTTGAATTGCGAGCGTGACTTCGTCTTCGACCAGCAGGGCAGGGTCGAATTGGGGCCACGGTGCGTCCACGATCATTCCGGTTTCACCGAGCGCAGCCCAAGCCTCCTCAGAGAGGTGAGGAGCGGCAGGCGCTGCCAGCTGAACAAGAATCCTGATGGCCTTCGAACGCATTGCCGACGGCTTCGCCTTCTCGATCGCGCTGGTCAGTTCGTAGAGCTGCGCCACGGCCTTGTTGAACTGAAGTCCATCGAGCGCCTCGGTGACCGCCGCGATCGCCCGATGTAGCTTTCGCTCCAGCGCTTCGTCCGAGCCTTCTGAAACGGCGTCACTCGACGCCAGTCGCCACACGCGCTGTACGAAGCGGGCTGCGCCTTCGATTCCGCCTTCAGACCATTCGAGATCTCGCTCCGGCGGGCTGTCGGAAAGCATGAACCACCGGACAGCGTCAGCGCCGTAGCGCGCGATGATCGGCTCAGGATCGATCGTATTGCGCTTAGACTTGGACATCTTCTCGACGCGGCCGAGAGTGACGGGCGCACCGCTTTCAATGTGAGTCCAGTCGTCGCCGTCGCGGCGGACTTCGTCAGGGCTGAGCCAGCTTCCATCGCCAGCGCGATAGGTCTCGTGCGTGACCATCCCTTGGGTGAACAGACCCTTGAACGGCTCGCTCATTCCAATCCGGCCAATGCGGTTGAGGGCGCGCGTCCAGAAGCGAGCATAGAGTAGGTGAAGGATCGCGTGTTCGACGCCGCCGATATATTGGTCGACTGGCAGCCATTGCTCGGCCTCACCACGATCGAAGGGCTTGTCGGCCGGCTCGCTTGCGAACCGGATGAAGTACCAGCTCGAATCGACGAATGTGTCGAGAGTGTCGGTCTCGCGCCGCGCCAACCCGCCGCACGAGGGGCATGAGACGTTCCGCCAGGCGTCGTGACGGTCGAGGGGATTTCCCGGCCTGTCGAAGCTGACATCCTCTGGGAGCACGATAGGAAGCTGGTCACGCGGTACCGGCACCGCCCCGCACTTGCCGCAGTGAATGATCGGAATCGGAGTGCCCCAGTAACGCTGGCGCGAAACGCCCCAGTCGCGAAGGCGGAAGGCGGTCTTGCCTTCGCCCCATCCGCCCGCCTCGGCCCGGCGGATGATCTCGGCGGTTGCCTGCTCGGTCGTCAGGCCGTCGAGAAACTCTGAGTTGACCGCGATGCCATCCATCGACTCGGCCTCTCCGACGATCGGCTGGCCGGCCTCTTCCGCGTTCGCTGCAACGACGCGTTTGATCGGGAGGCGGTATTTGGAGGCGAATTCGAAGTCGCGCTGGTCATGGGCCGGAACGCCGAAGATCGCGCCGGTGCCATATTCCATGAGGACGAAATTCGCGATGTAGACTGGGAGACGCCAGTTCGAATCAAGCGGGTGGATAGCCTCGATCGGGGTCAGGAAACCCTTCTTTTCGGCCGTTTCGATCTCGGCCGCGCTGGTGCCGCCGCGCTTGCATTCGGCGATGAATTCGGCGGCCTTCGGATCGCGAGCGGTAATCGCCTCGGCGATCGGATGCGTTGGGGCGATCGCGACGAAGCTGGCGCCAAAGATTGTGTCCGGACGAGTAGTGTAGACCTCGATCTTGTCGATTCCGTCGGCCGCTTCTGCCAAGCGAAACCGGAACTGCAGGCCGCGGCTTTTTCCGATCCAGTTCTCCTGCATCAGCTTGACCTTGTCGGGCCAGTTCTCGAGCTCGCCGAGCCCGTCAAGGAGTTCGTCGGCGAAGTCGGTGATCTTGAGGAACCACTGCGAGAGACGCCGGCGCTCGACAGGCGCGCCCGAGCGCCAGCCCTTGCCATCGATCACCTGCTCATTGGCGAGGACGGTCATGTCGACCGGATCCCAGTTGACCTCGCTCTCCTTGCGATAGACTAGGCCTGCCTCGAACAAGTCGAGGAACAGGGCCTGCTCGTGCCCGTAATAGTCGGGCTCGCAGGTGGCGAGCTCGCGGCTCCAGTCGAGCGCAAAGCCCAGCCGCTTCAGCTGTCCGCGCATCGTGTCGATGTTGCTTCGGGTCCAGGCGCCGGGATGGACTCCACGTTCCATAGCCGCATTCTCGGCCGGCATGCCGAACGCGTCCCAGCCCATTGGGTGAAGGACCTCGCGTCCCTGCATCCGGCGGAAGCGCGCAAGCACGTCGCCCATCGTGTAGTTGCGGACGTGGCCCATGTGGATGCGCCCCGACGGATAGGGGAACATCTCCAGCACATAGGTCTTGGGCTTCGGGCTCGCGGTATCGGCAACGAAGCTTTGGGCTTCGTCCCAGCGGGCCTGCCAGCGGATGTCCGCGACGGCCGGATCGAAACGGCCGGTCATATGCTCGGCCTTACCCCCTGACGGTCGTGCGGCGAAGGTCGCGGGCACGGGTGAGGATGATGTCCTCAAGCTTTTGGACGGTCGCGGCGGAAACCGGAGCGTTCACCCAGGCGCCGCCCTGGTTGACCTGGCGCGAGGCCGTGACGCGAAGGGCGTCGGCGCGAAGGTCCTGGTCGAGGATCGCGACCGTGACCTTAACCCGCTCGGTCGGCAAGTTGGGATTCGAATACCAGTCGGTGATGATCACCCCGGTGTTGGCATCGGCCTGCAGCAACGGAGCGAAGGAAATGGTGTCGAGCGCGGCGCGCCAGAGATAGGCGTTCACGCCGATTGTGGTCATTCGCGACGGAGCCAGCTCGACGGGCACGTCGCGGTTGCGGGAGCAGCCCGGCGCGGCCACGGCGATGACAAGGAGCGCAGCAGCGGCGGTCTTCAGGCGGAGCATCGGCAATCCTCTTGGGCAGGGATAAAGGGGCTTAGGAAGGGGCTTATAGATACTGGATGAATAGCCGCAAGCAGCCGTGAGACCGGGATTCTGTGTTGAGTCTGCAACAATACGGCACGGAATCGATTTGCGTCATGGAACCTTCAGGCTCGCCCGACTATATCGAATTCGTAACAGGAGGTTTGAATTGCCGAGTCTCGGTCGTTCCCGGAGCGCTAAGATGCTCGCCGCGGTTTCCGCGGTGGGTCTACTTCTGTCGCCCGCGGCCGCTGCTCCGGCAAGGAAGAAAGCTCCGGCCGTCGCTGTAAGCTTCGACCCGCTTTCGACCTTCACCCCAGCGGGTGCGGACCCCAAGCTCGCCGCTTCGTTTGGCGAGCGCGGTCTGTCGCTGACCGATTTCAAGTTCACTCCTGCCGCAGCCAAGAGCCGTCCGTCCCAGGTCCGGGTGGCAATCCGGGCCCGTCCGGATGCGGCGCTTCGGACCAAGACCGAATTCGGTTCGGCCTCGCCGATCACCGCGCTTACTCCCGCCAGCTACAATCTCGGCGTGGCCGTTGGCTGGCGCCGGTTCGCAGTCGCCGGCGATGTCGCCAAGACCGACTCGCGCAACCCGGCAATCGGCAGCAAGCAAAGCGCCGTCGTGGGCGTCAGCTATTCGCTCAAGCGATTCACCGGCCGCGTGGCAGTGGGCGCTGAGCGCGATGATGATCGGGTGCCGGCGCTCCGCGACCGCGAGAACTACTCGCTGGATGTCGGCGGCGCCTATAACCTGACCCGCAGCCTCTCGCTGACTGGTGGCCTGCGCTACAATGTCGAGCGCGACCGTAATGCGGTGGTGAACGACAATCGCCGCGATAGCCAGGCAGTCTACGTCGGAACGGCGTTCAAGTTCTAAGCGCCTTCGTCGCCTAGCCAGGCGTCGATCCCAGCCCAGCCGTAAAAACCCTCACGCTCCAGTTGCGTGAAATTCAGCGCGGTCATGCCTCCAAGCGCGATCGCCGGAGCCGCTGCGGCGCGGGCAATTTCTGCCGCCTTGGCGACGCCCAATGGTTCGCGGCCGGGATGTGATCGGGTCACGAAGACAGCCGAGACAAAGACCAACGAAGCGCCTTCGGCATTTGCAGCCTCTGCTTCAGCCATCGAGTGAATCGGTCTCGAAAACGGCAGGCCGGACGATCGTGTAGGATTGTGGACGAGGTCGGCGCCGATCGATCGGGCCAGACCAGCGTCTCCTGCGACCGCAAGTGTCAGGTTCTGTCGACGGCAGAACTCCGCGATTCGTTCTGCAAGCATGGCCCGGGTGTCCGGAGGCGTTGAATGGTGCCGGAACACGATCCCGGATTCGGCCGGCAGCCGATCGATCGCGGTCCAGAGCCGCTCGCCCATCCGTTCGTCGGTCATCAGCCATGCACGCGGCCAAGGTCTCTGGCGGGGAATCATGCCGCTTCCTATAGCCGCGTGTCATGACTGCTGCCGAGCGACGACAGAAAATCCTCGACGAGATCGCCTCCGTCGCGAAGCTCGCCGGGCGGAAGGCGGCTGACGTCAAGCTGATTGCCGTCAGCAAGACCCGCTCATCCGATGAAGTCGAAGCGCTAATCGCTGCGGGACAACGCGACTTCGGCGAAAGTCGAGTCCAGGAAGCGCTTGAAAAGTGGCCAACCCTCCTGGCGCGCGATCCTGGAATCCACCTTCACTGCATCGGCAGGCTTCAGTCGAACAAAGCAACCGAGGCCGTAAAATTGTTTGACGCGATCCATTCGGTCGACCGCCTCTCCCTGCTCGATGCCTTGGTCAAGGAGGCCGATAAGATTGATCGACGACCGTCTATGTACGTCCAGGTGAACATTGGCGAAGAGGAGCAGAAAGGTGGCTGCCCGATCGGCGAAGTCGGCTCGCTGGTCCAAGCGGCGCGCTCATCCGCTTTGCCGCTCGCTGGCCTGATGGCGATCCCGCCGCTGGGCGTCGAACCCGCCCCCTTCTTCGCCTTGCTCGCCAAGTTGGCGCGGGAGCACTCCGTCGAAGGGCTCAGCATGGGCATGTCGGGTGACTTCAAAGCCGCGATCATGCTCGGCGCGACATCGGTCCGAATCGGAACCGCCTTGTTCGAGGACTAGTCCCGGCTAGGTTGCCTGCATGCGCTGGCTTCCCACCCTGCTTCTGCTTTTTGCTGTCCCCGTGTCGGCGGCAGACCTGCTGTTCGCGGGCGGCCAATGGGTCGCGCTCGACCGGGGCCACAGCTGTGAGGCTGGTAGCCGTTCACTTCGCATCGCCCAGAAGGGGAAGGTGCAGGCTCGCGCGGGCTTCGCGTTCGACGCCGCCGGGCCAAGGCGCGGCCAGTTCTTCGCGCAGCTGAGCCGAATGCCTCGGCAGGGATCGACCGTCATCCTCACCGTCGGCGACCAGCCGTTCCTGCTCGTCGCCGGGCGCGGATGGGCTTGGAGCCGCGATCCAGCGCAGGAAGCAGCCATCATCGCGGCTGTTCGCGCCGCCGGCGGAATGCGTGTCGATTCGCGCGATCAGGCTGGCGGCCGCTTCGTCGATCGCTACCTGCTGGAGGGCGCTCCCACTGCAATCGATGCCGCCGCCGCTCGCTGTGCTGGCAAAATGCAGCGCCGATAACTAGATGGGCCGCCTGCCATGAGTGCCGACACTGCCATCATGCCGATCCCCGGCCCCGTCGACCCTGTGCCCGTGCCCAGGGCTGCGACGCCGCGCGCCGACGGCAAGGCCGAGCTTGTCGGTCTCTCGAAGGGCCAGATTCGCGCGACATTCGAAGAGGCCGGGCTCGAGCCGAAGCAGGCCAAGCTCCGCGCCAAGCAAGTCTGGCACTGGATCTACAATCGCGGCGTCACCGACTTTGAGGCGATGAGCGACATCGCCAAGGCCCAGCGGCCGTGGTTCGCTGAACGCTTCGCGATCGCCCGGCCCGAGGTCGTCGAGGCGCAAGTCTCAACAGACGGCACGCGCAAATGGCTGCTGAAGACCCACGATGGCCACGAATTCGAAATGGTCTTCATTCCGGATGCCGACCGCGGGACGCTGTGCGTGTCGAGCCAGGTCGGCTGCACGCTCAACTGCCGTTTCTGCCATACCGGCACCATGCAGCTGGTTCGCAACCTCGAGCCGTCTGAGATCGTCGGCCAGGTCATGCTCGCCCGCGACGCGCTAGGTGAATGGCCGAGCCAGCCCGAGGGCCGGATGCTGACCAACATCGTCATGATGGGTATGGGTGAGCCACTCTACAATTTCGAGAACGTCCGCGATGCGCTGAAGATCGTAATGGACGGCGACGGCCTCGGCCTGTCGAAGCGCCGTATCACGCTGTCGACCAGCGGCGTCGTTCCGATGATGGACCGCGCCGGCGAGGAGATTGGCGTGAATCTCGCCGTGTCGCTGCATGCGGTGACCAAGGAAGTCCGCGACGAGATCGTGCCGCTCAACCGCAAGTACGGGATCGAGCAATTGCTGGAGGCGTGCGCGGCTTATCCGGGCGCGAACAACGCGCGCCGAATCACGTTCGAATATGTGATGCTGAAGGACAAGAACGACAGCGACGAGGATGCCCGCGAGCTCGTCCGGCTGATTCGGCAATATCGTCTGCCGGCGAAGGTGAATCTGATACCGTTCAACCCCTGGCCGGGCGCGCCCTACGAATGCTCGACGCCTGAGCGGATCAAGGCTTTCAGCAATATCGTGTTCGAAGCGGGCATTTCGGCTCCAGTCCGGACGCCGCGCGGCCGTGACATCGATGCTGCCTGCGGCCAGCTGAAGACAGCCGCGGAGCGCAAGCGCAAGGCTCGCGAGCCCGCCTGACCCATTTGCCCGCGCCTGCCTGGCGTGGCACATCGGCTTCACTCTTTGGAGGTGTGCATGGCGTTGATCGGGCGTTTCATTGAACAGATCCTGCCGATCGGCAGCATCACGATTGTCCAGGCCGACGGCGGTCGGGAGACCTACGGTCCCGGCGGCGGCAAGCACGTTGCGGTGCGCCTCCACGATCGGCGAGCGGCGCTCGAGCTCTTCCGCAATCCGCGTCTCAAGCTCGGCGAGCTCTACATGGATGGCCGGGTCACGATCGAAGACGGCACCATCCTGGATCTCCTGGAGCTGATCGTCGGGGCAAAGCCTTGGGAGAAAGGCAAGCGCAAGGCGCTAGGCAAGGGCAAGGGGAGGTGGCTGAAGCGCTTCTTTCGGCGCAATGACCCCACCAAGTCTCGGCGAAACGTCGCGCACCATTATGATGTAGGGAACCAGCTATACGAGCTCTTCCTCGACCGCGACCTGCAATACAGCTGCGCCTATTTTACAGAGCCGTCCAATTCGCTCGAGCAGGCGCAGGAGGACAAGAAGGCGCACATCGCCGCCAAACTCTATCTGAAGCCAGGCCAGCGGGTTCTCGACATCGGCTGTGGTTGGGGCGGGATGGCGCTTTACCTGAACCGCGTCGCCGACGTGGACGTCCTCGGAATTACCTTGTCCGAAGAGCAATTGAAGGTCGCGCGCCGCCGGGCCGAGGAAGCGGGTGTAGCCGACCGCGTGCGCTTCCAGCTGATCGACTATCGTCATCTCCACGGCCCCTTTGATCGCATCGTCTCGGTCGGCATGTTCGAGCATGTCGGCGCGGCCCACTACGAGGAATTCTACGCCAAGTGCCGCGAGTTGCTGACCGATGACGGAGTGATGCTGCTCCACACCATCGGCAAGCTCGGCGGCGCGGGACAGCCGGACCCGTTCACCGACAAATGGATTTTCCCCGGCTATCACTTGCCGAGCCTGTCGCAGATGTCGTCGGGGAGCGAAAAGGTCCGGCTTATCGCCAGCGATATCGAGACGCTTCGCCTCCACTACGCCTTGACTTTGCGGGAATGGCTGAAGCGTTTCACCGCGGAGCGTGCGGAGGTGATCAAGCTCTACGACGAGCGCTTCTTCCGGATGTGGGAATTCTATCTCGCCGGCGGGATCGTGATGTTCGAGAGCGGCGCGGCCTGCAACTACCAGGTGCAATACATCCGTGACCGCAACGCGCTACCGATCACGCGCGACTATATGGCCGAAGCCGAGCAACGGTATCGTAAGCTCGGAGCCGCGCCCGCGAAGGGCGCCAATCGCAAGAAGACGGTCGCTCCCGAGCCCGTCAAATAAAAGGGCCCGGCGAAAATCGCCGAGCCCCAAAAAATCTTCGATCTGGACAGTCCTTAGCTGTGATGCTCTGCGCGCATGCGCTCGTGCATCTGCTTGCGCTCATCCGGGGTGATCTGGCCGTCGCGATTGGCGTCGGCCATGTCGAAGTGGCGCAAGGCGGCCGCCTGCGCCTCTTGTAGAGTGATGCGCCCATCCTTGTTGGAGTCGGCCATCTCGAACATGTGACCCGAGAAGCCGCTCATCCCGTGCATGCCTCCGGGCTTATGCCCATCGCGACGGCCGCCGCCGTCACGATCGTGCGAAGCGATGCGCTGCTCGTGCTGTGCCTGACCGGCATCCCATTCCGCGCGGCTGACGGAGCCATCTCGATTGGAATCGAGCCGATCGAACATCCGGTCTCCGCGGTCGTCGCGGCGGTCCTTCGCCCGTTCTGACCATTTACCGCGAAATGCCTGAGCGGCGGCATCAGCCTCGGCCTTCGTCACCACGCCATCATGGTTCGCATCGACCTTAGCAAAATGCTCTGCCACTTTCGCCTGAACTTCTGCCCGGGTATGCACCTTGGCCGCCATCGGCTGGGCAGGTGCTTGTGGGGCCGCGCTCGGAGCAACTTGAGCTATCGCCGCCGCAGAGGCGAGCAACATCGCGCCACCAATCCAAAGCCTCTTCATTCGACTGCCTCCTCGCAGAAAGAGCCGCGTTCGATTAACAAGCTGAAGCTGTATCGATGTTGAATGCGCCGCTGCTGTCGTGGCAAGGGGCCGTCGCGATGGCCAAGGGGTATGCTGACAATGTCCAATCGAGCGACTGCGCAATGAGGTCGGCCGGTTGAACATGACTCCCATGACCGCTGCCCCTCCGCGGCCGCTAGGCCCGCGGCCCTGGTGGGAACGCCGCAGCTTCCTTGCGGCACTGATCCTGCTTTCCGTCGTGCCTTTGCTTTATCCGCCGATCCCACCGCTCGTGGACCTGTTCGGCCACTTGGGTCGCTACCGGGTGCAGCTGGACGTCGCGACCTCGCCTTGGCTGTCGCAATATTACGGGTTTCACTGGGCGCCGATTGGGAACCTGGGTGTCGATCTACTCGTCGAGGTGCTCGCGCCCCTGTTGGGGCTGGAGCTTTCCGTAAAGCTGATCGTCCTCGCGATCCCCCCTTTGACCGTGGCTGGATTCCTGTGGGTCGCGCGTGAGGTCCATAATCGGGTGCCGCCGACGGCATTCTTCGCCCTGCCGCTCGTCTACAGCCATCCGTTCCTGTTCGGGTTCGCCAATTTCTCGCTGTCCATGGCGCTTGCCTTTCTCGCCTTCGGTCTTTGGCTTCGGCTGGGAAGGCTGGGGAAGACCAAGCTTAGGGCATGGCTCTTCGTACCGATCTCGATCGTCATCTTCTTCACGCACACGTTCGGTTGGGGGACGCTCGGGCTGCTAGCATTCTCGGCTGAAGCGGTCCGTCAGCACGATCATGGCAAGGGCTGGCTCAAGTCCGGATTCAACGCGGCTCTGCACGCGTCGACGATGGCGCTGCCCTTGGTCTTCATGCTCGCCTGGCGCTCGGCGGCACCGGCGGGTGGCACCGAAGACTGGTTCAACTGGGATGCGAAGCTCGCTTGGATCAACAGCATCTTCCGCGATCGATGGAAGAGCTTCGAGTGGTGGTCGATGTTTGCCCTCGTTGCCGTCCTGTTCGAAGCACTTCGCAACCCTCGGCTGGGTTTTTCCCGCAACCTCGGCTTTTCTGCCTTGGTGCTGATTGCGGTCTATGTTCTGCTGCCGCGCATCATCTTCGCGTCGGCTTATGCAGACATGCGGCTTGCGCCGTTCTTGTTCGCCTTACCACTCCTCGCAATTCGATTCCGATCGGAGACGCATTACCGGACCGCGCAGGTCTTCGCCGTCCTCGGCCTGATGTTCTACGTGGTTCATATAGCGGCCGTGACTGTAAGCCTGGCGATGGCTTCCAATGACCAGCAAGCGAAGCTGAAGGCGCTCGATCACATCCCGATGGGTTCCCGGGTTGCTAGCCTGGTCGGCCAAGGTTGCCTGGATCGCTGGGCTATGCCCCGCAACAGCCACATCGGCGCGATGGTGATCGTCCGCCGACATGGCTTTTCGAACGACCAGTGGACGATTGCCGGCACCAACCTTCTTGAGCTTCGGTACACGAGGCCGGGGCCATTCGCGGTAGATCCATCGGAAATCGTTCGGCCGTTCAACTGCGCAAAGCCACGCCCCTGGGAAATCAGGAACAATCAGCTCCGCGGCGACTGGACGATACATCAGGCGCTGGAGCGCCTTCCCCGCGAGGACTTCGATTTCCTTTGGCTGATCGACGTGCCTCCGTACGATCCGCGCTACGTCAGAGGATTGGAGCTTGTCTGGACCGGCCCGCGGTCCGAGCTGTATCGGATTAGGCCGGCCGGCGCAGAACAGCGACCAGCGACACCCCAAAGGGAAGCGGCAGCCGCCCGATAAGTCCCGCCTCAAGCCCAAACACGCCTTTCAGAATCGAGTTCACTGGCCTGGGAGGCATTGCATCGTCTGCGCTCTCGCGCCCGGTGACCTTTCCGGCGGCGCGAACGGCTGCAATCAGCGGAAACAGGAGGCTATTGAAGGGCGACAGCAGGTCGACTTCGAATCCGCATTCGCGAGCGACATTTCGAAGCTCGTCCTTGCCGTAACGCCGATGGTGGTGGTGAGCGACGTCGTGCGCGCTCCACATCCACTTGTTCGCCGGAACGGTCACGAGAAGCTTCCCGCCTGGCTTCAGCCGTTCGCGGATGGCCACCAGGCCGCTGCGGTCATCGGGAACGTGCTCAAGTACGTCGAGCAGCGCGACCAAATCGAATTGGTCCGTCGGCCAGGCCGACAAATCGGGCAGTGCCGCGTCGGTCACGGCTCGACCCAGCCTCTTGGTTGCGAGTTCCCGCGCGGTCTTGTCCATCTCGGTCGCTTCGACGCGCCCAAATTTCGACAGCATCGCGAGGTTGTGACCGGTGCCGCATCCGATCTCGAGGATGCGGGCATTCTTTGGCGGCCGGACGATACGCTCGATGAGGTTCTGGAGAATGTCGCGGCGAGCAACGAACCACCAATGGTCCGAATCCAGCTCCGCCATTCTCTCGTAGACTTGTGCTTCCATCAATCGTCCCCGCCGATCCGCTCTCGAACGATGTACAGCGGCCGGTGCTTTGTCTCGACGAGAATGCGGCCCACGTATTCACCCAGGATTCCGAGCGAGAGAAGTTGGAGGCCTCCGAGGAACAAGATCGCGACCATCAGCGAGGCATAGCCCGGAACCTGGACGCCGAAGATCAAAGTGCGGATCGTCACGAAGATGGCGTAGAAAAGTGCGAGCATTGCGACGATCCCGCCGAGATAGCTCCAGATGCGGAGGGGCGCCGTTGAAGCTGATGTGATGCCGTCCAGCGCAAAGGTCCAAAGCTTCCAGTAATTGAACTTGGTCTGGCCGTGCTGCCTCTGTTCTCGGCGGTACGAGACGGACGCCTGGCGGAAGCCTGCCCAGGCGAAGAGTCCCTTCATGAACCGGGTCCGCTCGGGCATCGCCCGAATGACGTCGACGACCTTGCGATCGAGCAAGCGAAAATCGCCGGCATGCTCCGGGATCTTGTCGTCGCTCATCCAATTGTGAGCCCGGTAATAAAGATCCGCAGTAAGTCGCTTGGGCAGGCTATCCGTCTCGCGATCGTTGCGGACGCCGTAGACGATCTCAAATCCTTCGCGCCATTTGGCGATCATGTCGCCGAGCACTTCGGGCGGGTCCTGCAGATCGACGTCCATCGGGACAATTGCCTGGCCGAGCGCTTCGTCGAGCCCAGCCGATAACGCGGCTTCCTTCCCGAAATTTCGCGAGAAGGAGATTGCGCGAACGCGGTCATCGGCTTCGTGTGCGCGCTTGATGCGGTTGAGCGTGTCGTCGCTGCTTCCATCATCCACGAACAGGATTTCGAAGCTCTTCGCGGCAGGATCCGAGAGCGATCTTATGACGCTGCCAACGCGTTCAACGAAGGGGCCGATCGCCTCCTCTTCGTCCTTGACGGGCACGATGATTGAAAGAACGGGCGCTCTCATCCGTAAACCCATCGCCTGTGCAACGCGAAGGTGACCCATGGCGTGACGAAAATGAAGGGGATGATCGGCCACCACGTCGGCCCGCCGAGTTGTTTGACCAGCATCCACACGAAGAACTGGTTCAGCAGGAAACCGATGATGTTGACTAACAGGAAGCGGGTTGCGCGGATATGCTGCTGATCCCTCGACCCGTGGCCCCGAAAGCTGAAGGCTCCGTGGGCGAAATAGGATATTCCGGAGAAGACGAGGAAGACTAGGGTCAGCGAGATCATTGGGTCGACGCCGAGCAAATCGGTCACCGCCCAGTAGCTGATCGAGAAAAGCACTGTGATGACGAACCCTGCGAACCCATAGCGCGCCGCCTGCAGCAGCACGGCGCGATGCTCTTTATCGAGTGGTAGCAGTTCGGAGAGTGTCATGCGTGGCAGTCTGCTTGCTCTGTAGCCGCGCCCCGCTACAGCAGGAAACCCTTTAAAAAGAGGCAAGGCTTGGACCGCGTTTTCGATTTGCTCGACCGCTACTGGAAATGGGTTGTGGTCGGCACCTGGCTAGCCTTGTGCACCTACTTCGTGATGGATCGCTGGAACACGATCCAGTATTTCTCGCTACCTGATACCGATGACAATATGCGGATGAGCCAGGTTCGGGCCCTGCTGGCGGGGCAGGACTGGTTCGACCTTCGCCAGTATCGGCTGAATCCGCCCTTCGGCGCTAACATCCACTGGTCCCGGCTCGTGGACCTGCCGATCGCCGGGATCATCCTAGCGCTGCGTCCGCTGGTTGGCGGCGTCGATGCTGAGCGCACGGCTATCGCGATAGCACCGATGTTGCCGCTGCTGCTGCTCCTCGTTTCGGTCTCCCTGATTACGCGGAGGCTCATTGATCGTCGCGCCTATCCGCTCGCTTTCATCACCCTCTTCTATGCCGGGTCGGCCACCGGGATGTTCATGCCGGCACGGATCGACCACCATGGGTGGCAGCTAGCGCTGCTGGCGCTGTCGGTGGCTGGGGTCGCTGATCCTAAGAGAGCAAGAGGTGGGGCAGTAGCCGGCATTGCCTCGGCAATGTCACTGTGGATCGGCCTCGAAATGGTGATCTACATCGCGGTCATCGGCGCGGCGATGGGGCTCTTTTGGGTCTCTGATGCAAATGAACGGAAGCGGCTCTCGACCTATGCCGCTGCGATGGGCGGCGGGACGGCGATCGGGTTCATCGTCTTCGCTTCGTACGCCAATCGCGCGCCGGTCTGCGATGCGCTTTCCCCGGTATGGCTTTCGGATGCCTTGCTGGGCTCGGCGTTGCTTTTCGGCCTGACAATGTTCTCGCCGGCCGACTGGAAACGCCGCCTGGCCATGGCGGCAGCGGCGGGTATCGTGGTCGCGGCCTTCCATGCATTGATGTGGCCGCATTGCCTTTCGCGGCTCGAGGGCATTTCTCCCGAGGTGGAGCGGCTTTGGCTGAGCCATGTTCGCGAGGCGCGGCCTCTCTATCGCCATGGATGGCAGACCGCGGTCGCGGTCGCTGCAATTCCCGTGACCGGCATGATCGGCTGGTTTCTTCTCGCCTGGACGCGGCGGCAGGATCCGGATCTGTTGCGGCGGATCCTTGCGGTGGCCGCACCACTTACGGCCGCGACATTGCTCCTGCTGTGGCAGACCCGGACTGGCCCGGCAGCTCAGGTCCTTGGCCTGGCTGGAGCGATTGCATTGCTATGGGCCGCGGTGCCTTGGACGTGGAAATCAAAGAATTCAGCTGTTCGCGTTCTCGGAACATTTCTGCTTGTTGCGTTGGGTCTCGGCGCGGCGGCGCCCGCTGCGAGCTATTTCTACCCGGTGAGGAAGAAGAAGCCGGTGGAGCTGGCAGTCGACAAGGCCAACCGGCAGTGCGTTTCGCTTTGGGGCCTGAAACCCGTGGCGAAGCAGCCGAAGGGCATGGTCTTCACCTTCATCGATCTCGGCCCAAGAGTCATCACAGTGACCCATCACGATGCCGTAGCGGGTCCTTACCATCGCAACGGAGATCAGATCGCTGACGTCATGAATGCATTCAGGGGCGACGAGGCGCAGGCGCATCGGATCATGGCCAAGTACCGCTCCGACTATTTGCTGGTCTGCCCGAACATGGCCTCCGCGACGATCTTCACATCCGAGGCGCCCAATGGCTTCTACAGCCAGCTCTCGAAGGGCCGCGTCCCGACATGGCTGACGCCCGTCAGCCTTCCGAAGGATTCGCCATTCCGCATGTGGCGGGTGAACCGCTAGCGCTTCAGCGCTTTTACGGCCTCGAGCGTCTTGGCGACGTGCTGGCTCCAGTCGAGATCATCGTGGACCATGACGATCCGACCCCGGCGGTCGATGACGTAGGATGTCCGGGTCGTGAGCCCAGGATGCTCGGCCCAGGCCACGTCATAGGCCTTCTGCGTTTCGACAGTCGCGGTGGCCACGGGGAAAGCACTGCGGCAGGCCTCGACCGAGAAACGTTGCAGCGTCGGAAGGTCGTCCGCCGACATTCCGATGACCCGCGCTCCCGCTTTCCGGAATTCCTTCGCCGCTTCGCTGAACGCGTGAGCCTCCAGCGTGCAGCCTTTAGTGAATGCCTTAGGGAAGAAGTAGAGCACGACCGGGCCCTTGCGGAGCTGGTCCGCGAGGTGAAGCTTGAAGGCCTTGCCGCCGACGGCACCCGTGGTGGTGAAGTCGGGTGCCTTCGATCCATTTGGTAGAGCAGCTGCTGCGGGCGTTGCCACTGCTGCGGCTATCACGAAGGCCGTTAGCCACTTGCGCATGCGACTCTCCTCTATCGGGTGATGGAACCTAGCCAAGGAACGTTGCAGAAGCCAACATCGCTCCCGTTTGTAGCTAGAGGGGTCATCGGTGCGGCGCACGAACATCGTGATGATTGGCTTATTGTTGGCGGCCTGCGGCCAACGCGACGCGGCCGAGAGCAATTTAGTACCGGCGAACGAGGTCGAGCAGGTCAACCGGGTTGTCCCACCAATTGCGGAAAGCAATGTTGTGGCAGAAGCTGTCCCGCGGGACAGTGCAACACCATCGAGCGCAAGCCCCTGCAGGATCCAGAACGGCAAGGAGATAGGCCCGAATCGTCTGAAGGCGGTGGGCACGGAGCCCTTCTGGAGCGCCGACGTGGATGGCCGATGCGTCACCTACAGCACGCCGGAGAATCAGAAGGGCATCAGGATCTGGACTAAGTTCACGGGCACTCGAGAGACAGGCGAGTGGAGCGGATCGCTCGGCAAGGATCGCTTCATTCTGGCGACGAGGCCCGAAGCGGGGTGCTCCGATGGAATGTCCGACCGCACCTATCCGATCGCTGTAACGCTGAAGATCGGAGGCGATGAAAGGCGGGGCTGCGCAGGGCCGGAGTAGCTGGGTTAGTTGCGGCCGATAAGCTGAAGCGTCGCTTGGTCTGGTCGATCGTAAAATGCGTCTAGGGCGCGTGCGAAGAGCGGGTCGCCCGATACGCGCTCGAATAAAGTGAGGCTCGATCGAAACTTCATCGCGTCGACCTCGCCAAGGACCTCAACGGCGGATTTTCTGTCGGCCCAGGAAAGTATTGCCTCGACCGCCTTGCGATAGCGGTCTCCAAGGACCGGGTGGTCCAGGTAGGCGCGAGCCTCATGAATGGACCCTATTCCATAGACGGTTGCGGTTGGGCTTCGGCCCAGTCCGGCGAGCTGCGGGAAGATGAACCAGATCCAGTGGCTCTGTTTCCTTCCGGTCTGCAATTCCGTCAGCGCAATTTCGAACGTACCTTGCTGGGCATGGACGAAGCGTTGCAGCTGAAACGGATCCGGGCCCTCAATCACAAATGAGAGGTTAGGGAAGGTTAGCGCGGGATCAACGGTCCGACGCTAACCATCCCGTGAGAACGTAGAACAGGATCACCACCGGCCCGGTCAGCAGGAGCGCTGCGACCATTCCGAGGCGGATCAGAAGTGCATCGATGCCGGTCCAGTCGGCAAGGCCGGCGGCCACGCCCATCACCTTGCCTTGGGTCCTGTTGAGAACAAAACGACCGTTCACTTCGAATTCCTTGTGCTGAGGTTCGTTACGCAATCGGGAACGCGCTGGTCGCGGTGCTGACGAACAGCATGGCGGTGATGAAAGCGGCTGCGAAGGCAGTGGCGGTGTCGCGAGCAGAAGTCAGAGCAAACATTTCAGTCTCCCTTTTTGATGTGCGGCTCGACGTGAGCCCCACGCCGCTAACAATGCAGGGAGCGTGCCAATTCGAAATTATCTTTGTTTTTCAGTAGAAGAGAGTGGCTGCTTGGCTAGCAGTTGGCGCAATTCGCGCTGACTGTTGGGAGATTTTCCCAATTGGATTGGGCCAAGATTAGGCCATGAGGGAAAGCTCAGCCGCGAAGTGAGTTCGCCGGTGCCTTGTCCGAAGAGTCCTTGGCGGCGATGGTCCGCGGATCAGTCGCCCGGCACTCGGCTACGAGCGTCGGAAAATCGAACTCGTTGTTCGTCAAAAGCGCTTGCTGAGTGCCGGCGGAGCAGGCTTCATGGGACGAATAATGCGTCGGCATCGTCGCCACTGGCGTGCACTGTGCCGAGCCGTCGGAGCAGCCCAGGATCGCGATGACGTAATAGACTGGTTCCATTTGGAAAAACCCGCTCGAGAACTTGTCCGCAAAACAGCCGAATCCCACTCCAGTTCCACTTGTTTCGCATACGTCATTTGCCGCGGGCCATACGCACTCCTACCTAGGCCCGGATGGCATCGGCAGAGGGACAGCATCAGGAGAAAGCAAAGGGTGGTTTCCACACCCTCGTGCGCTTCCTCCCGATGCTTTGGCCTAAGGGTCAGACGGAGCTGAAGGCGAGGGTAATCGCCGCGGTGGTCCTCGTCCTTGCAGGCAAGGCAGCCGTGCTGGTCATGCCCTTTGCCTACAAGGCGGTTATCGACCGCATGTCGGGTCCCGCGGTGGCCGCCGGCGTCGTGACCGGATTGGTCGCTGCCTATGCGACTGCTCGCTTCGCGGGAGTCCTCGCCGACAATCTCCGCAACGCCTTGTTCGAGAAGGTCGGTCAGGGGGCCGCCCGGCGGCTATCGGGCCAGGTGTTCCGCCACATCCACGACCTCAGTCTGAGATTTCACCTGGAACGCCGGACCGGCTCGCTGACCAAGATCGTCGAGCGCGGGACAAAGAGCATCGACATGATGCTCTACTTCCTCCTCTTCAACATCGCCCCGACGATCATCGAGCTGGTCGCGATTTGCGCCATCTTCTTCGTCAAATTCGGCGGAGGGCTCGTCGCCGCTACCCTTGTGATGGTGGCGATCTACATAGCCTTCACGCGCAAGGTCACGGACTGGCGCGCACAGATCCAGCGCGACATGAACGAAGTCGACAACAAGGCGATCGGGCGCGCGGTCGATTCCCTGCTCAACTACGAGACCGTCAAATATTTCGGTGCGGAGGAGCGCGAGGCGAAGCGCTACGACGAGGCGATCGGCGCCTTCACGAACGCCGCCGTTCGAAACGAAACGTCGCTCGCGTGGCTCAACATCGGCCAGTCCTTCATCACCAATCTGATGATGGCCGGCGCCATGATCTTTACGGTCTGGGGTTGGAGCCGCGGCCAATTCACGCCTGGCGACGTAGTGCTCGTGAACTCGCTTCTGATGCAGCTTTTCCGGCCGCTGGACATGCTCGGCTGGGTTTATCGCTCGATCCGGCAGGGCCTGATCGACATGGAGGCGATGTTCGGATTGCTCGATACGCCCGCCGAGGTCGTCGATGCTGCGGACGCGCCTGCCCTTGAAGTGAAGCGCGGCAACGTTCGGTTCGAAGGCGTGCGCTTCGGGTACGAGCCGGGCCGCGAGATCCTGAAGGGCATCGATCTCGACATTCCCGCCGGGACGAGCCTCGCGGTCGTCGGGCCTTCGGGAGCGGGAAAGTCGACCCTCGCCCGTCTGATGTACCGCTTCTATGATCCGACCGCCGGGCGCATCCTCATCGACGGACAACCCATTGCCGAGGTCGCGCAGCGCTCGCTCCGTTCCGCGATCGGAATCGTCCCTCAGGACACGGTCCTGTTCAACGACACGATCGGCTACAACATTGCCTACGGTCGCGCCGAAGCGTCCGAGGACGAGATCGAAGGAGCGGCCAAAGGCGCCGCCATCCACGATTTCGTAAACTCGCTTCCGCAAGGCTATCAATCGATGGTCGGCGAGCGTGGTCTCAAGTTGTCCGGCGGCGAGAAGCAGCGCGTCGCAATCGCCCGAACTCTCCTCAAGAATCCCCCGATCCTCGTGCTGGACGAAGCGACCAGCGCGCTCGACAGTCGCACCGAGCAGGCGATTCAGGAGACGCTTGAGCGGATCGCCCGCAACCGCACGACCATCATCATCGCGCACCGTCTCTCGACCGTGGTCGGAGCCGATCGCATTGCCGTGCTGGAGGACGGGAATGTGGCGGAGCTCGGCACCCACGAGGAGCTGCTCGATCGCGGCGGCCTTTACGCCGATCTCTGGTATCGCCAGGCGGCCGAGCGCGTCCTCGAAGAAGCCGCGGAAGCCGCCGAGTAGTTTCGACAAGCTCGTCCCGCACGCTATGGACGGGGCGTGAGTAGCGTTCCCGAAATCCTCCACACAGTCTTCGGCTTCGACCATTTCCGCGGGGTCCAGGAAGACGTCGTCGACCGAGTGCTTGCCGGCCGGCACACGCTCGCGGTGATGCCCACGGGAGCGGGCAAGTCGCTCTGCTACCAGCTGCCCGCCATCGCCCGCGAAGGCGCCGCGCTTGTCATCTCGCCGCTGATCGCGCTTATGCACGACCAGATCCGGAGCGCCGACGCGATTGGGCTTCGCGCCGCGTCGCTGACCTCGGCGGATGCCGACCGGGAACAGACGGTCCAGCGCTTCAAGTCGGGCGAGCTCGACCTGCTCTACATCGCGCCGGAGCGGGCGACCGGCGAAGCTTTTCGTCGCCTCATTAGCCGCACGAACCTGTCGTTAATCGCGATCGACGAAGCGCATTGCGTGAGCGAATGGGGACACGACTTTCGTCCCGACTATCGCCTGCTGAAGCCGCTGCTCGATGACAATCCGGACGTGCCCCGGCTCGCGCTGACGGCAACCGCCGACCAGCGCACCCGCGCCGACATCTTGGCTCAACTCGGCATTCCGGAGGAAGGATTGATTCTCGCCGGCTTCGACCGGCCCAACATCCGCTATCACGTCCGCCCGCGCGACGGGCTGAATGCCCAGCTTAAGACGCTGCTTGCCGGCCAGCCGGGCTCAGGTATCGTCTACGCGCCGAGCCGCGACAAATCAGAGCGGATCGCCGAACAACTCGCGGGAAGCGGAAGGCCGGCGGTGACCTACCATGCCGGTCTCGAAGCACCGATTAGGGCCCGTAATCAGGCAGCATTCGTCGAGTCCGAGGAAATGGTGATCGCGGCGACCGTTGCGTTCGGAATGGGGATCGACAAGCCGGACGTGCGCTTCGTCGCCCATGCCGGGATCCCGAAATCGATCGAAGCTTATTACCAGGAAACCGGCCGCGCCGGCCGCGACGGCGAGCCGGCAGAGGCTTGGCTCTTCTGGGGCGCCGAGGACTTCGCGCGAGCCCGCAGCCGCATCGAGCAGGAAGTCGAGCCGGTTCGGCGGCCCGCCGAGCGTGAACGTCTCAATGCGCTCGCGGCCTTCGTGGAAACGCCGGGCTGCAGGCGCGCCGTACTGTTGCGTCATTTCGGCGAGGACCCGCCCGAAACCTGCGGCAATTGCGACAATTGCCTCGACCCGCCCAAGACGATCGACGCCACCGAGGTCGCTCGCAAATTGCTCTCCGCGGCGTTCCGGACCGAAATGCGCTTCGGCGTCGCGCACCTCGCGGACGTGCTGGCAGGCAACGACAATGAGAAGGTGCGCAGCTTCGGCCACGATCGCCTCTCGGTTTTTGGGATCGCCAATTCCGAAGAACTGGCCCTGGTCCGGCCGGTCGCCCGGGCGTTGATCGCTCGCGACGCCTTGCGTGCCGATGCCTATGGCGGCCTGAGCTTCGGGCCCGGTGCGAAGCCGATCCTGAAGGGTGAGCAGGAGCTGACGATCACGTTGCCGGCACCGCGCAAGCGGACGTCCAGACGCCGCCACGAGGGACCCGCCGACCCGATGTTCGACGCCTTGCGGGAGGTTCGCCGGCAGCTCGCATCAGATGCGGGCGTTCCGCCTTATGTGATCTTCCACGATTCGACCCTGCGTGAGATCGCCGCGACCCGACCGCGGAGCCTCGCAGAACTTGGAACGGTCCAGGGAGTTGGTGCAGCGAAGCTTGCCCGCTACGGGGAAGCCATGCTCGCCGCGCTTGCGGCCAAAGAGGAAGAACCGGATGTCGCGCCAGCTGGATGAAAAGGTTTTGGTGAGTGGTCAGATTAGGCCCGAAGACGTCGCCGCGCTGGTCGGCGAGGGTGTCACCATGCTGGTCAACAATCGTCCCGATGGAGAGGAACCTGATCAGCCGCTCGGCATGGACATCGAGAAGGCCGCCCGGGCGGCCGGCATCGAATATCGTGCGATCCCGATCATCCGCGGAATCGGTCCCGCAGACGCTCAAGCCATGCAGGACGCAATCAAGGCCGCCAAAGGGAAGGTATTCGCGTTCTGCCGGACTGGCACGCGCTCATCTCTCGCATGGGCATTGGCAAAGAACGATGAAGGCATGTCGCGCGGAGACATCGAACGGCACCTCTCGGACGTCGGCGTCGACCCGACGCCGATCGCGCATCTGCTCTAAAGCGTTGGAAGGAGCCGGCGGGCGTCGGCCAAATCTTCTTCGAGAACCATCAGCCGGATTGGCATGATCGGCCCCCAGCCGAACCCATGCATGTCGGTGTCGAACAGCACAGCGTCGATTCCCTCGGCCTCGAGGTTCAACCGTGCGAGATCCGCCTCGACGCGATTATCGAACCGGGCGAGCTCGACGAGGCTCATTCACCAGGGAACGACATTGCCCGCGGCGACTTCATCCGGGCGCGGAGCACGCCCGAGGATCGCATTGCGGTGCGGAAAACGGCCGAAGCGCTCGATCAGGTCGTGATGTTTCTTCGCGAAACCGAGCTGATAGTCGTCGCCTAGCGCAGTGAAGAGCTGCACCGACCAATTCTGGTCGGCGAGCACCTCGCTGTGCTGGAACGGCATGTAGAGGAAGCCCCGTTCCTGCCGCTGCAAGTTGTCGTCGAAGCCGCGATCGACCGCCGACTTCGCAATGGCGAGCGCGAGATGATCAGTCGCAAACTGTTCTGCCGAGTCGCGGAACATGTTGCGCGGAAACTGATCGAAGAGGACGATGGCCGCGAGCGCCGTCAGAGAATCCTCGAGAAACGCATCGACCGGCAGCTGTCTCTTCTCAGCCCACAGTTTCGAAAAGCGTTGGCGGATTTCGTCGTCGACTTCCGGCTCACTGCGCCACCACTGCTTCGGGTCGAGCCCGAACCAGTATGTCAGAACGTCCCGGCGCCAGTCAGTCACGCGGTTGCGGTGCCTCCGACGGTCAGGCCGTCGATCAGCAGGGTTGGCTGGCCCACACCGGCAGGCACGGACTGTCCGCCCTTGCCGCAGATACCGATGCCTTCATCCAGCTCCATGTCGTTGCCGATGCCCTTGATCCGGGTGAGAACTGTCGGCCCGTCACCGATCAATGTCGCACCCTTGATCGGCTCGGCGATCTTACCTCCGCGGATTCGATAGGCTTCGGTGCAGGAGAAGACGAACTTGCCGCTCGTGATATCCACCTGCCCGCCCCCGAAGCTCTTAGCGTAGATCCCGTCTTTCACCCGCTCGACCAGCTCACCGGGATTATCGTTGCCGCCCAGCATAAAAGTGTTGGTCATGCGTGGCATCGGTGAATGCGCGAAGCTTTCGCGCCGGCCATTGCCAGTTGGCTCGACGCCCATCAGCCGGGCATTCAGCCGGTCCTGGATGTAGCCCTTCAGGATTCCGTCTTCGATCAGGACGTTGCGGCGCGTCGGAGTGCCTTCGTCGTCGATCGTGAGCGATCCGCGGCGCTGGCCGATCGACCCGTCGTCGATGACCGTGACCCCGGGTGCGGCAACGCGCTCGCCGATTCGACCGGAGAAGGCGGACGTCCCCTTGCGGTTGAAGTCGCCTTCAAGGCCATGGCCGACCGCCTCGTGCAGCAGAACGCCGGGCCAGCCGGGGCCGAGCACGACCGGCATTTCGCCAGCGGGGGCTGCGACGGACTCGAGATTGACCAGGGCCTGCGCCAGCGCGACGTCGATTGCGCGCTGCCATTCGGATTCCTCAAACAGCCGACCGTAAAGATAGCGGCCGCCCATGCCGTGAAACCCTGTTTCACGGCGATCGCCGTTTTGCGCGACGATCTGAACGTTGAGCCTCACCAAAGGCCTCACGTCGCTTCCCACGAAGCCGTCCGAGCGGACGATGTCGATGACGCTCCAGCTGGCGGCGAGTGAAACGGCGACCTGCGCAACGCGCGGATCGCGCGCTCGCGCCGCTGCGTCGATCTTCTGGCATAGCGCCACTTTCTCCGCGAACGGGATGACGCCGAGCGGGTCGTCCGCCGTGTACATCGCCTGGTTCGTGCGCAGCGGCGGCTGGGCCGGCGGGCCCTTCGCGGGATCGAGCAACTTCAGTGTTGCTGCCGCTCGATCGACAGCGGCGGCGCTGATTTCATTGGCATGCGCAAATGCGGTCGTTTCGCCAGAAACGCCGCGGAGTCCGAACCCTGAGGCCGTGTGGTAATCAGCCGTCTTCAATCGACCGTCGTCGAAACCGAACGCCTCGCTTGCCGAATATTGGAGGTACAGTTCGCCGTCGTCGCAATGGGCGAGATGCTTTGCGACCAGGTTCTTGGCGTCGTCCGGATCCAGCGCTCCATCGCGATAAAGGAATCGGCGCGGATCGGTGATTAGGGACATTGGGCAGATATAGACGTCGCGGAGGTTCCTGCCACCCCGGTCGGGTTTTGGGCCTTAGGCCTGCTTGTCGGCGGGACCGCCCTCGAGGACGAATCGCCGGTCGCAATAACCACACTCGACGAAGCCGAGGTCGGGCTCCATTCGAAGGAACACGCGCGGATGACCGAGTGCCGGCGAGACTTCGCCCGATCCGTCGCAGGCGACCTGCAGGGTCTTCACTTTGTAGACTTCCGGCGGTGGAAGCGCGTTGGCGGCCTTGGCGGACTGTTCCATGGGCTCCCGGTAGCAATCGCGGGTTGCGGCTTCAATGCGAAGGGTTGCCGCAATCTTAAATCTCTTGGCGGGCTAGGGGTATTGAACGTCTACGGTAAACGTTCCGACATAGAGCCCTTCCACCTGGTTGGCGTTGACGTTCAGCGTCCCGCCGACCTTGAATGTGAACGGCTCCTTGGCGTTGACCGTGCGGCTGTTGCTGCCATTGATCGTCCATGTCGAGACGGTCATTGTCTCGGTGCCGCCAACCCTGATGAGCGTGATGGGCTTGTTTGGGATGCGGACGATCACGACGCCCTTCACCGGAGAGACGCTCTCGAACAGGGCCGAGTAGGGATTCCCTCCGACGCTCACTACGCCGCCGGTGGTCGTCAGGACGTCCGTGCTCGGGTTCATGACCGCGGTGCCGGCAGTGGTCACGGTGAGGGCACCGAAGTTCAGATCGTTGAGCAATCGGACCTGTGCCGCGCGGCGGATATCGGCGCTCGCCTTGGCAGGCGGGGCGGCGGCCTTCGGCGCAGCAAAAGCCGGCGCCGCCGTCATGATCGAAAGCAGCCCTGCAGCAAGCAAGGTGAAGAGACGTACCGGACCCATCGCAAAGACCGCAGTAACCTTTTCCCCTCAACAGGCGTCTGACAGGTACAGTAAACGCCGCATTTACCTGTTTTATTTTGCTCAGCTTGTCCGCGGGCCGCGCTGGCCGCTATGCGAACCTGTGATGGAAACGCCTGCCGCCATTCGGATCGACTCCGTCTCCAAGACCTATGCGGGCGGAAAGCTCGCGCTCGACGATGTCAGTTTCGACGTCCCGCAGGGGCAGATTTTCGGATTGCTCGGACCCAACGGCGCCGGAAAATCGACTCTGATCAACATCCTCGCGGGCCTCGTCGTGAAGAGCGCCGGCAAAGTCCGCATCTGGGGCTTCGACATCGACGAGCATCCGCGCAATGCGAAGCGCTCGATCGGGATCGTCCCGCAGGAGATCCTATTCGATCCCTTCTTCACTCCGAAGGAGGCGCTGGAGATTCAGGCGGGCCTTTACGGAATTCCACCGGAGCAGCGGAAAACTGACGAACTGCTCGCGGCGATGCATCTGACCGACAAGGCCGACGCATATTCGCGTACCTTGTCGGGCGGGATGAAGAGACGGCTGTTGGTTGCCAAGGCGATGGTCCATTCGCCGCCGATCCTCGTCCTCGACGAGCCGACCGCTGGTGTCGACATCGAGCTCCGCCGACAGCTGTGGGCTTATGTTCGCGAACTGAATGCTCAGGGCGTCACCGTTGTACTCACCACCCATTACCTCGAAGAGGCCGAGGAACTCTGCGATCGCATCGCGATCATCAACCACGGGAAAGTCGTCGCGAACGAGCCGACGCGGACCTTGGTGGCGAAGGCGCAGGAAAAGGCGGTGGTGGTCACCTTCGACCAGGACCTTGGCTCGGTCCCGAGCCACTCCTGTTTCGAGAATATCCGACTGCTGGACGAACGAACGATCGAGATCACCTATCGCAAGGACAAGTGCAATGCGGGCGACGTCCTCGCGGCCGTCCAGCGCGAAGGCTTCTCTATCGTCGACGTTCGGACCCGCGACCCCGATCTCGAAGACGTGTTCCTCAGTCTGGTGAGCGAAAAGGCGGCATGAAAGCCACTGCGGACGTATTGGTCGTCGGGTCCGGGGCGGCCGGGCTGACCGCCGCTCTCAACCTAGCCGAAGACCGTAAGGTTGCCGTCATTGCGAAAGGCGCGCTCGGCGAGGGGGCCACCGGCTGGGCGCAGGGCGGAATCGCCGCGGTCCTGGAAGAGGGCGACAGCTTCGAATCGCATATTAACGACACGATGATTGCGGGCGCCGGTCTCAATGACCGCAAGGTTGTCGAGCATGTCGTCGAATCTGCACCGCGCGCCATCGCTCGCCTGATCGAACTGGGTGTCCCCTTCGCGACGGAAGGCGGCGGCCTTCACCTGACCCGCGAGGGTGGACACAGTTTTCGCCGCATCGTCCACGTCGCCGATGCGACCGGAGCCGCGGTCCAGCAGGCGCTGGAAACCGCCGCGCTCAGGCATCCGAACATCACGCTCATCCCCGACATGGTCGCCGTCGACCTGATCACCGGCCGGCACGCGACCAACTTCTCGACCAGCGGAGCGGTCCACGGCCTGTACGCCTACAATCGCGCGAAGAAGCGGGTCGAGGCGCTGACCGCGCGAGCGACCGTCCTCGCGACGGGCGGAGCGGGCCGCGCCTATCTGTTCTCGACCGCGCCGCGCGGTGCGACCGGCGACGGTATCGCCATGGCTTGGCGGGCGGGATGCCGGATCTCCAACATGGAGTTCATGCAATTCCACCCGACCTGCCTCTACAATTTGCAGGTCAAGAACTTCCTCATCACCGAGGCGGTTCGGGGCGAGGGCGGTCAGCTCAAGATACCCGGCACCGGCGAGCGCTTCATGCCGCGCTTCGACGAGCGTGCCGAGCTTGCGCCTCGCGACATTGTGGCCCGCGCGATCGACCACGAGATCAAGCGGCTTGGTCTCGACTATGTGCACCTCGACATCTCCCACCGCGACCCGGATTTCGTCCGCGAGCATTTTCCGAACATCTACGAGAAGCTGATTGGCCTGGGCATCGACATCACGAAGGAGCCGATTCCGGTCGTTCCGGCCCAGCATTACACCTGCGGCGGCGTGGTCGTTGACCTGCATGGCTGTACCGATGCGCCTGGGCTCTATGCAGCTGGCGAGGTCACTCAGTCCGGCCTTCACGGCGCCAATCGCCTGGCTTCGAACAGCCTACTCGAATGCCTCGTGTTCGGTGAGTCCGCCGCACACCATATCCTCGGCAATTGGGACGCGCTGACCGATGTCCCGGAGGTTCGCGGTTGGGACGAAAGCCGAGTCACCGACAGCGACGAGGAAGTCGTGATCACCCAGACCTGGGGCGAGATTCGCCGCTTTATGTGGAACTATGTCGGCATCGTCCGGACGACCAAGCGGCTCGAACGGGCCAAGCACCGCATCGACCTGCTTCGCCAGGAGGTCGCCGACTACTACAGGCATTTCCGCGTCACGCCGGACTTGATCGAGTTGCGTAACCTGGTCGAGGTCGCGGACCTGATCATCCGAAGCGCGCTCTCGCGTCACGAAAGCCGCGGCCTTCACTACACGCTCGATTATCCGAAGATGGCCGCCGAGGCGAAGGACACCGTTCTGGTCCCATAGAAGAGGAGCCGGGAATGCCAGTCGAACTCAAGATCGCCGCGTTCGGAGCGCTTCTGCTCCTGGTTCACATTTTCGCCGCGGTTCACCTCAAGACGAAGCAGTACGGCCGAAACTGGAACGTAGGCGCTCGCGACGAGGCACTTCCGGCGCTCAATCCCGTCGCCGGACGGCTCGCCCGCGCTCAGGCGAATTTCCAGGAAACCTTCCCGATCGCGATTGTGGCTCTGCTGGGTGTCGTTCTTGCGGATCGCACGAATTCGTGGACCGCTCTTGGCGGGTGGATATGGCTTGGAGCGCGCATTATTTATCTTCCGCTCTACGGCTTTGGCGTGCCGGTGGTGCGGACGATCACTTTCGTGATCAGCCTCATCGGCCTTTGCATGGTGCTGAAGCCGTTGTTGTTCGGCTAGCCGCCGCTGGCATCCGTCCGACACCCTGCTAAACCCGCCCGCTCATGTCCGACGTAGAAACCGCCGAAGCGCCCACGACCGAAGCGAAGGTGACCAACCACCTCTACCTTGTCGACGGGTCGAGCTACATCTTCCGCGCCTATCACCGGCTCCCGCCGCTGACGAACCGGCACGGGATGAATGTCGGGGCGGTCTATGGCTACACGGCCATGCTGTGGAAGCTCGCTGACGGGCTGAAGCAGGCCGAGGGCCCGACCCACATGGCCGTCATTCTCGATGCGTCGGAGCATACGCACCGCAACGAGATGTACGACCAGTACAAGGCGCACCGGCCGCCGCCGCCCGAAGATTTGGTCCCGCAGTTCCCGCTCATCCGTGTGGCGACGCGCGCCTTCTCCATCCCTTGCATCGAAAAGGCCGGGCTCGAGGCTGACGACATCATCGCCTGCTACGTAATGGCGGCGAAGAACGCCGGTTGGAAGGTGACGATCGTCAGCTCCGACAAGGATCTGATGCAGCTGGTTGAGGACGGGCACGTCGACATGCTCGACACGATGAATGACCGCCGCATCGACGAAGCCGCGGTCAATGAGAAATTCGGCGTGGGGCCTGAGAAGGTCGGCGAAGTCCTCGCGCTTATGGGCGATAGTGTCGACAATGTTCCCGGCGTTCCGGGCGTTGGCCCCAAAACGGCAACTCAACTGATCCAGCAATACGGCAGCGTCGAGGCCGTGCTCGCAAGCGTCGAAGAAATCGCCAAGCCGAAGCTCAAGCAGAATCTGATCGAGCATGCGGACAATGCGCGGCTCTCGCGCGAACTCGTGCGGCTGGTGTGCGACGCACCACTTCCAGAACCGCTCGAGGATCTGATCCTAAAGGGCATTCCCCCGGAACCGCTCAGAGAATTCCTCGAGGATCAGGGCTTCAAGACCCTCTTGAATCGGATGGTCGGCGGCGGCTCGCCCAATACCGGCGCGACCGTTCGCAATGACGTCATAGCGGCACTCGACCGCAAACCGGCGTCGAAGATCGCCGAGCCCGACGCACCGGAGAAAATCGAGGTCGATGTCTCTAAGTACGAGACCGTTACGGACGAAGCTTCACTCGATCGCTGGATCGCGGAGGCTCGGTCGCAGGGCTATATCGCGGTCGATACCGAGACCGACTGCATAGACTGCATCATCGCCAGGTTCGCCGGGATCAGCCTGGCGACCGCCCCGAACCGCGCCTGCTACATTCCGGTCGGCCACGTCGGCGGAGACCTTCTGTCGGAAACGCCGAATCAGCTTCCGCTGCAGCTCGTACTCGACCGCCTGAAGCCGCTCCTTGAAGACCGGGCGGTGCTGAAGATCGGGCATAATCTCAAGTACGACTGGGTGATGTTCGACAAGGCGGGCATCGACGTCGCGCCTTACGACGACACGATGCTGATGAGCTTCGACCTGGATGCAGGCCGGAGCTTTGGCCACAACCTCACCGACCTCGCCAAGTCGCAGTTCGAGCATGACTGCATCAGCTTCAAGTCGCTGTGCGGGACGGGTGCCAAGCAGATTACCTTCGACAAGGTGCCACTGAAGGAAGCGACCGAATATGCGGGCGAGGATGCGGACATCGCGCTTCGGCTGTGGCAACGCTTTAAGCCTCGCATGACCACCGAGCATGCCGAGCGGGTCTACAAGCGTGTTGACCAGCCTTTGATCCCGGTCATCGGGCGGATGGAGCGGCGCGGCGTGAAGGTTGACCGCGAATATCTAGCGGGGCTCAGCAAGACTTTCTCGGAAGAGATCACGAAGCTCGAAGGCAATATCTACGAAGCGGCGCAGGGGCCGTTCACGATCGGCTCGCCGCAGCAGCTCGGCGATGTGCTTTATCAGCGGCTCGGCCTCAAGGGCGGTCGCAAGGGCAAGAGCGGTCATTATTCGACGGACGTGAATGAGCTGGAGCGGCTCGCGAGCGAGGGCGTCGACGTCGCGCGCTTGGTGCTCGACTGGCGCCAGCTGACGAAACTTCGGTCGACTTATACCGATGCGCTGCAGGCGCAAATCAATCCGGAGACCGGCCGTGTCCACACCAGCTTCAGCCTGACCGGCGCACAGACCGGGCGACTGTCGTCGAACGATCCGAACCTGCAGAACATTCCCATCCGAACGGAGCTCGGCCGCAAGATCCGCGACGCCTTCGTCGCCGAGCCGGGATATGTGCTGATGAGCGCCGACTATAGCCAGATTGAACTGCGCATCGCGGCGCACATGGCCGACGTCCCGCAGCTCAAGGAAGCGTTCAAGAACCGCGACGACATCCACAACATCACGGCCGAAGAGCTGTTCGGCACCGTCGATCGCGACACAAGGGGCAAGGCGAAAACGGTCAATTTTGCCATCCTTTACGGCGTATCAGCGTGGGGTCTTGCATCGCGAATGGGCGTGTCGAGGGAAGAAGGCTCGGCGATCATCGCGCGCTACTTCGAACGTTTCCCGGGCATCCGCGCCTACATGGACGACACCCTGAATTTCGTCCGGCAGAACGGCTATACGAAGACTCTCTTCGGCCGGAAGACGCACTTCTATCCGAACATCCGCTCGCCCAATCCGTCGATCCGGGGCGGGGCCGAGCGCGCCGCCATCAACGCGCCGATCCAGGGCACCAGCGCCGATCTCATCAAACGAGCGATGGCGCGGATGGATGGTGCGCTGGCCGAGGCCGGCCTCGACGGAGTCCGCATGCTCCTGCAGGTTCATGACGAATTGGTTTTCGAGGTGCCCGACGGCCGTGAGGAGGAAGCGGCTGCCGTGGTCCGCCGGGTCATGGAAACTGCGGCGGAGCCGGCTCTCAAGCTCGACGTTCCGCTCGATGTCGAGATCGGCTGGGGCGAGCATTGGGGCGCGGCGCATTGAGCACGGCGCCGAACGGCTCGGCACCTCCCGCAGATCTCGCGGCCTTGGCTCGCGGCGGAAGAATCAACTTTTTCGGCTTCTGCGTTCGGCTGGCGGCGCGCCTACCGTTCCTGTTCATCGCCGGCCGGATCTACGGCGCCGAGGCGCTCGGCCGCTTCGCCTATGCGGTCCTGATCGTCGAGTTCGCCGCCCAGCTTGCGACCCTTGGGTTGAAGCGAGGTCTCGCGCAGCAACTCGCTCATACCGACAAGCCGCATGTATGCATCGCGTGGGACGCCTTGCTGGTCGCCGCCGTCGGTTCCACGTTCGCAATGGGCATACTGATGGTCTTCCCTCAGGCCATGTTCCCGAACAGCGAGCTGACCGGACTCGAATGGCTGCTGCCGATCACGATCATCGCGCTGGCCTGGTCGGACATCATGCTCGCCGCGCTCGCCTATCGCCACGATGTGACGTCGACGGTCCGGGCGAGGGCGATCGTTGAACCCGTGACGATCAGCGTCGCGGCGCTCGTCTGGGCGTTCATTTCGACGCGCGACGGCCTGATCATCTCCTACGTCCTGTCGATGGTCGCCGCCCTGCTCGCTTCGATCATCCCATTCGTGAAGAATTACGGGATCGCGCACGGCTGGCGGCCGGATCCCGCGACCCTCTGGCGGATGGCCAGACGCAATATTCCGGTTGCCGCGGCTGACGCGGTGGAGTGGGGATCACGCCGAATCGACATCGCGGTCCTCGGCCTGTTTTTTTCGCCGAAGGTCGTCGGCATCTATTATGTCGCGCAGAACGTTGCTTCGCTTCCTGCCAAGCTAAAGACCAGCTTCGACCCGATCCTCGGACCGGTCATCGCGCGCAACCTGAAGGAAGGCGACAAGGAAGCGGTCGCCAAGCAGGTGCGGCAGGTCGGTTTCTGGGTGATCGGTGCGCAACTCGGTGTCGCGCTCGCTCTCGCAATTCCGGGCGAAGCCGTAATGGGTCTCGTCGGACCGGCATTCGTTGCCGGTACCGCCGCCTTGGCTTTCCTTCTTGCCGCAGAAGTCGTGGCTGCGATGGCGGCGGTTAGCGAGGCCGCTCTCATCTACGTAGCACGGCACCGCAACATGCTGATCAGCCTCGCGATGCTGGCGCTCCAGGCGGGGCTCTCCGTCGTGCTGATCCTCGCGATGCGCTGGCTCGGATGGCCAGTGATGTTCCAGGCCACTGGTCCTGCCATGGCCCTGATGCTTGCCTTGGGCTTCGCGGCAATCGCCAAGTCGCGGCTGCTGTGCGGAATTCTCGGTGCTCGCGTGAATGGCTGGCGCTGGCCCTTGATCTGGGCCGCTGGCGCCGGGACTATCGTCGGGTATCTCGCGACCCTCCTTCCCGAGTGGGCCGAGTTGATATTCGGCATCCCGGGAATCCTGCTCGCCTTCGGCGCGGTCCTGTGGACCAAGGGTTTCAAGGCCGAGGACCGCGAGCTGTTCCGAATGAAGAAGGCGGATATCGAAGAGCTGCAGGAACTTGAGATTCCTGCCCCCGGGACAACCGGAGATGTCGTCCGCTAGCCTAGTGCCGGAAGTGCCGCATACCCGTGAAGACCATCGCGAGTCCTGCTTCGTCGGCGGCTGCAATGACTTCATCGTCACGGATGGAGCCGCCAGGCTGGATGACTGCCGTAGCACCCGCTTCCACCGCAGCTAGCAGGCCATCGGCAAACGGGAAGAAGGCATCCGAAGCAACCGCCGAGCCGACCGTGCGAGGCTCGGCCCAGTCGTAAGTTTCGGCGGCTTCTTTGGCTTTGGCGGCGGCGATGCGGGCACTGTCACGGCGATTCATCTGCCCTGCGCCAATGCCGGCGGTCGAACCGTTCTTGGCGTAAACGATCGCGTTCGACTTGACGTGCTTGGCAACGGTCCAGGCGAATAGGCAGTCGCGGATTTCTTCCTCGGTCGGTTGCCGCTTCGTCACGACCTTGAGCTCGTCGCGCGTGATCGAGCCATTGTCGCGATCCTGGACCAGGATGCCGCCGGCAATCACTGCGATCGTCTGACCTGGGCGCTTCGGATCGGGCAGGCCGTCCGTCAGGAGAAGCCGCAGGTTCTTCTTCTTGGCGAAGATCGCCTTGGCATCGCCGCTTGCGTCGGGAGCGACTACGACCTCGGTGAAGATCTGCGTGATGGCTTCTGCCGTCGCCGCATCGAGCGGACGGTTGGTCGCGACAATCCCGCCGAACGCCGAGACGCTGTCGCATACGAGCGCTGCGTTCCACGCCTCAAGCAAAGTATCGGCGCTCGCCACGCCGCAGGGGTTGGCGTGCTTGACGATGACCACCGTCGGCGGACTTTGGCGAAATTCGGCGACCAGTTCGAGCGCGGCGTTGGCGTCGTTCAGATTGTTGTAGCTGAGTTCCTTGCCCTGAACCTGCTTCGCCTGCGCGATTCCCGGAGCGTGCGGTCCGATCGGTTCGTAGAGCGCTGCCTGCTGGTGCGGGTTCTCGCCGTAGCGGAGCGGCATCAGCAGCCGGCTCGCGCGCGTCCACACCTTCGGGAAGCGCTCGCCCTGATCGGCGAACGCGAACCATTGCGAGATGGTGGAGTCGTAGGCTGCCGTCAGCGCATACGCCTTTGCTGCCAGCCGCTTGCGGAATTCGTATGACGTTGCGCCGTCATTCGAGCCCATCTCGCCAAGCAGTTCCTCGTAGTCAGCCGGGTCGGTGACGACCGCGACGTGGGCGTGATTCTTGGCTGCGGACCGCACCATCGACGGGCCGCCGATATCGATATTCTCGATGATCTCGTCGCGGTTCGCTCCGCGCGCGACCGTCGCTTCAAAGGGGTAGAGGTTGACCACCACCAGGTCGATCGGAGCAATTGCGTGCTCTTCCATCGCGGCCGCATGTTCGGGGTTGTCACGCACGCCGAGGAGTCCGCCGTGGACCTTCGGGTGCAGGGTCTTGACCCGGCCGTCCATCATCTCCGGAAAGCCGGTCAGGTCCGCGATGTCGCGGACCTGGTGACCGAGATCACGAAGCTTCGCCGCCGTGCCGCCCGTCGACACTAGTTCGACGCCGCGTGCCGCCAATCCCTGGGCCAGGCGATCGAGGCCGTTCTTGTCGGAAAGCGAAATGAGCGCCCTTTTGACGGGCACGAGGTCGGTCATGAACTATTCCTTGTGTGGTTCAGCTCGAACGGCGGAACTGCCAGGCAACTTCGCCGCCGATAGCGGCGACTTCGCCTTGAATCACCAACTGAGTCGTCGGGACCATTTGCCCGCGACCGTCGATCATCAGGCTTTCCTCGACGCTCAGGTTCGCTCCTCGGCACCGGAAATTCCACGGCGGCGCACCTGGCGAGCGGAGGATCGCTCCCATTCCGTCGGCAGTGATGGTCGGCTCGACGCCCGGTGCGAGATGGAAGCGGATCGCATAAGGCACGGCGTCGCGGATTTTTCGCCGACCCTTCTGGATCATCTGGTCAGCGCCGCGAAGTTCCTTGCCGTCGTTGCCCAGCATGAGGCTCCGCTTATGGACCAGGCCGAATCCGCGGACGTAGCCATCGTGAGTGGCTTCCAGACGGCTGCAGTCATTATCCTCGCTGCGGTCGACGGTGACGTCCTCGACACCCTTGCCGAGCGAACCGTCAGCAAGGATTGCGGTCGAATTCGTATCGGAAACGATCAATGTGCTGTGTGCAGCCGTCGTCCGAAGGCCTTCAACGAGATCGTCGGGAAGCGCGGTGGGGAAGGGCTGCGGACCGCCGCAATTGATGATCAGGCGCTGCGCTCCGTCGGACATTTCGAAGGCCAGCGTGGACGCGCATCCGGACGGGGCCATCTTTGGCGGCGGCGGAGGCGCAGCGTCGATCACCACGACGGTGCCCAATGCCGAAAGGCGGTGATAGCCCCAGCCGCGAGCCTGTCGCAGCGGACGAGCCCGGAGCCCGCACCCCTCGATGAGTGCATGAAGACGCGCGGCCTCGCCGGGATTTCCGCCTTGCCAGCTCGATAAGGCTCCGTCGCCCATGGTGACTCCATGAAGCGCAGCGAGCGCCGCTGCAGCCGCGGCTTCGATAGAGTCTGGAAGACTCTGCTTGGCCGCGAAATAGGCGCCGCGAAGGAGCGCCAGACGGTCGACGAGCAGCATCTGCTCGTAGGGTGTTCGGCTGATCAGGCCCCCGTCTTCAAATTGGGCGGTCGAGAGCGCTCGAGCGAGGCCGGATTCGCCCCGGGCCACCCGAGGAACTCCGCCTTGGACAAGCAGCCCCGCTGCGACCAGTCCCGCCCATGCGGTGATGCGATCGATCCCGGGTGAGGCCTTGTCAGCATTACTGTTCAGGTGCCGCGCGCCGCGGACCAAGGTGTTCAGGAGTGCGGAGCGGTATCCCGAATCGCGGCTTGACAGAATGTATGGCGCGTAAGTCGTCCAAAAGAGGATACGCTCGCCCCAGAGATCGGGACGCCAGGCTTGGTCGACGCGCGTTCCGTGGGCGAGCAGCCAGCGCCCGGCGAGGGCCTCGCCGACGCGTGCGCCTTTCTCCCGCGATGCCGCGGCCGCGAGGTCCCGAAGCCAGGAAAAGCCCTGCATCCCGTCCGCGACCGGATTGCCTGCGCCGAGGCTAGCGAAATCGAGCTCGTTGAGCGCCAGGACCTCGTTGCCAAGGATGTAGCGTCCGGCAAGCATTGCATCACCGCGCTGGCGGTCGCCCTGCACGTGGTCGCGTGGAACCGCGACGAGCTTGAGCGGCTGGCGCCCTGAAGCGAACATCCGCGAAAACAGTGGACGCTTGGCCAGCTTTTGGACGACGGCATTCTGTGCCGCGGCGTCTGCGCTCATCCCTCGCCCCTGAGCGCCCTGATGTTTGAAGCGTAATTGTCCGGACCGCCCTTGAAGGCCGCCGTTCCAGCCACGAGAGCGGTTGCGCCGGCGTCAACAGCCTGCCGCGCTGTTACCGGGTCGATCCCCCCGTCGACTTCGACCTGGACGGTGAGATTCTCCTTCGCAATCCGCTTGGCTATGGCCTCGATCTTGCGGAGCTGGCTTGAGATGAACTTCTGTCCGCCGAAGCCCGGATTGACGCTCATCACCAGGACGAGGTCGATTTCCTCGAGCACATAATCGAGCGCTTTGGCAGGTGTTGCGGGGTTCAATGAAACGCCGGCCTTCTTTCCAAGGACCTTGATGCGCTGGATTGTCCGGTGGAGGTGGGGGCCTGCCTCCGGATGGACGGTAATGATGTCCGCGCCTGCCTCGGCGAAGGCGTCGAGAAAATTGTCGATCGGCGAGATCATGAGGTGAACGTCGAACGGCTTTGCGGAGTGCGGCCGAAGCGCTTTTACGACTCCCGGGCCGATCGTGATGTTCGGGACGAAATGCCCGTCCATGACGTCGACGTGGATCCAGTCGGCCCCAGCCTCGTCGATCGAGCGAACTTCCTCGCCGAGCTTCGCGAAGTCGGCGGACAGGATCGAGGGTGAAATCAGGGGGACGGCCATCGCCTCGATTAAACGCTAAGTTGCCATGCGGACAAGGCGCGCGACGAAGAAGCCGTCGAGGCCGCCGTCGCTTTCCAGCAGTCCGGGCAGGATCCGGGACCAGCCGCGCTCACTCGATGTCACGAAATCGGGAAACTCGCCGGGCCTGGGCGGGGAAATCTCAAAGTCCGGATGCGCACTCAAGAAGCCGCTCACGACGTTCTCGCCTTCGCCTGGCTCGAGCGAGCAAACCGCGTAAACCAGCGATCCGCGAGGCTTGAGCCAGGTGGCAGCGCGGTCGAGCAGGCTGCGCTGTAGCTCTGCACTGTCACGAATGATGCCGGCCCGCGCGCGGTAGAGGACCTCGGGATGGCGCCGGAAGGTGCCGGTCGCCGAGCAGGGCGCATCGAGCAGGATCGCATCGAATTGCCGGTCCGATTTCCATTTGAGCGCATCGGCAGCGACCAGCGTCGCGTCCAGGCCCGTCCGATCGAGGTTTTCGCGCAGCCGCTTGAGTCGCGTTTCAGATTGATCGACCGCGGTGACCAAATGCCCGGCAGCAGCCACCTGCATGGTCTTGCCGCCAGGCGCTGCGCAGAGATCGAGGACATCGCGAGCATCTTTGGGAATCAGGCGGGCGGGGAGCGACGCCGCCAAATCCTGGACCCACCACCGGCCGCCGCCGAAGCCGGGAAGCTCCGTCACCGAACCGGCGTCCTTCAGACGAACGTGGCGAGACGCAAGCGATTTGCCGTCGACTGGTTCAGCGAAGGCCTTCGCTTCCGCGTCGTCGACAAAGCTCAGGTCGAGCGCCGGTCGCTTGGTAATTTGGCGGCGGGCTGACGCAACGACGTCATCGCCCCATGCTTCGCGCCAGCGCAGCTCGACGGCGTCGGGAAGGCGCGGCGCTTCCATCGGCGGCACGCCGCGCCTGAGCAAGGTGCCGAGCACGCCATGAACGAGCCGTCGGGGACCGCCATCGACCAGGGGCAGCGCGGTCGCAACCAGGGCATGTTCGGGAGTTCCGAGTCCGACCTTCTGCGCAAGCGCGATCCGCAGGACCATCCGCGCCTTGCTGTCGTCCGGAAGTCGTTGGCGCGTTGCGCTGTCGATCAGCGCGTCGAGGTCGGGCAGGTGCCTGAGTGCTTCGCCAGCGATGGCAACCGCCAATCCCTGGTCGGCCGGCTTGAGCGACCTAGCAGCCTGCGCGGCGGCATCCAGTGTCTGCCCGCGCCGGAGAACGGCATCGAGCATTTGCAGGGCGGCTCGTCGCGCGGGGAGGCCTTCAACGCTTGGCATCAGCCGTCCCAACGCACATCTTCATTCCATGTCCAGGACCAAGCGCCCCGAGGCGCCCGAATACCTCTCCAAGTCCCCGCCGGTTCCGAAGCCTGAACCGGCTGAGCAGGCTGGACCGCCCGACGGCGAGGAAAAGAAGCTCGATCCCACGCGCTATGGCGACTGGGAGAAGAAGGGCATCGCGATCGATTTCTAATGGACCTCTGGCCGGGGCGGACGGGCGAGCAGTTCCTGAAGAACCTGATCAACATTCGCTCGAGCGGACAACAGCTTATCAACTGCCGCGACAACCGGCATGTCGATGCCCATTTTCTCTGCCAGCCGGGCCAGCACCGGTGCGGTGAACGCCCCCTCCGCAACCGTCTTTCGGTCGCTCATCAGTTCGGTGGGTGAGCGCCCTTCGCCGATACCCTTGCCGAGCGAGAAGTTGCGCGAGCTTGTCGATGAGCATGTCAGCACGAGGTCGCCGAGGCCGGAAAGCCCTGCCAAAGTCTCGCGCTTTGCTCCGTTGGCCAGGCCGAAGCGCGTCATCTCCGCGAAGCCGCGCGCGATAAGCGCGGCTCGGGCGTTCTGGCCAAGCCCTTTGCCGTCGACCACGCCGCAGGCGATCGCGAGCACGTTCTTCACCGCTCCGCCGATCTCCGCGCCGGCGACGTCGTCGCTCAGGTAGATACGGAAGGTGGGCCGAGAGATCCGGTCGCGGAGAGCCTCCGCCAGCAACGGATCCTCAGCCGCGAGGGTGACCGCCGTCGGCAGACCCGTTGCGACCTCGTGCGCGAAGGTCGGTCCGGAGAGGACAGCGATCGGCGCGCCGGGGCTAGCCTCCGTGGCGACGCGATGGAGCAAGGCGCCGCTCCGTTCTTCAATGCCCTTTGAGCAGAGAATCAGCGGTCGACCGCATTTCGGGGCGGCCTCCAGCACCGCCCGCATGTGCTGCGCGGGAGTGACAACCAGCCAGGCATCGCATTCAGCCAGGTCGGCCAACCCGCCAGTCGCGCGCACGGCGGGATCAAGTTGTGACCCTGCTAGGAAAACCGAGTTTTCGTGACGCGAATTGACGGCCTCGACGACCTCCGGCTCGCGCGCCCAGAGCAAGACGTCGCCGCCGCCGCTTGCTCCAACTTGCGCCAAGGCGGTCCCCCACGCACCACCGCCGATCACTCCAAGCCGGTCGAAGCTCATGCCTTTACCCCCGCGCCCCGAACTTTCTCGGCATCCGGATCGAGCGGCCAACGCGCCCTCGCCGGTGCATCGAGTGAATCAGTGAGTCCACGCGCCAACCGCTCCGCGCCAGCCCAGGCGATCATCGCCGCATTGTCGGTGCACAGCCAACCCGGCGGGACGCTGAATTGGCGGCCCTGATCGGCAGCGAGCTGCTGAAGCGCCGTGCGGATCGAGCGATTGGCGGCCACTCCGCCGGCAACGACCAAAGCGGGGGCAACGCTTCCCTCGAGCGCCAGCCGCGTCCGGTCGACGAGACAATCGACGACCGCCTGCTGGAACGACGCGGCAATATCGGCCGGTCGGAAATTGCCGGAGGCAGCCGCTCTTTGCACCGCGCTCTTCAGCCCGGCGAAGGAGAAATGCGGCTCGCCCGAACCCACCAGGGGCCGAGGGAGCGGTACGGCGGCTGCATCGCCTTCGGCCGCCAATTCCTCGATCGCAGGCCCGCCGGGATAAGGCAGTCCGAGCAGCTTGGCCGCCTTGTCGAACGCCTCTCCCGCGGCATCGTCGATCGTCGTCGCGAGCCGGTGGTACTCGCCGACCGATTGAACTTCGAGCAACTGGCAATGCCCGCCCGACACCAGCAATAGAAGGTATGGGAACTCTAGGTCCGGATCGACGAGGCGTGGACTCAATGCATGCCCCTCTAGGTGATTGACCGCGACCAGCGGCTTGCCCGTGCCGAGCGCTAGGCCTTTGCCCGCAAGAAGCGCGACCATTACCCCGCCGATCAGGCCTGGTCCCGCGGTAGCCGCGATCGCATCGACGCGTCCGATGCTCTTGCCGGCATCCGCAAGTACGCGCCGTATGAGATCGGGCAGGATCTCGACGTGGGCGCGGGCGGCGATTTCCGGCACCACTCCACCGAAAGGGCGGTGCGCCTCGTTCTGGCCGACAACCGCCTGCGCAAGAATCTGCCGGTCGCTCGTTACGAGCGCGGCAGCAGTGTCGTCGCAGGATGATTCAAGGCCAAGAATTAGCGCCATCTGGCGCGCCTTTGCCGCAGGCGGCGGCGCTCGGCTAGTGGCCCTGCCGGTTTGCCGCTAGCAGGGACGCCATGCAGCGGTCTCCGATTCTCGGCACGCGCGGTTCGCCGCTGGCGCTTGCGCAGGCTCATAAAGTCGCCTCCGCGCTCGAGGTAGCGAACCGTTGGCCCGCCGATTTCGTGCAGATCCAGGTGGTCGAGACGACTGGCGACAAGGTGCAGGACCGGCCGCTCGCGGACATCGGCGGAAAGCAGCTCTGGACCAAGGAGCTCGACCGCGCGCTGATGGAAGAGGAAGTCGATTTCTGTGTCCACTCTCTGAAGGATGTTGAAGCGATCCGGCCGCGCGAGATCAGCATTGCAGCTGTAAGGCCGCGTGGTGATGTACAGGACCGGCTGATCGGCGCTGATTCGATTGAATCTCTTCCGGACGGCGCGGTCGTCGGTACATCGTCGCCCCGTCGCAAGGCGCAGCTGCTCTCGATCCGGCCCGACCTGAAGATCGTACCTTTTCGGGGAAATGTTCAGACCCGGCTTGCCAAGCTCGAAGCCGGCGAGGTCCAGGCCACCTTGCTCGCGGGCGCCGGCTTGAGGCGGATCGGAATGGGCAATGTCGGAACGCCGATTCCGCTCGATATAATGCTGCCTGCGCCGACCCAGGCCGTCATCGCAATCGAATGCCGCGCGGATGACGCGCTTACGGCGGCCATGCTGACGATCGTCGACGACCACTCGACCCAGGCGATCATTCGCGCCGAGCGGGCTTTCACTGCGGCCCTTGGCGGTAGCTGCCATTCGCCGGTCGCCGCTTTGGCGGAGCTTGTCGACGGCAAAATCCGCTTTCGCGCGCAATTGCTGTCCGAGGATGGCCGCGACCAGTTGAAGGACGAGGTGGCGTTCGAGTGCGGAGACCACGAAACGCCTCGGCAGCTCGCGCTGTCGATGCTCGAAAAGTCCCCGGACTCGATCCGCTCCCTGTTCACCCCGGGATGAGACGCCTCTTCGTGTTCCGCCCGGAGCCGGCGTCGCGGCAGACCATCGTTAAAGCACAAGCCCTCGGCCTCGATGCGGTCTCGATCCCTCTGTTCGAACTTCACAAGCTGGAATGGTCGCCGCCCGAAGCGGGCGACTATGACGCCTTGCTTTTGACCAGCGCCAACACTGTGAAGATGGCGGGAGACCGTCTCGATATTTATCGCGCTCTCCCGGTTCATGCGGTCGGCGAAGGAACTGCAGTTGCTGCCCGTGTGGCGGGTCTGGGGGTTGCTACGGTTGGCGGAGGAGGAGTCGACCAGCTTTTGGGCGAGATCGATCCCGGCCTGCGGCTCCTGCATCTGTGCGGAGAGGATCGCCGGGAGCCGTCCGTCCCGGCGCATGCGATCACATCCGTCCCCGTTTATCGGGCAGCGGAAAGAGCTGAAATTCAAGGGCTCGGGCAGCTTAGGGGTCAGGTTGCGGTCCTCCATTCGCCAAGGGCTGCGAAGCGACTCGCCGAACTGGTCGATCCGACTGACCGCGCGACCATCCGAATTGCAGCAATCAGCGCGGCCGCGGCAGAGGCTGCGGGCGAAGGCTGGCAGGACGTGCGAATCGCGTCATCGCCCAATGATGCAGAGCTTCTGGCCCTCGCGGCGCGGCTGTGCGAGACTTGAGCCCAAGCATGGCTACTGCACCGAACCGCACCGGGATGGGATGGGGAAGCCGGTTACTTCTTTGCCTGGCTCTCGTCCTTGCCGGAGCCGCCGGTGCAGCCTGGGCCCTGGCCCGCTACGATGGCGCCGCTCGTTTCCTTGGCATCGGCCCGAAGCCGGCCGAGATTCGCGCTCCCGCGCGAGTAGTCGCGACCCCGCAGCCGCCCACGGCCCAGCAGGAGATGATGGCTGATGCCGCGGAGATCGCGAGCCTGGAATCGCGCCTTTCTCGGGTTGAGACCACCGCGCACCGGGTCGAAGGCTCGGCAGGGCGCGCCGACGCACTGCTTGTAGCCTTCGCGGCTCGGCGAGCGATCGACAGGGGCGTTGCCCTTGGGTATCTCGAGCCCTTGCTGCTCGACCGGTTCGGCCAGACGCATACGCGGGCCGTTGCCACGATCATCACCGGCTCTCATTCGCCGGTTCGGTTGAACGATCTAGTCAGTCAGTATCGCGACCTTGGGCCGACACTCCGGTCATCTGCGCCCGATGAAAGCAATTGGACGCAGTTCAAGCGTGAGCTCGGCTCGCTGATCCAGATTCGACGGGCCGACCGACCGTCGACCCAGCCTGATGCGCGCTACACCCGAGCCCTTTCGGCGCTCGAGGACGGAGAGGTCGACAGGGCTCTGGCCGAGACCATGCGGCTGCCCGGAGCCGCGAACGCCGGACCCTGGGTCACGCAGGCCAGGCGATATGTCGCTGTTCACCGTGCCCTCGACGAGATCGAATCCGGCGCACTTCTCGCAAGAAGCACTCCCGAAGCCTCTTAAAAGGGTTGGCAAATCGATTCCTGGATGCGATTCCTGTCATCGCGCCGGGTGGAACAGCTCGCGTTCAGCAAACATCGCTAAGCTGCTGGCGCTGTGGGATTTTGGTGGGGGAGAAGTGCCGTCATGACGTCACATTGGCTCAGCCTTGGCCTGGCGATCGTTGCGCTCGGTCAGTCGGGGTCCAGCGCAATGGTGCCAGCAGCAGGAACTGCCGTTCCCCGTGCGGCGCCGGTAGTTCGCCCCGCTCAGCCAGCGCGGCCGCCGCAGGCGCCGACTTATCTCGCCAACCGCGTCGATGAGCTCGGAAAGGGATTCAACGGCCGCGTCGGGATTGCCGTCCGCTCGGTCAACGAAGGCTGGAGCACGTCGTGGAACGGGAATGAGCTGAGCCCGCAGCAGAGCGTCAGCAAATTGTGGGTTGCGATCACGGCCTTGGATGCAGTCGACAGGGGCCGGGTCCGACTCGACGACCGGGTCAGCATGACCCGCAGCGACCTGACGCTTTTCCACCAGCCGATCGCGTCGAAGATTCTCGGCGGAGGAACAACGATCACACTCGGGGAGCTGATGTTCCAGGCGCTGACCAAGAGCGACAATACCTGCAATGACAAATTGATGCGCTCGGTCGGCGGACCCGAGGCGGTGCGATCAATGATTCGCAACAAGGGCCTTGGTGCAATCCGCTTCTACGAAGGGGAACGCTCGCTTCAGAGCCGGATCGCCGGCCTGACGTGGAGCCCGAGCTATTCGATCGGCAACGCCTTCTACGAGGCTCGCAACGCATTGCCGATGGCCATCCGGAAGGCGGCATTCGACCGCTACGTCGAGGATCCGTACGACGGTGCGTCCGCCAACGCGATCGTGGATGCGCTTGCGGCCCTGAAGCGGGGCGAACTGCTCTCTCCATCCTCGACCGCGAGGCTGCTGACGATCATGAGTCAGACGTCGACGGGCAAGAACCGGCTGCGTGGCGGCCTCAAGCCCGGCTGGTCGCTCAGCCACAAGACGGGGACCGGTCAAATCCTCGGTTCGACCCAGGCCGGCTACAACGATATCGGGATCCTGACGGCTCCGGACGGGCGCAGCTACTCGGTTGCGGTGATGATCAAGAAGACGTCGGTTCCGCTCCCGGTCCGGATGACCTTGATGAACAACGTCGTCCGCGCGACAATCGTCCAGCACGAGATGCGCTACAGCCCAAGCATCACGCTTTAGGCTGGTTTCTGAAGTCCCGTTTCGGAGGACTGCTGGAGCGGGCGAAGGGATTCGAACCCTCGACCCCAACCTTGGCAAGGTTGTGCTCTACCCCTGAGCTACGCCCGCTCTGAGCTGAGCCGCGAGTGAAGCCGAATGGGCTTGGTCCGCAGCGGGTGGCGGGCGCCTAGCATGGGCTGGACGATTCCCGCAAGGCCCGACCTGAAGCTTGTGGCCCGCGCCCTGTCCGACCATATGGAGCGCTCCAACGACAGTGGCAGCGGGAGTGTTCGAAGCGTGGCGACCCTTGGCATGAGCGAAGCGGAACGCGAAGCGGTCGAACGCCTGAAGCGCGACGTCATCGATCCGTCGATGACCAGTCTCGTCATTCTCGATTTCTGGGCGGAATGGTGCGGGCCGTGCAAACAGCTGGGCCCGCTGCTCGACAAGATTGCCGCCGACTATGCCGACAAGGGCGTTAAGCTGGTCAAGATCGACGTCGACCAGGAAAAGCTGATCGCTTCGCAATTCCAGATCCAATCTATTCCAACGGTCTACGCCTTTTTCCGCGGCCAGCCGGTCGCGGACATTTCGAGTTACCGCACCGAAGGCCAGCTCAAGCGGATCGTCGACCAGCTGATTGCGCAGCTTGGTGTGAAGGGCGAAGCGGCGGAGCAGCAGGCGGAGATAGAACCGCTGATCGCGATGGCGGAAGGCGTCATGGCGGAGGGCGATGCGCCGCGTGCGGTCTCGATCTTCCGCCAGATCCACGACATGGCGCCCGAAAATCCGACCGTCATAGGGGGATTGGCTAGGGCCCTCCTCGCGACGAGCGAGACGGACGAAGCACGCTCCATCCTCGATTCGGCGCCGGCCGACGCTGCCAACCATGCCGACATCAGTCGCGCCCGAGCCGCGCTGGAGATGACAGCGGCTGCGCCGGAAAGCGACACCTCCGATCTCGAATCCAGGATTGCTTCAGATTCCGGCGACCTGGATGCGCGGTACGAGCTCGCCGGCGCAAAAATGGCGGCGGGAGACCGAGAGGCCGCCGCGGACCAGCTTCTCGAAATCATCGCGCAGGACCGGGACTGGAACGAAGGCGCGGCCCGAGCACGCCTGCTGCAGTTGATCGAGGCGCAGGGCCTCGAGGACCCTTGGGCGCGCATTCAGAGGCGGCGGCTTTCCGCTTTGCTGTTCACTTGAACGGCAAGCGACCGTTGAGGATTCCTATCTTTCCTTTGCCGGGCGCGATTTTTTCCCCCGGTCGCAGTTGCCGCTTCACATCTTCGAGCCGCGCTATCGCGAGATGGTTCGCGATGTCCTGGATGGCCCCGGCCGCATCGGGATGATCCAGCCCCACGCACCGGAAGACGAGGGCGCGCCACTCTATCCAGTCGGATGCGTCGGCGAGATCGTCGGTGTCGAGGAGCTCGACGACGGCCGCTACAATATCATTCTCCACGGCTGGCATCGTTTTCGGATGATCGCCGAGGCAGATCTAGAAACGCCTTACCGTAACGCTGATGTCGACGCGGGCGCCTTCGACGACAAAGAGCCTCCGCCGCTGTCACTCGCCGCGCGCGCCGAGGTTGAGCGGGAGGCGCGCCGGCTGGGCGACGCGATGCGCCTTTCGGTCGACTGGCAGGCCGTGAGCCGGCTCGACGACGAGTTGCTCGTGAACGCCATTGCGCAGGTCGCGCCATTCGACGTCGGCGCGAAGCAGGCATTGCTGGAGGCGGCTACGCTCGACGATCGGGCCGATCTGCTCGTCCAGCTGATGCAGTTCCAGCGCGCGGCGGTGAACGGGGCCGAAATTCAGCCGACGCTTCAGTAATCAGATCGGCAGTCCCCGAAGCAGCAGCGGAAGCTCGCCGCTGGTCCCACGAGCCTCACTCATCAGGCGGTTCTTGAGCGGGCTTAGCCGGTCGATCATCCCCATTCCGAAGCGACGGACGGCCGATGCCGTCTTCCCAGGGATTGCATATACCCGCGTCAGGCTGTCGGTCGCGAACGCTACCGACAGGGCGTCGAGCGAGCGCCAGCGCTGGTAGCGGTCGAGCAACTGCTTGTCGCCAAGGTCGAGGCCCAGCCGCGAGCCTTCGACCAGCACCTGCGCGAGCGCCGCGACGTCGCGGAGGCCGAGGTTTAGGCCCTGCCCCGCGATGGGGTGGATTGCATGCGCCGCGTCGCCGACCAGCGCCAGCCTTTGATCCGTGATCCGCGCCGCGTGGTGGAATCCGAGCGGATAGGTGGAACGTGGCGCGGCCAATTCGGTCTTGCCCAGGAAGCCGCCCATCGCCGCCTGCGCTTCTACCGCGAACTGCTCGTCTGATAGCGACATCCAGCCTGCGGCATCGTCCACCGGCACCGACCAGACGATCGCCGAGCGATGCCCTTTATCGTCGTCGGTCATCGGCAGCAGCGCAAACGGGCCGCCTGGATAGAAGATCTCGTAGGCGATGTTGCCGTGCGGTCGTTCGTGTCGGAGCGTCGATACGACGGCCATGTGATCGTATTTCCAGCGAGCGATAGGAATGCCCGCGGCTTCCCGCGTCGGGGAATTCCGGCCGTCTACTGCGGCGAGGATCGGCGCGCTCAGCCTGCGCCCGTCTTCGAGCGAAACGACCACTCCATGCGGACCGCGATCGACCGTTTGCGGCGCGGATTTCCACAGCAGCCAGAGGTTCCGGCCCGCCTCCGCTCTAGCCTGCAGGGCAGTGCGGAGATGCCGGTTCTCGTGCATGACCCCCAACGGCTCATCGTCGTCCGGATCGAAGGACAGTCCGCCAGGCTGCAGTCCGTCGGCTACCTGGATCGTCCGGATCGGACAACCAGCTGCGGGCAGATGGTCCGTGACGCCGATCGTCTCCAGCATCCGCATCGAGCTCGACGAGATGGCGGTCGTCCGGCCGTCGAAGGCCCGGGTGGATCGCCCAACGGGGTCGGCCGGATCCACAACGATGGCCGAAATGCCGCTGGAATCGAGCGCCGAAGCCAGCGTCAGGCCGGCAAGGCCGCCTCCAAAGATGATTACGTCCGCGCGGTCCATGGCAAGTCGCACTACCGTTCCGTCGCATTGACGCCAAGGCTTCGCTTGACCGCGGACTCCGCGAAGATGCATTCTACGCAAGGATTTGGGTGGGGATAGAATGATGGCGACCGCGGCCGTGCGGACCCCAAAACGGGAGCTGGAGCCTCATTGGCGCGATGCGCTGCGCGCGTCGTTGAAGCGGCTCGCCCTTCGCACATGGGGTGCGATGCTGTTCGGGCTTGCGGTCGCGACAGCCGTCGCCCTGGCCACCCACAGCACGACCGACCCTTCGTTCAGCACGGCTGCAGGCGGTCCGCCCTCGAACTGGATCGGAAGCTTCGGCGCTTACGCCAGCGATGCCTTGCTGCTCTTGTTCGGCATGGGGTCTGTCCTGTTCCTGCCGGTCGTTGCCCTTGCCGGACTCCGGATGATGCGGCTGGAGCCGACCGGGCGGGTTGGCCGCGCACTTCTGGTGGCGGCTGCCGGAGCGATCCTCATCGGAATCGCGCTCAGCCTGACCAGCGGCTCGGCCGTCTCGGGCCTTCCGGGCGGCTGGGGCGGCGCGATCGGTCTTGGCGCGGCCTACGGAGTCGATGCTGCTATCGGTCTCATTCGCGAAGACGCGGTTGCAGGACCGGTCCGCCTCGTGGTGCTGATCCTGTTTGCACTGGCTGGCCTATTCCTCGGCTATCTGGCGCTCGGGCTCCAGGCTACCGAGAGAGCCTGGGTCACCAACATCTTCCGTCGCGAACCAAGGCCGCGAGTAGCCGCGCCCCGCCGAACGATGGAGGCCGCGGAAGATCGCTCGACGAGCGCTGCTCCGCCGAAATCGCGGCCCGCCGTTGCCGTTGCCGAGCCGCCGAGGCCGATCGCCGCCGCGCAGGCTCGCGGAGGCAAGCGACCGAGCGCCGCAGCCCAGCAGAGCCTTGCGCTTGGCGACAACTACCAGCTGCCGCTGATCGAGCTGCTGGCGTCGCCACCGGAAAAGGGCGGATCGAAGATCGACCGCGCCGGACTTGAGCGGAATGCCCGCTTGCTCGAATCCGTCCTCGAGGACTTCCACGTGCGAGGCGACATCGTCGAAGTCCGGCCCGGACCGGTGGTTACGATGTACGAGCTTGAGCCCGCGAGCGGGATCAAGGCGAGCCGCGTCATTCAGTTGGCCGACGACATCGCCCGCAACATGTCGGCGTTGTCTGCCCGCGTCGCTACGATCCCCGGCCGCAGCGTCATCGGCATCGAGCTTCCCAATCCCAAGCGCGAGGCGGTGGCCCTGTCCGAACTGATCGGAAGCCAGGCCTACGCCGATCAGAACATGTCGCTGCCGCTGATTCTCGGCAAGAACATCGCCGGCGATCCGGTCATCGCCGACCTTGCGCCAATGCCGCACCTGCTGGTTGCGGGCACGACCGGGTCCGGAAAGTCGGTCGGTCTCAACTGCATGATTTTGTCGCTGCTCTACCGGATGACACCGGATGAGTGTCGGATGATCATGATCGACCCGAAGATGCTCGAATTGAGCATGTATGACGACATTCCGCACCTGCTGTCCCCGGTCGTGACCGAGCCGTCGAAGGCAATCCGCGCGCTCAAGTGGACGGTCGAGCAGATGGAGGAGCGCTATCGCATGATGGCGAACCTCGGCGTGCGCGCGCTGCCCAGCTTCAACCAGAAGGTGCGCGACGCGAAGGCCAAGGGCTCGAAGCTCGGGCGCCGGGTGCAGACCGGATACGACGCAAGCTCGGGCCAGCCGATCTACGAGATGGAGGAGCTCGAATACGACGTCCTTCCGCAGATCGTGGTCATTGTCGACGAGCTCGCCGATTTGATGATGACCGCCGGCAAGGAGGTGGAATTCCTCATCCAGCGCCTCGCCCAGAAGGCGCGCGCCGCCGGTATCCACCTCATTATGGCCACGCAGCGACCGTCGGTCGACGTCATCACGGGCGTGATCAAGGCCAACCTGCCGACCCGCATCAGCTTCCAGGTCACGAGCAAGATCGACAGCCGCACCATTCTCGGCGAGCAGGGGGCGGAGCAGCTGCTGGGCAAGGGCGACATGCTCTATATGCCGGGCGGCAAGCAGATCATCCGAGTCCATGGCCCGTTCGTCAGCGACGAGGAAGTCCGGGCGGTCGCCGAGCATTGGCGCAGGCAGGGCGTGCCCGACTACATCCAGGCAGTTACCGAGGAGCCCGAAGACGGCGGCTATCTGTTCGACGGCCAGCCGAGCGGCGAGGACGATGCGGAAACGCAGCTGTTCCGCAAGGCGGTTCAGATCGTCGCCGAAAGCCAGAAAGCCTCGACCTCTTACCTCCAGCGCCAGCTGCGCATCGGATACAACAGCGCGGCACGCCTGATCGAGCGGATGGAGAAGGAAGGTCTCGTGGGTCAGCCCGACCATGTCGGCCGCCGCGAAGTGCTGATCGACCCTGACGGGCACCCGATCTGAGGCCTCGCGAACCTGAACAACCGGGAACCGGCGGGTTCAGTCCGCATTCAATGGCCGATTGCCACACCGGCCATGAATTCCCAGGAGTTTAGTAGATGAGCTTTCCCAAACACCTAGCGCGCGCCCTTGCGCCGGTCGCGATTGTCGCCCTCGCGGTTCCCGCAGAGGCGCAACAGTCCGATATCGCCAAGGTCGAGGCGCATCTTTCCGCCGTTCAATCGATGACGGCCAATTTCACGCAGACGGATTCGCGCAATCGCGTTGCGCGCGGCACGCTGCAGCTCAAGCGGCCGGGCCGGATTCGCTTCCAGTATGACGGGAACGATCTCGTCCTCGTCGGCAACGGCAACAAGCTGACGTTCGTGGACTACCAGGTCGGCCAGAAGAACAGCTGGGATCTCAACAAGACGCCGCTCGGAATCCTGTTATCGGCCAATCCCGACATCAACCGGATCGCCAGAATCGTCCCACAATCCGATCCGAGAGTCCTCGTGGTCCGAGCCCGCGATGCACGCCGGCCGGAGTTCGGAACCCTGCTCCTAGCCTTCGTTCGTAGCCCGTCGGCGCCCGGCGGTCTCCTGCTCGAGGGCTGGACTGCGATCGACGCGCAGAACAAGCGCACGACGATCAAGCTCGACAATCAGCGCTACAATGTCGCCGTTCCGGAAAGCGCATTCGCCTATGCGGAGCCCAAAAAGCGCAGGTAATAGAATAACGTAGCGGTTTGAAACCGTTCATCGCGGCGTCAGGTTCGGCATGGTAAACGATCTACTGATCGTGCGGATTTAGCCTGGGGTTTCCCCCTGTTACCCACGGCCCGCCTGATCGCCTTGCGTGACGAACGCTTGGTCGGCCCTCGCTCCATGCCCCCGGAGCGGGGGCCTTTTCTTTGCCTCCAACACAGAACGGGCTAAGCGCGACGCGTGTCCAAGACCATCAAGATCGCATCCTGGAACGTGAACTCGGTCCGAGCCCGGCTCGGCATCGTCGAACGCCTGCTCCGCGAGGAGCAGCCGGACGTTCTTTGCCTCCAGGAAACCAAGGTCACCGACGATATATTTCCCGCCAATCTGTTTCGAAGCCAAGGCTACGAGCATCGTGTTCTGAAGGGGCAGAAGATGCACCACGGCGTCGCGATTCTCAGCCGCCTGGAGCTTCGAGATTCGGGTAGTCACGATTGGCAGGACAATGGCGAGGCGCGCCACGTCGGCGTGCGGCTACCGTGCGGTCTCAGGCTTGAGAACGTCTACGTCCCCGCCGGCGGAGACATCCCTGATCGCACCGTCAATCCGAAATTCGGCCAGAAGCTCGACTTTATCGAGCGTATGACCCGTTGGTCCGAAGGTCTTCGCGAGCCGACCCTGATCGTCGGCGACTTCAACGTCGCTCCGCTTGAATGCGACGTCTGGAGTCACAGGGCGTTGCTGGACGTCGTCAGCCACACGCCGATCGAGATCGATGCCCTGACCCGGTTGCAGCAGGCGCATGACTGGATCGATATCGGCCGCCGTTTCGTCCCCGCGCCAGACCGCAACTTCACATGGTGGAGCTACCGCTCGCCCGACTGGACGAAGAACGATCGCGGTCGACGTCTCGACCACATGTGGGTTTCGCCGCAAGCGAAAGAGCGCGTGCTGTCGCATAGGGTGCTGGAGCCCTGCCGAAGCTGGGAACGGCCTTCGGACCATGTTCCCCTGATTTGCGAGATCGCCATTTGAGCCGCTCGGGGGCGGTCGAGCGGGCGATCGCTGCGTTGCGCACTGGCCGCGCGGTCAGGATCGAAGCCGGCGAGCCGTTCGTCTTCGTCTCGATCGAGACCGCCACACCTGAGCTGCTTCGCCTTCTGGATCCGGAATCGAAAAGTCCTCTGCTGATCAGCGGCAGGCGCGCCGCGGCCCTGTCGTTGGCGAACGAACGCGACGCCGCCGACCCCGCGCAACCCGTGCTCGTAGCGCGCGAGCCGTGGCTCGATCGGGCCGCGGCGATCACGCTGGCCGACCCCGCGCAGGATCTCGCCCGAGCCCCGATAGGGCCGCTACATTCGCTTCGCCTGAAGTCGCCTGACGCCGCACAAGCGGCCCTGGTGCTGACGCGAGCCGCCGGCCTTTTGCCGGCCGTGTGGCTCGTAGATGCGCCGGACGCTTCAATCTCGATCCCGCTAGACGAGCTAGTTGGCGACAACCTCCAACCGGACGTTACGTTGCTGTCCCGCGCGCGCCTGCCGCTCGACGGCATGCCAGACACGCAGATCTTCGCATTTCGTGGATCGGACGACGGGCAGGATCATGTTGCTCTCCTTGTCGGCGCGTTCGGCGGGAAGCCTCCGCTTGTTCGGCTCCACAGCGAATGCCTGACCGGCGACGTGTTCGGCTCGCTCAAGTGCGATTGCGGACCGCAGCTGAAGGAAGCGCTTCGCTTGATCGGCGCGGCTGGAGGGGGCGTGCTCCTTTACTTGCGACAGGAAGGTCGCGGGATCGGGCTCGCCAACAAGCTTCGAGCCTACGCGCTACAAGATCGCGGGCTGGACACCGTCGATGCCAACCTTCGGCTCGGCTTCTCCGACGATGAGCGGGACTACGCCCACGCCTCGGCAATCCTTCGTGCACTCGGAATTGAGGAAGTACGGCTGCTCACCAACAATCCGAACAAGGTCGCGGCGCTGGAAGCCGAAGGCATCAAGGTTGCGGAGCGCGTCGCTCACCATATGCCCGCCAACCCGCACAATGCCGACTATCTGGCGGTGAAGCGCGAAAAGAGTGGACACCTGCCCTGATCGTCTAACGGACCAGCCCGACCCCGGTCGCGAGTCCCAGAAAGAGCAGGAAGCCCATCGAATCCGTCATCATGGTGACGAAGATGCTGCTCGCAACCGCGGGGTCCGCTCCATAACGCTCGAGCGTCAGTGGAATGAGGACGCCTGCCAGACCTGCAACGAGGATGTTGAAGAGCATCGCCACGGCAATCACGCCGCCCAACTGAGGGCTTCCGAGCACGAGCGTAACACCGACGCCGATTAGGACGGCAATTGTCAAACCGTTGAGAAGCGCGACCCGGATCTCTCGACCTACCGCGCGCCATCGGTTCGATCCTGTAAGCTGGTTTGTCGCGAGGGCCCGGACGGTGACCGCGAGCGTCTGCGTTCCAGCATTGCCGCCGACACCGGCAACGATCGGCATGAGCACCGCCAGGATCGCCAGGCGTTCGATCGAATGCTCGAACTGCCGGATGACGAACGCCGCGACGAGCGCGGTGAGTAGGTTGGCGATCAGCCAGCGAACGCGGGCGCGATAACTCTCCGTCACCGGCTCGTTGATGTCGCCCTCGTCGCCCGCGCCAGAGAGAAGCAGGACGTCCTCGCTCGCTTCTTCCTGGATGATGTGGATGACGTCGTCGACGGTAATCATCCCGACGAGCCGGCTTTCAGTGTCGACCACTGCCGCCGAGACAAGCGCATATTTCTGGAAGCGGAGCGCAACGTCTTCCTGGTCCATGTCGACCGGGATCAAAGTCTGATCCCGTTTCATGATGCTGCTGACCAGCGTCGTTCTCGGGCTGCGAAGGATCGTCGAAAGCTTGCAAGTCCCGACCGGGTGGTGGTCGGGCGAGACTACGAAGACTTCCCAGAAGTCGGTTGGAAGTTCGTCTTCGGACCGCAGGTAATCGATGACCTGGCCGACCTTCCAATGCTCGGGAACAGCGCACAAATCGCGCTGCATCAACCGGCCCGCGGATTCTTCCGGATAACTGAGCGCTTCCTCGACCGCGGCGCGGTCGTCCGGCTCCATCTTTTCGAGGACGGCCTGCCGCTCGTCCCGATCGAGATCCTCGATCAGGGCGACCGCGTCGTCGGTTTCCATCTGGCCTGCGAGGTCGGCAACCTGCTGCGGCTCCATCTCGTCGATCAGGTCTTCGCGAACGAAGTCGTTGAGCTCGGCAAGGACGTCCGGGCTGATGATCCCGGCCAGAGCCTTGACCAGACCCTCGCGCTCGTCGCCGCGGGCAAGCTCGATCAGGTCGGCGACGTCGGCCGGGTGGAGTGGCTGCACCAGTTCGCGCGCGACCGCATCGTCGCCGGCTTCGACTGCGTCCAGGACCCTGTCGACGAACTCGGGCCGAAGCCGATCTTCCTCATCGATCGGCGCCTGAGCCTTCTGCTCGGGGGCGGCGGTTGCGATGTTCTCGCTCTCGCTCATGCCTAAATCCCCCGCTCGACCCGTGAGGGCCGTCCTATTGCCGCGCCCGCACTGGCGCAACCCGCTTGGGCCGCCTAAATCGCCGCCAACTTTCCTCTTTTGACCGGAGCAGACCGATGGCCGACGACGAACGCCTTGTATTCAACCTTTCGAGCGGCGGCGATGTCGTCATCAAACTGCGCCCCGATCTCGCGCCCGGCCACGTTGATCGGATCAAGGAGCTGGCGAAAAGCGGTTTCTACGACGGCGTCCTTTTCCACCGCGTGATTCCCGGCTTTATGGCCCAGGGCGGTGACCCGACCGGCCGCGGCACCGGCGGCTCCAACCTTCCGAACCTCAAGGCCGAATTCAGCCGCGAACCGCACGTCCGCGGCATTTGCTCGATGGCTCGCACTCAGGATCCCAACAGCGCCAACAGCCAGTTCTTCATCTGCTTCGACGACGCTCGCTTCCTCGACAACCAGTACACCGTTTGGGGTGAGGTCGAGAGCGGCATGGAGCATGTCGACGCGCTTCCGAAGGGCGAGCCGCCGGCGAACCCGGGCAAGATCATGAAGGCCGAAATCAGGCCGGCGAGCTAAGGCGATGGACCCGAGGCCGGCGACTCTCATCACGGGCGCGTCCGCCGGCCTCGGCGTCGAATTCGCCAGGCAATGTGCAGCGCGCGGCGACGAGGTCATTCTCGTCGCGCGCCGAAAGGATCGCCTCAACAAGCTCGCCGCCGAACTCGGCAAGGCGCACGTCATTGCCGCCGATCTGGGCAAGCCAAACTCGCCGGCCAAGTTGCTTGAGGAGATCAAGTCACGCGGGCTGTGGGTCAGGACGCTCATCAACAATGCCGGTTTCGGACTTCGCGGTCGGTTCGACGCGCTGCCGCTCGATCGCCAGCTTGAGATGATTGACCTCAATATCCGGTCCCTGACCAATCTGACCTTCATCGTTATCGATGACATGCGAGCGCACGGGGGCGGATCGATTCTCAACGTTGCCTCGACCGCCGCATTCCAGCCAGGCCCGAACATGGCGGTCTATTTCGCGACCAAGGCCTACGTTCTCTCGTTCACCGAAGCGCTGCACGAGGAGTGGAAGGACCGCGGGATCAAGGTGAGCGCGCTTTGTCCCGGCCCGACGCGGACCGAGTTCGGCGACGTGGCAGGGATCAAGACGCTCGGAAGTTTTGACCGCCTTGCGATGGAAGCGGAGCCGGTCGTCAGGGCAGGACTAGAAGGGCTCGACCGCAATCAAGCGATCGTGATTCCAGGCGCGACGAACAAGATCGGGGCCTGGTCGACGCGCCTGGCTCCACGCTCGACGGTCCGAAAGATTGCCGGGTCGCTCAAGTTCTGAAGGGGTTTTCTTGGGCTTCAGCCGCACCACATTGAACCCAATCACGCTGCAGCCGTTACGCTAGCGGCACGAAAATGGAGGAATGGTCGCGTGGCCGATACGGATACTCTCGAACGACCGACTACGGCCCGCGTGCAGGTGGCGAACCTTCCGCCGGCGGACGGTGGCCGTGGTTTTGCCCGGCTATCCCTCAACCTGATGAAGTCGCTCGGCCTTAACGAAGGCGACGTGATCGAGATTGTCGGCAAGCGGTCGACGACTGCTCGCGCCCTCCGACCTTATCCCGACGATGCCGGCCTCGATATCATTCGTCTCGACGGCCTGCAGCGCTCCAACGCCCGTGTCGGATCGGGCGACTATGTCGAGGTCAAGAAAGCCGAATCGAAAGCGGCGACGCGCGTGGTCTTCGCGCCGGCCACCGACAATATCCGTCTCCAGGGCTCGGCGATCGCCTTGAAGCGCAGCTTCGCGGGACGGCCGGTGACCGAAGGCGACGTCGTTGCCACGACCGGGCACCAGCGAATCGATTCAAATATTCCCGAAGAAGTCCGGCAGATGCTCAACGCGCCTGCCTTCGCGCTTCATGAGGTTCGGTTGAACGTCGTCAGCACGACGCCCAAGGGCATCGTCCATGTCGACGCCAACACGCAGATCGAGCTGCTCCCCGAATATGCCAAAGGCGAAGGCGAGCGCCGCGCGGACGTCACGTACGACGACCTCGGAGGCATGCGCGACACGATCGACGCGCTGCGCGAGATGGTCGAGCTTCCGTTGCGCCATCCCGAACTGTTCCAGCGCCTCGGCGTCGATCCGCCCAAGGGCGTGCTGCTCCACGGCCCGCCCGGCACCGGCAAGACCCGGCTTGCGCGAGCGGTCGCGAACGAGAGCGATGCGAAATTCTTCCACATCGCGGGGCCGGAGATCATGGGCTCGGCCTATGGCGAGAGCGAGAAGAAGTTGCGCGAACTTTTCGAGCAGGCCGCCGAATCCGCCCCGTCGATCATCTTCATCGACGAAATCGATTCGATTGCGCCCAAGCGCAGCCAAGTGACGGGCGAGGCCGAAAAGCGGCTCGTCGCGCAGCTCCTCAGCCTGATGGACGGGCTGGAGCCGCGCCAGAACCTCGTCGTGATTGCCGCGACCAACCGGCCGGAAGCGATCGACGAGGCGCTTCGTCGCCCTGGCCGGTTCGACCGCGAGATCGTAGTCGGCGTTCCCGACGAAAAGGGACGGCGCGAGATTCTCGGGATCCACACCAGAGGCATGCCTCTCAGCGCGGAGGTGGATCTCGATGAGCTGGCACGGCAGACCTACGGCTTCGTCGGCGCGGATCTTGCAGCGCTGACTCGCGAGGCGGCGCTGGAGGCAGTCCGGCGGATCATGCCGCGCCTCAACCTTGAGGACGAGGCTATTCCTACCGAGATCCTCGATGCTCTGTCGGTCGAACCACACGACTTCATCAATGCGCTGAAGCGCGTGCAGCCTTCCGCAATGCGCGAGGTCATGGTCGAGACGCCGTCGGTCAACTGGGACGACGTCGGCGGCCTCGATGCGGCGCGCGACCGGCTCCGCGAAGGTGTCGAGCTCCCGCTCAAGCATCCGGAAGCATTCCGCCGCCTTGGTATCCGTCCGGCCAAGGGTTTCCTGCTCTATGGCCCGCCGGGAACAGGAAAGACCTTGCTCGCCAAGGCGACCGCGCGCGAGAGCGAAGCGAATTTCATCGCGACCAAGTCGTCCGACCTGCTCAGCAAATGGTACGGTGAAAGCGAGCAGCAGATCGCCCGCCTGTTCGCACGCGCCCGGCAGGTCGCACCGACGATCATCTTCATCGACGAACTCGACAGCCTCGTGCCCGCGCGCGGCGCCGGTCTTGGCGAACCGCAGGTGACTGAGAGGGTGGTCAACACGATCCTCGCCGAGATGGACGGGCTCGAAGAGCTCAACAATGTCGTGGTCATCGGCGCGACCAACCGGCCGAACCTGATCGACCCGGCGTTGCTTCGGCCAGGCCGGCTCGACGAACTAATCTACGTCGGCACTCCGGACACTGCCGGCCGGCGGCGGATTCTCGCAATCCACACTGAGGAAATGCCGCTCGCCAAGGACGTCGACCTCGAATCGCTCGCCCAGCGGACCGAGCGTTTCACCGGCGCCGATCTCGAGGATTTGGTCCGCCGTGCCGGATTGACCGCGCTTCGTCGCGGACTCGAGGCGAAGGAAGTGACGATGGCCGACTTCGAGGCCGCCCTTACCGAGACCCGCGCTTCGGTCACGCCCGAAATGCTCGACGAATATGAGCGCATCCAACGGACATTGAAAAGCGAAGCGGTGCGACCGACAGGTATCGGCTTCGTTCTTCCGGGAATGCTCCGGTCACGCGGCGGCGACGGTAAGGGCTCGGACCACTAAAAGCGCGGAAGCGCGCGTCGGGACCAGATCGCCAGAGCGACGAGCAGCGCGGACGAAATTGCGAACGGCAGGTTCGGGTTGACGAGGTAGAGCGCCATGCCGAGGGCCGGTGCGGCCACCCAGCTGATGCCGTTCGCTGCCGTGATCAGCCCTGCCACTCCGCCTTGCTCCGCCAGCGGGACCGCAAGCGACGCACCGCCGGTGAAGCCCGGCCGGGTGAAGCCGAATCCGAGCGAAGCAAGTGCGAACGACAAAGTGATTCCATAAAGGTCGCGAGCGATCATGGCTCCGGCGAGCCCGATCGCGGCCACCAACGCCCCTGAGAAAATCAGGGCCTGCGGCTTCAGGTTCAGCCTCGGGATCAGGCCCCATTGTGCCGCCAAGGTGGCGGACGCGCCCGCCATCATCACGATCGCGATCGAGGCTTCCGATCCATGCGGCTCGAGGTTGAGCCGGTCGATCACGAAGAAACCGATGCAGGTCAAAGTCGCCGCCTGCGCATGGCCGGCCGCGACGCCAGCCATGATCCACGACCGAACGCGGGAGTCCTTCCAGCTTAACCTCTTGCTCCTCGGCGACGTCGCCGCGACGACGCTAGCTCCTGTCGGCTGCGAGGCTCCTGACGGATAGCTCATTGCCGCGCCATGGCCGATGCGGCGGCCATATCGATCGTTCGGAAGCCACAGAAGAACTGCGGCGAATACGGCGATTGCGATCAGCGCAAAGGCGAACAAAGGGCCGGCCAAGCCTACCAGCGGAAGGACGAACAACGGCGCGACCGCCGGACCGATGATCGTTCCAAGGCCGAAGGAACTGGAGAGCGCCGACAAGGCAGCGACGCGGCCGCCCCTTCTCGTCTTCGCTGCGAGATAGGCCTGGGTTGCGGAAGGCGTCGAACTGCCCAGAGCGCCGTAGATTGCCCGGAACATGCCGAACAAAAGGAACGTCACTCCTCCGCCGATCGCGCCGATCAGGCCGAGGTGAAGGACAGTCCCACACAACAAGCTTGATGCGATGAATCCCGACAGTCCGAGCAGGGTAAGCGCCTTGCGTCCGTGGTGATCGCTCTTCTCGGCCCAGAAAGGCGCGAGCGCGACCCACAGGACCGCCGACCAGGTGTAGGCGACCGCAACCCAGAAATCGGAGATCCCGATCTCGCGTCCTATGGCCGGCATCACCGATTGCAGCGCTGTATTGCCCGAGGCGGCGACCAGCATTGCTGCATAAAGCAGCAGGAAATGAGTGCGCGTCAGCGCGGTCGTTCCGACCTTTAGCCTCGTCGATTCCCGGAGCACGCGACTCTCTAGCAACAGGTTCGAGGCCAAGAAACCGCCGGAACGGATCAATCTTGAGGAAGAGCCGATGTACCGATGTGGTGCAGTCTGAGGGGCGCTCGGTGGGACCTGTTCCTCGACGGCTATGGCCCAGGGGGCGTTGTCGGCATCCGCAGCCGCGACCTGTTCGCCGACGGCGGCCTTGCTGTCTCGCGTCCAGTCTGGGGCCGTTTCTCTGCCGATCTCGGTGTCTGGGGCGGGTACCCGCCCGGCCTTTATCGCGTCGATGCTGGTGCGCGGATTTCGGTGCGCGTGCGCTCGAACGTGAATGTTCATCTCGACTGGCGTCAGAGGCTGGCGGGTACGGCCGAGCCGGATTCCGGACCGGCGGTAACATTGGGGGGCCAAATTCTAGCCGCCGAAAACAGCCGTTGCGCTTGGCCTCAAGCCGACTTTGCCGCTAGTCCTTCGTTGCCGATGGACATCTACCTCCCGATCGCCGGCCAGTCGGTCAATGCGCTGTTGATCATCGCGCTTGGCGGGGTCGTCGGCATCCTGTCGGGCATGTTCGGTGTCGGCGGCGGCTTCCTAACGACGCCACTGCTGATCTTCTACGGAATCCCGCCGACCGTGGCGGTCGCATCGGCGACGACGCAGATCACGGGCGCCAGCGTGACCGGTGCCATGGCTCACATGCGGCGCGGCGGCGCGGATTTGCAGATGGGCGCGGTGGTGGTTGCCGGCGGCATCATCGGCTCGCTGGTGGGCGCCGCGATATTCCGTGCTCTGCAGGCGAGCGGCCAGATCGATGTCGTCATCGGCTTCATGTACGTCGTTCTGCTTGGCTACATCGGCGTGCTCATGCTCAAGGATGCGCTGATTGCGCTCGGTTATGTGAAGGCCGCCGCGCCGCGCCAGAGACCGAGGCACAATCGCTGGGTGGCCACCCTCCCGCTCCGCTGGCGCTTCTACAAGTCGGGTCTCTACATCTCCCCGCTGGCGCCGCTCGCGCTCGGCTTCGGCGCGGGCATCCTGACCATGCTGCTTGGCGTCGGAGGCGGCTTCGTACTCGTCCCGGCGATGATCTATATCCTGGGTATGCCGGCCCGCGTCGTGATCGGCACGTCGCTCGCAATCATCCTGGTTATCAGCGCGGGCACGACGATGGTCCACGCGCTGACCACACGGTCGGTCGACATCGTCCTTGCGGCGCTCCTCCTCGTCGGTGGCGTCGTCGGTGCCCAGTACGGCGCAGCGCTCGCCACTCGAATGAAGCCCGACTTCCTTCGCCTTGCGCTTGCGGTCGTCATTCTCCTCGTCGGGATGCGGATGGCGCTCGGGCTTGCCTGGCGTCCGGACGAGATCTTCACGGTGGAATATCTGTGAAGATCGGTCGCGCCTTGGTGCTTGCGATCGTTTCGCTCGCACTGATGGCGCAGGCAAAGCCCGTGCTCGTTCCGGACGTGTCGGCGCGCAGGATCGAGATCCGCTACAGCTTCTCGGGCGCCCAGCTCCTCCTATTCGGAGCGATCCTCTATCCACGCGGCCGGTTGCCGGAGCGCGCCCCGGACATCGCGGTGGTCCTTCGCGGACCGGTGCAGCCGATCCTCATCCGTGAAAAGCAGAAGATCGCCGGAATCTGGATGAACGCGGATTCGGCGCGCTTCCGGTCGGCGCCCGCTTTCTACGCAGTGGCCTCGTCACGGCCGATTTCGCAGCTCGTCGATGAGCGCACGGCGGCGATCTACGAAATCGGCCTGCAGAATTTGCAGCTTTCGCCGGGCTCGGGAGCGTTGCCGGAAAAGGCGCGCCACTTCGAGGCCGGACTGATCGATCTTCGAAAGCGCAACGGCGTTTACTACGAAAGCCCGCGCGGCGTCGAAATCAGCGAAGGCGTGCTCTACCGCGCCCGCATTTCCATCCCGAGTCAGGTGCCCGTGGGGACCTACACGGCCGAGACTTTCCTCATCCAGGATGGCCGGGTGCTCGCCGTCGCCACACGCGACATCTACATCGGCAAGAGCGGATTCGAGCGCTGGGTATCCCTCGTCGCCCGCCGCCACGAGTTCCTCTACGGCCTTGCTGCGGTGGTGATGTCGCTGTTCCTCGGATGGGCTGCCGCGATGGTGTTCCGGCGCCGCTTCTAGACCTTAAGGTAAATCTTAACCGCTCGCGCTTACCAGTTTGCTCCAGATCAAGTTAACGCGAGTTGGGGCGGATTAATGGACGAACAACCGAACCTGCAGAGTTTCGTAAACGAAATCAGCAGCTTCAGCGATGATGGCGGCGCGCAATCGAAAGCGGTGTCTGCGGCGGCAAGCCTTCAGGCTATTGGCGAGGTCGTCGAGATCGCCGGCTCGGGCTCGCGAATCCGGATGGATGGGGCGGTGCTCGCTAGTCTGCACAACCATTCCGATCCTTCGGTCGCCATGTCCGGCCAGGTCGGCAGCCAGGTAAAGATGTCAGTCGCCGGCAGCTGGCTTATCGCGAACGTCCGCACCATGAAGAGCGGCGACAACGGCGAGATCCTCGCGTCTATCGACTTCCTCGGCGAAGGCGCTCGGGATTCCGCAGGCAACATGTCCAACTTCCGTCGCGGTGTGACGCGCTATCCGATCCCGGGCGAAAAGGTTCTTGCAGTCTCGACGCAGGATCTCCGCTCGGTGTTCGCGGCTGACGACAGCCCGCACGTTGAGATCGGCACGGTCTATCCGACCGACGACATTCGCGGCGCACTCTACGTCGACCCGATGCTGTCGAAGCACTTCGCGATCCTCGGATCGACCGGTACCGGTAAGTCGACCTCGGTTTCGTTGATCCTGCACCGCATTTCGGAGCTCAGCCCCGAGGGTCACATCGTGATGATCGACCCGCACGGGGAGTATTCCGCAGCGTTCAAGGACTGCGGCGAGCTGTTCAACGTCGACAACCTTCAGCTTCCTTATTGGCTGATGAACTTCGAAGAGCATTGCGAGGTCATGCTGACCACGCATGGCTCGGAGCGTCAGCGCGACGCCGACATCCTCGCCAAGTGCCTTCTGGCTGCCCGCACCAAGGGCAAGAACGTCGAGCAGTTCGGCAAGGTGACCGTGGATTCACCGATCCCGTACCTTCTCGCCGACCTCAACGGCATCGTCGTGAATGAGATGGGCAAGCTGGAACGCGCCGGCGATACGCTTCCCTATCAGCGCCTGAAGACGAAGCTCGAAGAGCTTCGCGCCGACCCGCGATACACCTTCATGTTCTCGGGCATGCTCGTTTCAGACACGATGGGAGGCTTCCTCGCGAAGTTGTTCCGCCTTCCGAGCCACGGGCGTCCGATTTCAATCGTCGACGTGTCGGGCGTTCCATCCGAGATTACCTCGGTGGTGGTTTCGGTGCTCGCCCGCATGGTGTTCGACTATGCGATCTGGTCGCGGACAGAACCGCAGCGTCCGATCCTACTCGTTTGCGAAGAGGCTCACCGTTACGTCCCGAAGGACGAGAACGGCGGAGCCCAGGCCGTCCGCAAGATCCTCGAGCGTATCGCCAAGGAGGGCCGTAAGTACGGTGTGTCCCTCGGCCTCATCACGCAGCGTCCGTCCGACTTGGCGGAAGGCGTGCTGTCGCAGTGCGGTACGATCATCTCGATGCGTCTGAACAACGACCGAGACCAGGCCTGCGTGCGTGCGGCGATGCCGGAAGGTGCCCGCGGCTTCCTCGATGCGATCCCGGCGCTCCGCAACCGCGAGTGCATCGCCTGCGGCGAAGGCGTCGCGATCCCTATCCGTGTTCGCTTCGACGACCTCGAGCCGGAGAAGCGTCCGGCCTCCGCCGACCCGAGCTTCGCTGCCCTGTGGCGCGAGACCGGCGGCGAAGAGGGCATCATCCAGCGCACCGTCAAACGCTGGCGCGGCCACGGCCGTTGATCGGCTAGGCGTCCGCTCTGACCTGCGGACCGCCCGGTAGATAATTCCGCCGGTAAGTGGCGGGCGAGATCCCGAAGCGACGCCGGAAATGGTGTCGGAGCGCCTCGACCGACCCGAAGCCCGCTGCCGCAGATATCTCGTCGATTGAGCCGCGAGTTTGCTCGAGCAATTCTCGAGCCGCATCGATGCGAGTGTTGATCAGCCACTCGCCGGGAGTGGTCCCGGTCGCCTCGCGAAACCGGCGAAGGAACGTGCGCTCGCTCATCGCCGCCGCGCGGGCCAGCCGGCTGATGCTGTGATCTCCCGCCAGATTTGCGCGCATCGCGTCGAGCAGAGGTGCTAGCGTCCCGCGCTCCGGCACTACCGGCCGCTCGATATACTGCGCCTGTCCGCCTTCACGATGCGCCGGCATCACGAGGCGTCGCGCGACCGCGTTCGCTTTCTCGGCGCCGAAATCGCAACGGACCAGGTGAAGGAGCAGGTCGATGCCCGCCGAGCTGCCAGCTGAAGTAAAGATCCGTCCGTCGCCGATATAGAGAACGGATGCGTCCACGTTGACCTGTGGAAACCGGCGGGCGAGCGCCTCCGAGTAGCGCCAATGGGTCGCGACGGTCTTCCCGTCCAGCAATCCGGTTGCCGCCAGCACCGTTGCTCCCGAGCAGATCGACATTAGCCGCGCGCCACGGGAATGCGCTGCGACCAATCGCTCGATGAGGGACTGCGGTACTGGTGCATCGATCCCGCTCCACCCAGGGACCACGATTGTTCCGGCACTATCCAGCGCTTCGAGCCCGCAATCCGCCGTGATCGCGATGCCACCGCGCGCATGCATCCGGCCCGGTGCCACTGCTGCCGTCGAGAAACGGTACCAGTCCTCCCCCATCTCCGGGCGGGCAAGGCCGAAGACCTCCGCCGCGATCCCGAATTCGAAAGTGCAAAGTCCGTCGTAAGCGAGCGCAACGACGCTTCTGTTGAAAGAGGACGGATCTTCCGGCGAGTTTGGCATGATCTTGCTGCTTATTGGCATTTACGCCACTCACCCGTGGATAGGAATAGCCTTATGTCCAGCGGATCAGAAGGAGACGATCCGATGTCCAATGGTGTCACCGAAATTCCGGCCGCCGACGCGACCAGGGCGCTGTCGCACTTCGCCGCAGCCTTCGAGTTCGAAACAGATTGCTGGGACACGCATCAGGCACTGGCGTCCGGTAATCCGGGTTTCGTGCTTCTCGACGTTCGCGGGCCGGCTCTGTTCGAGCGTGGTCACATCCCCGGGGCGATCAACCTGCCTCACGGAAAGATAATCGGGTCGAAGATGGCGCAGTGGCCGGCGGACACGCTTTTCGTAACCTATTGCGCCGGCCCGCACTGCAACGGCGCCGCGCGCGGCGCGCTTCGGCTGGCGAGGTTGGACCGGCCGGTGAAGATCATGGCCGGAGGGATCACCGGCTGGCTCGACGAGGGCTTCCCCCTCGAAACTGAGTTGCCTGAAGCTTGAGTGCGATCTTAATTTGAACCCACCCGTGAACCTTCAAATCTCGCGCGCTCCGGTCAGAAACGTAGGGACAAGCCTCCGTACAGTTCGACGTCCGGCGTGTCCCGCGTAAGACCGATATTTGCACCGGTGTCGGTCTGGACGGAGTCGGACACGGCGTAAGCCAGCGCCGCATCCACTGACGCCTGCTTCATTGTTCCGGAAGGGTCGAGATTGACGTTCGTCCAAAGCTCACCGGCCAAGGTGAGCCTTGGAGCCAGCGGCCCGGCAACGTTAACGAGGTTCACGACCGCGAAGTGTCGGCCGTGGCCGTCCGCATCGGCAAGCACGTCGACTTCCGGTCCGAATGTCACGGATAAGGTTCGCGAAGCCGGAATGCTCACTGGGACGGAGACGCCTCCCTCGAGCTTGCCGTTTCCAATTGCCCGGGCAGCGGTCGGCAACTTCAAAAATGGAATGACTCCTACCTGGGTTCCCGTATCGCCGGTCGTTAGGCGATGCTTGTAGCGAACGGTCAGGTCCCCGAACCCCGAGGCCCGCGTTCGCGAAGCGGCGACTGAGAGCTTGAGCTTCGTGTAAGGTGTGAAGCCGACCTGAAGGTCCGAATGATTGGAGAGACCGAGTTTCACAACGGTCGACCCAAGTGTGATCAGCTCAGTCCGAGTTTTCTGTATCCTGGTCAGACTCCAATCGGCAACGCCAGCTTCTACCTGCAACCTGCCGGCCGGGACCGTGCATGTACCAGTCGCTTTTGCAGGCCGGTCCGCGCAGATCGGCGGAAGCGACGCCGCTACTGCCAAAAGCGCGATTCCCGCGCTCATATCCGAAGCTGGCTGCCGAGTTCGATCACCCGGTTGGTCGGGAGCTTGAAGAACTCCATCGCGCTTTCGGAGCTCTTCATCATCCAAGCGAACAGCTTTTCGCGCCACAACGCCATACCGGGCTGCTCCTTGGCCGCGATCAGCTTCTGGCGTCCGAGGAAGAAACTGGTGCTCATCATGTTGAAGCTATCGCCGCAAGACCCGATGCGGACCAGGTCGGCGGGCACATCGACCTCGTCCATGAAGCCGTAGTGGAGGATGACCCGGTAGAAGCCCTTGCCTGCGCCATGGGTCTCCAGCCTCTTCGCTGGAGGCACGTGGGGAACGTCCTCGACCTTCACGTTCAGGATAAGCACGCGCTCGTGGAGCACCTGGTTATGCTTGAGATTGTGGAGGAGGGCGGATGGCACGATATCCGCCGAGGTTGAAAGGAACACCGCCGTTCCGCGGACGCGGTGGACCGACCCCGCCGACTTGATGAAGACCTCGAGCGGAAGTGCATCCTCTTCGAGCCGGCGTCGCATCAGCGCCCGCCCGCGCGCCCAGGTCGTCAGCACGGTAAAAATCACCGCGGCAACTGCGAGTGGGAACCAGCCGCCGTCGGCGATCTTGGTGATGTTCGATGCAAAGAAGGCGCCGTCGACGATGGCGAACAGACCGATCGTGAAGGCCGCGACATAGCGGTTCCACTTCCAAACGCCGAAGATCAGGACGGCGAGCATGATCGTGGTGATGATCATCGTACCGCTGACGGCAATGCCGTAGGCCGACGCGAGGTTGGTCAACTCGCGGAAGCCGAGAACGAGCAGGACGACCATGATCAGCAGGCCCCAGTTCACCGCCGGAATGTAGATCTGGCCGGCCGCCTTGGCGCTCGTATGCTCTGTGCGAATGCGGGGCAGGAAGCCGAGCTGGACTGCCTGGTGGGTCACGGAGAATGCGCCGGAGATGACCGCCTGGCTGGCGATGATGGTGGCAGCGGTGGCGATGAAGACGAGCGGAAGTCGCGCCCATTCCGGAGCCATCAGGTAGAACGGATTCTCGACTGCTGAAGGCGTCGACAGCAACAGCGCGCCCTGTCCGAAATAGTTAAGCATCAGGCAGGGATAGACGAGCCCCAGCCAGGAGAAGCCGATCGCCCTTCGGCCGAAATGGCCCATGTCGGCATAAAGCGTCTCCGCGCCGGTCACGGCGAGGAAGACCGACCCCATAGCGAGGAATGCTAGCTTCGCATCGTGGGCAAAGAATTCGACTGCCCAGTAGGGGCTGAGCGCACCGGCGATCTCCGGATGTCGGATGATGTTCGATAAGCCGAGGGACGCGAGCGCCGCGAAGTAGATGAGGACGACCGGGCCGAATACGGCTCCGACCTTTGCCGTTCCTCGGGACTGGACGAGGAAGAGCGCGATCAGGATGACGATCGCGATCGGGATGACGAGCGGCTTTAGGCCGGATTGAACGATGGTCAGCCCCTCGACCGCCGAAAGCACGGAAATGGCGGGCGTGATCATTGCGTCGCCGTAGAACAGCGCGGTCGCGAGGACACCGAGCATCACGAGCCCCGACGCCCATCTTTTCTCGCCGAGGTTGCGCGAGATGAGGGCGAGCAGCGCGAACGATCCCCCCTCACCCTTATTGTCGGCGCGCATTGCGACCAGCACATATTTCACGGTCACGATCATCATGAGCGACCAGAAGATGAGGCTCAGCACTCCAAAGATGTGCAACGGGTCGACCGCCAGCGGGTGTGGCCCGATGAAGCTTTCCTTCATCGCGTAGAGCGGGGACGTGCCGATGTCGCCGTACACGACGCCGACCGCGCCTAGCATCAAAGCGGGCAGGGAATGCTTTTGAGCGTCGATCGGTGCATCCGCGGAAACGGCAACGGGTTGGGAAAGTGTGGCCATGATCAACGCCATGTGCGGTCCATGGTCGTAAAGATTCCATGTGGATTCCGGTACCCGGCCCTCGACGGTCGCGATCGCAGGGCGCACTTAGGTGCGATGAACCTCCTGTCCGCAAAGGAACGTTCGGCCGCTCGCCAGCTGCGCGGTTATGCCGAAGCACTGCTGATGGTCGCGACGTCGACGCTCATCGGCCTCGCAATGGCTCCGAGATGGGGCAATTCCTCCGTCGACCTGCTCTATCTCCCAGCCGTTCTGGTTGCCGGAGTGACGGCGGGGCTTGGCCCGGCGCTCGTCGCGGCGCTTGCGTCGGCGCTCGCCTACAATTTCTTTTTCACCGCGCCCCACCTCACCTTCCGGATCGACAATCCGAACGATATCGTGACGGTGATCGTCCTTTTCGCTGTTGCCGCCGTAACCAGTCAATTGGCAGCTTCGGTCCGCAGTCAGGCGCGTATCGCCGAAGCGCATGCCGCGCGGAGCGCGACCATCGCCGGTCTGGCGCGACGGCTGCTCTCCTGCACCACGGAGCAGGACATCGCCGAAGTGAGCACTCGCGAACTCGCTCAGGTGTTTGAGACCAATGCCGTGCTGCTGGCGGGGACGCCAGAACCTCGCATGAAAGCAAGCGCTCCAGCCGAGGCAAGGCTCACACCGGGCGATATTGCCGTCGCCGCGCTGGTCATCGATCAGGGTGAACCCGCAGGCCGCGGCGTGGGACGCGCAGTGCCGACCGAATGGCAATTCCATCCGATACGATCGGGACGCGCGGTCATTGCCGCGATGGGTCTTGCGCGGGACGACGGCGGCCCGCCGCTCCGGCCCGAGCAAATCCCCTTGCTCGACAGTTTGCTCGACCAGGTGGCGCTCGCCCTGGAACGCGGGCGGCTGGAGGCCGAAGCGCGGGAGTTCGCGCGTACCCGCGAACACGACCGCGTCCGTTCAACCCTGCTATCGACGATCGGACAGGACATCGCGCCATCTCTGAAGGCAATCAGCAACGGGGTCCGCGAGCTGAAGCGCAAAGGTTCGGGCGACAAGGAGGTCGTTTCCGGCATCGGCGCGGAAGCGGGAAAGCTCGATCGTTACCTGACCAACCTGCTTGCCCTCGGGCCCGACTCCGATCAGCGGCCGATCGAAATAGATGGCGTAAGCATCGACCTCTTTCGGCGCGCGGTGTTTCGGGACGGTGAGGAGATACACCTCACTCCCAAGGAATTTGCGGTCCTCGCCGAGCTGGCGAAGCATTCGGGTAGGGTTTTGACGCACGCGCATCTGCTTCGAACCGCATGGGGACCGGCACAGGAAAGCCAGATCGACTATCTTCGCGTGGCCGTCCGAGCGCTGAGGCAGAAGCTCGAGCGAAATCCAGCGGAGCCTCGACTCATCATCAATGAGCCCGCTGTGGGCTACCGCCTCGGTGCAGTAGTCGAGTCCTGAGCTGAGGTCAGGATGCCGCCGCAGGCTGCTGCGGATGCATGGGGATCGAGCGAATCTCTTTCAGCTTCGCCTTGAACGCGGCAAGCTGCGCTCCCTCGAATACCGGCCGGCTCACGAGCCGCGCGGTCAGCGGGTTGATCGGCCGGCCGCCGGCGCGGACTTCGAAGTGGAGGTGCGGGCCTGTCGACAGGCCGGATGAGCCGACATAGCCGATGACCTGTCCCTGGCGAACCAGCGTCCCCGGCTGCGCGACCATCGCGCTCATGTGCGAATAGGTGGTCATAATTCCACCTTCGTGAACGATCCGGACCTGGCGGCCATAGCCTCCGGTCCAGCCGGCACCGATCACCTGACCGTCAGCGGCGGCGACGATCGGGCTGCCGTAGGCGACGCCGAAATCAATGCCGGCGTGGAAGCGCATGAAGCGCAGGATCGGATGCATGCGATAGCCGAAGCCGGAGGTGATCCGGCCCGCGACCGGCGCCATGAGGCCGTCGGAAGACTGCGGCTGCGTGGCTCCGTCGAACCATTCGGTGTGGCCGTTGGCGGTCCATTTCAGAACCTGGACGTCGCTGTACTGGGCGCGGTCGAGCCCCGCGTAGATAAGCTGGTCCGGCTCGCCGGCCTTCCCCTTCACGACCGCAAGATCGAACCGGTCGAACGGAGCAACTTCGCCAACGTCGATGCGGGTTGCAACCGCCTTCAGATAATCTGCGGCGATCTGCGGGCTAGCCCCGGCGCCGCGCAGCGACCAGTATAGGCCGCCGGCAACGTCGCCGCCGATCCGTTCGACACCGCCGCGTTCCCCGACGAGGATCCCGACGGGCTTCGGAATGGAAATCGTCTCAGGCTTTGCGGCCATTCCCGGCATTGCCAGATCGCTGAGCTGCGCATTGTGCATCTCCGAAACTGGCGCGGCCGCCATCTTCGACGCGAGGAACGGCTCGAAACCCGGAGCGAGGAAGAATACCGTACCGCAGAGAAGCGCCAGCGTCGCGACGCCCCGGAACCAGCGGGGCCCGATTTCCTCGGAGTGCAGGTCGACGACCAGGCTGAACGGCTCGCGCGGACCGCGCTTGCCGAACTCGCGGCCGTCTTCCGCCGCCGCGCGCGGAAAGGCGACGACCTCCGCGCCACTGCGCTCTTCCGGCCAGTCCTTACGCGCCTGAAGCATCTGGAAACCCGCTCCCCATCCGAGGACGGTGATGGAGGAACACGGTTAATGACCGTTTAAAATCGCTCCCTTCGTCGAAGGATGCTTGCGCTTCCCCGGCGCGCTGCCACATTCGTGGCGATGTCTCGGCGCGACGATGCTCCGGTCCGGGCGATCCTCGGTCCCACCAACACCGGGAAGACCTATCTCGCGATCGAGCGCATGTGCGCCCATTCCACCGGGGTCATAGGCTTCCCGCTCAGGCTGCTTGCCCGCGAAGTCTACGAGCGCGTCGTCGCGCTGAAGGGCGAAAAGCAGGTCGCGCTTCTGACTGGGGAAGAACGGATTGTCCCGCCCCAGGCGCGCTATGTCCTCTGCACTGCGGAATCGATGCCGGTGAGGACGGGCCGCGACGATCGGCCTCATGAGGGACCATTCCCCGATCAGTTCGCCTTCGCCGCGATCGACGAGGCGCAGCTCGGCGTAGACCCCGAGCGGGGGCACGTCTTCACCGACCGCATGCTCCGCGCCCGGGGCCGCGAGGAGACGCTGATCCTGGGTTCTGACACGCTGAAGCCTTTGGTCCGGAAGCTTCTCCCGGACGCCGAGATCGTCAGCCGTCCGCGCTTCTCGACCCTCCGCTATGCCGGCAACGTCAAGCTGTCCCGGCTCCCGGCCCGGTCGGCCGTCGTCGCCTTCTCCGCCGAGCAGGTCTACGCGCTCGCCGAGATGCTGCGCCGGTTCCGGGGCGGCGCCGCGGTGGTCATGGGCGCACTGTCGCCTGCCACTCGCAATGCCCAGGTCGCGATGTTCCAGCGCGGTGAGGTCGACTATCTCGTCGCGACCGACGCCATCGGCATGGGCCTCAACATGGACGTCGCCCACGTCGCCTTCGCGGGGCTCGAGAAGTTCGACGGCCGCCGCGACCGGCGTCTCTCCATCTCCGAAATGGCGCAGATCGCGGGCCGGGCCGGCCGCCATCAGCGTGACGGGAGCTTCGGCACGCTTGGCCTCGGCAGCGATGGCGGCGCGACCTTCAGCGACGAGGAGATCACGGCGATCGAGGAGCATCGCTTCCGCCCGCTCGACTTCACCTATTGGCGAAACCCCGACCTCGATTTCACCGACGTCCGCACCCTGATCGGAAGCCTCGAGAAGCGAAGCGACGATCCGCTGCTTCGGCCGGCGCCCGAAGCCATTGACCTGTCCGTGCTGAAGCTCATCGCGGAGGACCCGGCGATCGCCGCAAAGCGCGGCGCCATTGCTCGGCGGTTGTGGTCGGTTTGCGGGCTTCCCGACTTCCGCAAGGTCGGACCCATGCATCATGCCCGGATGGTCCGTCGACTCTTCTCCTATGTCGGAGAGGGCGGCCATATCCCGCACGAATGGTTCGCGGCCGAGGTCACCCGACTCGACAACGTCAACGGCGATATCGAGGCGCTGGCCGACCGGCTCGCCGGAATCCGGAGCTGGGCCTACATCGCGCACCGCGCCGACTGGCTCGCCGAGCCAACCAAATGGGCGGAACGGACGCGCGAGGTCGAAGCGCGCCTTTCGGATGCACTGCACGAGCGGCTCACCCAGCGTTTCGTCGACCGTCGCACTGCAGTGCTGGTCCGCGACATCGGCGCGCGAGGTTCGGATGCCCTGCCGGTCACGGTTGCTGCCGACGGAGAAGTGAGCGTCGGTCCCGAGCCCATCGGCCACCTCACGGGGTTCGATTTCCGAGTCGATCAATCCGCGCGGCTCGCGGACAAGAGATTGCTCCTCGCTGCAGCCGAGCGACGCCTAGGTGACGAGCTGGACCGCCGGGCAAAAATCCTGGTCGAGGCCGGCGACGAAATCTTTGAGCTGATCGTCGAGGAAGAAGGCCAACCGGCGGTTGGCTGGCAGGGGAACGTCCTTGCCCGGATGGCAGCCGGGCGCTCCCTGCTGGAGCCCGCGCTTCGGACAAGCCGCGCGCTCGACCAGCTTTCGGCCGCTCGCAGGGCTGAGCTTCGTGCTCGCCTCGAAGCGTGGCTGGACGCTCAGGTCGACCGCAATCTTCGAGCCCTCAAGAAACTTGCCGCGGCGGCTACCGACCGCTCCAGCTCACCCGGTGTTCGCGCTCTCGCCGCCATGCTTGCGGATGCGGGTGGAGTGCTGACTCGCCGCACTTTGGTCACGACCATTGCAGCGCTTGAGCAGAGCGATCGGCAGACGCTGCACAAGCTGGGCGTCCGCCTCGGCCCGCTTGACGTGTTCGTCCCGGCCCTGCTGAAGCCCGCGTCGCAGCAGTGGCGCGCGATCCTGCAATCGGTCCGTACCAACCTCCCGATGCCGAAGCTTCCATCGCCCGGAGCGGCGACGCTCAGCGAGGCGGATACGCGCGGCGCGTCGCTTGCCTACCGTCGTCTCGGCCGGCAATGGCTGCGCATCGACCTTGCCGACCGGCTTGCCAGCCATGCGCACAAGGTCCGCTCGGCCGGCGGCGACGAACCCGTCGACATGGACCTGGCGACCTCGGTCGGTCTGGACGAGGCCGGCATCGCAAAGCTCATGGAAGAGGTGGGGTTCACCCGTGCCGGCGAGGCGTGGAAATGGCGGGGTCGCCGTCCGCCGCGCCAGGACAATCGCGCGCCCGGCTCCCATGCCTTCGCCGAGCTCGCCAAGCTAAAGCGCTAGGCACTTGCGGCTCGACCTCTATCTCCACCGCATCCGGCTGGTGAAAAGCCGCACTTCTGCGCAATCCCTGATCGAAACGGGATATGTTCGCGTCGACGGCAAGCGCATCGAGAAGACGAGCGAGCAGGTCGATGTCGGAAACGTCATTGCTTTGCCTCTCCAGGAGCGCGTCCGCGTGCTGAAGGTGATCGAGCTTCCGGCGAGGCGTGGCCCGGCAGCGGAGGCTCGGCGCCATTACGAAGAGCTTGAGCCTGATCCCGGCAATTGACGGCGGGGGCGCTCGCTCTTAGCGAAATGGCGTGAAGAGGGAGTCCGACCAGCCATGACCTACGTCGTCACCGACGCGTGCATCCGTTGCAAATATATGGACTGCGTCGAAGTCTGTCCGGTCGACTGCTTTTACGAGGGCGAGAACATGCTCGTCATCAATCCCAACGAGTGCATCGACTGCGGCGTGTGCGAGCCGGAGTGCCCGGCGGAGGCGATCCTTCCGGACACCGAGAGCGGGCTCGAGAAATGGCTCGAGCTCAACTCGACCTATTCCGCCGAATGGCCGAACATCACGCGCAAAAAGGACAGCCCCGCCGACGCCGACGAGCACAAGGGCGAAGAGGGCAAGTTCGACAAGTATTTCTCGGCAGATCCCGGCGCCGGCGACTGATCTCGCACCGGATCAGCGTTTGACGATAAAGGTGTAGTTCAGCCCTATTCCGCCCGAAAGCTGGTCACGCGAACCAAGTTCACGAACGATTGGCGATTTAGCCGCATCGCCGATTAGCCGTTCGTACCGAGCATAGCCGAACAGCCCCCATCGCGGATTGAACTGGTACGACAGTCCGCTCGTCGCGGCGAGGGCGTAGATGCCGCCCTTTGGTCGGTAAGTTGGAAGGCCGGTGGCAATTGCCGCCTCGCTGTCCACTCCGAAATAAGCGCGCTGGAATCGCGCGTCCGAGACAAGGACGCGGGGGCCGATCGAGAAGACGTACCGGTCCCCGTCACGCCAGATGCGGTCCGCCCCGAAAGATCCGACGAGCCCGTCATGCCCGCCGAGTCCCTTGCGCAATTCCCCCCGCAGGCGAATCGATTCGCTCGCCTGGTATTCCGCGAAGCCACCGATCTCTACGGTCGTCGCCACTTTGCCGACCGGCGCTCCGAGGTCGGAGTTCTTCCGCTTCCCCTGAATATTGGCGGACGGGCCCGCCGAGAAACCGCCTTTGGAGAAGAGCCGGATGTCGAAGTTGTCGTCCGGCGCTTCGAACGGGAAGGGGTTTGTTCCGCGGGCCAGGTCGAAATCGAATAGTGGCCGTACGTCGTAATTGTCGGCACCGATGAATGCCGGCTTGATCTGCCCACCCAATCCGACCCGTACGCGATAATCCTTCTCGTCTTGCGCCGCAGCTGGAGTCGAGACGGTGAGTATTGCGGCGCAGGCCAGGAAAGCAGCTTTCATGAGCGTCGAAACTGCCGTGCGCGGAGTTGGTTGCAGCGCCGTATCGTTGCTACAACCTCCCCCGCTTGCTCAATTCCTCGACAATGCGATCGGCGGCGGCCTCCGCCGTTAGCGTCATCGTGTCGATGACGATCTCAGCGTTTTCAGGTGGCTCGTAGGGGCTGTCGATGCCTGTGAAGTTCTTGATCTCACCCGCGCGGGCCTTTGCATAGAGGCCTTTCGGATCCCGCTTCTCCGCATCGGCCAGCGGCGTATCGACGAACACTTCAATGAACTCGCCCTCTGGCAGCATCTTTCGAACCATTTCTCGCTCGGCGCGGAATGGTGAAATAAAGGCAGTCAGCACGATCAGGCCGGCGTCGGCCATGAGCCGGGCGACTTCGCCCACGCGCCGCATGTTCTCAATGCGGTCAGCTTCCGTGAACCCGAGGTCGCGGTTGAGTCCGTGACGGATGTTGTCGCCATCGAGCAGGAAAGTGTGCCGTCCGCGCGCCACGAGCTTCTTTTCGACCAGGTTCGCGATGGTCGACTTGCCCGATCCCGAAAGGCCGGTGAACCAGAGGACCGCCGGCTTTTGTCCCTTGAGCGTGGCGTGGGTCTCGCGACTGACATCGAGGTGCTGTCGATGGATGTTCAGCGACCGGCGCAGCGCGAAGTGAAGCATTCCGGCCGCGACGGTCGCGTTGGTCAGCTTGTCGATCAGGATGAACCCACCGAGCGCCCGATTGGGCGAACCGCCGTCGACGACGTAGGGTTCGAACACGATCTCGCGGTCGGTGGCGACCTCAGCGATCCCGATCGAATTCAGCTCCAGCGTCTTTGCGGCGAGACGCTCGAGCGTGTTGACGTTGATCTCGTACTTCGGGTGCTGAACGGTCGCCGTGACCAGTTGCGTGCCGAGCTTCAGCCAATAGCCTCGGCCCGGAAGCATTTCGTGCTCGTCCATCCAGACGATGGTTGCTTCGAATTGGTCGGCAGCCTCCGGCGCCTGCGTTGCCGCGGCGATAACGTCGCCTCGCGAGCAATCAACTTCTTCGTTTAACGTGAGGGTGATGGACTGTCCCGCGATCGCCTCGTGGAGGTCGCCGTCGCGGGTTACTATGCGGGCAACCCGCGTCTGCCGCCCCGACGGAAGCACGCGGACTTCGTCGCCCGGCTTCACCGACCCGGCTGCGATCTGCCCCGCAAATCCGCGGAACGACTGGTCGGGCCGGTTCACCCACTGCACGGGCAGGCGGAACGGCTTTGCAGCATCCGAAGTCGCGTCGATCGGAACGCTGTCGAGTTGCTCGAGCAACGTCGGGCCCGCGTACCAGCCCATCCGCGAGCTCTGCTCGCCGATATTGTCGCCGCCAAGCCCGGAGACCGGAATAGCGGTCCAGTCCTTGATACCGATCTGGCCGGCAAAGACGCGGTAATCCGCAGCAATCGCGTCGAACGCGGACTGGTCGAAATCGACCAGGTCCATCTTGGTGACCGCGAGGATGAAGTGCCGAATGCCGAGTAGCTGGGCGAGATACGAATGTCGCCGTGTCTGGGTCAGCACGCCCTTGCGCGCATCGACCAGCAAGACCGCGAGGTCGGCGGTCGAGGCGCCGGTGACCATGTTGCGCGTGTACTGCTCGTGACCCGGCGTGTCGGCGACTATGAATTTGCGTTTCTCGCTCGCGAAGAAGCGATAGGCGACGTCGATCGTGATGCCCTGCTCGCGCTCGGCCGAAAGGCCGTCGACCAGCAACGCGAAGTCTATCCCTTCGCCCTGCGTGCCGTGCTTCCGGCTGTCCGCTTCGAGCGCCGAAAGCTGGTCGTCGAAGATCTGCTTGGTGTCGTAGAGCAGCCGCCCGATCAGGGTCGACTTGCCGTCATCCACGCTGCCGCAGGTGATGAAGCGCAGAAGCTCCTTGCTGTCCTGCGCCTTCAGCCACTCGGAAATGTCGGTCGCAGGGCGGTTCAAAAGTAACCCTCCTGCTTCTTCTTCTCCATGCTGGCGGTGCCTGCATCGCGGTCGATCGCCCGGCCCTGACGTTCTGACGTCGTCGTCACCAGCATCTCGGCGACGATTTCCTCGACCGTGCAGGCGGCGCTCTCAACCGCGCCTGTCAGCGGATAGCAGCCCAATGTTCGGAATCGGACCCTGCGCATCTGCGGTTGTTCGCCGTTCAGCGGAATGCGGTCGTCATCGACCAACAGGATCAGCCCGTCCCGCTCAACCACCGGCCGCTCGCCCGCAAAGTAGAGCGGCACGATCTCGATCTTCTCGCGAAGGATGTATTGCCAGACGTCGAGCTCGGTCCAGTTGGATAAGGGAAACACGCGGACGCTTTCGCCCTTGTTCTTGCGGACGTTGTACAGAGACCAGAGCTCCGGCCGCTGCCGCTTTGGGTCCCACCGATGATTGCGGTCTCGGAAGCTGAAGATGCGCTCCTTCGCCCGGCTCTTCTCCTCGTCGCGGCGAGCACCGCCGAACGCCGCGTCGAAGCGATACTTGTCGAGTGCCTGCTTCAGCCCTTCCGTCTTCCACATGTCCGTGTGCGCCGGGCCATGGTCGAACGGGTTTATGCCCAGGCGCTCGGCCTCGGGGTTCTTGTAGACAATCAGTTGCACCGCCGGATCGGCCGCCACCCTGTCGCGCAACGCATACATGTCGCTAAACTTCCACGTCGTATCGACATGCAGCAGCGGGAAGGGCAGCGGTCCCGGGAAGAAGGCCTTCTTCGCCAGGTGAGGCATCACCGCGCTGTCCTTGCCGATCGAATAGAGCATCACGGGGCGGTCGGCCTCGGCGACCGTTTCCCGCATGATGTGAATGCTCTCGGCCTCAAGCCGGTCGAGATGGGTCAGCGCATGCATTGGACGCCTGATGCCGTCACAATGCATAATAGGGAAGTAGGCGATTCATTCGCTCCATCCGGAATTCAGGAGGCCATTGTGCGTAAGGTTCTGTTTGTTGCACTCTCGATCGTTGCTGGAACAGCCGCCGCGCAGGCGCCGAAGGTCAGCCTCCGCACCGACGTCCAGAAGCAGGTCGACGTGAATTTCGACAAGGGCGACACCAACAACGACAACTTCATCAGTCGCGCCGAAATCCAGGCGATGACCGCCAAGGCCCTCCAGAGCCTGGCGCCAAAGATCGAGGCCGAGTTCAAGACGCTCGATAAGGACGGCAACGGCCAGCTCAGCCTCGCCGAGTTCAAGGCCGCCGCATTCTCCAAGCTGGGTCAGAACCCGGAGCTCACGCTCCAGAAGTTCGACACCAACAAGGACGGTAAGGTCAGCCAGGCCGAATTCCGCGCGCCCATCCTCGGGGCTTTCGACCGCGCCGACCTCAACAAGGACGGCAAGGTCACCGCCGAGGAAGCAAAGAAAGTGACCGGCCGCTAAGCGGGTGGCGCCCGACGCCGAGCGGGACTAAGAACGAATCTTCCCGGGGAGCTCATCGAGCTGAGAGGCGGCATGGGGCCGCGACCCGTAGAACCTGATCCGGTTAGCACCGGTGGAGGGAAGGAGAGACTCGAATGGCGGACATTCCCGCACGCACTGAGCTTAAAGTCACCACCGGCCCGATCCGCGGATCGCGCAAGATTCATGTCGGCCCCCTCGGCGTCGCCATGCGCGCCGTCGATCTCGAGCCCTCGTCCGGAGAGCCGCCGGTCGTCCTGTACGACACCAGCGGCCCCTATACCGACCCGGCCAAGCGCATCGACATCATGGCCGGCCTGCCCGAGCTCCGCCGCGACTGGATCCGTGCCCGCGGCGATGTCGAGGAAGTCGCCCAGCGTGAGGTCCGCCCGGAGGACAACGGTCAGCTCGGCCCCGACCGCAGCGGCGGCGTCCAGCCCTTCCCCAACGTTCGCAAGCGCGTGCTGCGCGCCAGGCCCGGCGCCAACGTCACGCAGATGCACTATGCGAAACGCGGCATCGTCACCCCCGAGATGGAATATGTCGCCATCCGCGAAAACCTCGGCCGCGAGGCTGCGCTGAACGCCGCCCGCGACGGCGAGGACTTCGGTGCCGCCATCCCCGACTTTGTCACCCCCGAGTTCGTCCGCGACGAGATCGCCCGCGGCCGCGCCATCATCCCCAACAACATCAACCACCCTGAAAGCGAGCCGATGGCGATTGGCCGCAACTTCCTGGTCAAGATCAACGCCAACATCGGCAACAGCGCCGTCGCCTCCGACGTCGCGGCCGAAGTCGACAAGGTGGTGTGGGCGATCCGCTGGGGCGCTGACACGGTCATGGACCTCTCGACCGGCCGCAACATCCACGACACGCGCGAATGGATCGTCCGCAACTCGCCCGTGCCGATCGGCACCGTCCCCATCTACCAGGCGCTGGAGAAGGTCGGCGGCATCGCCGAGGAGCTGACGTGGGAGATCTACCGCGACACGCTGATCGAACAGGCCGAGCAGGGCGTCGACTATTTCACCATCCACGCCGGGGTGCGCCTGCCCTACGTCCCGCTGACCGCCAAGCGCGTCACCGGCATCGTCAGCCGCGGTGGCTCGATCATGGCCAAGTGGTGCCTCTCCCACCACAAGGAGAGCTTCCTCTACGAACGCTTCGACGAAATCTGCGAGATCATGAAGGCGTACGACATCGCCTTCTCACTGGGCGACGGCCTCCGCCCCGGAAGCATCGCCGACGCCAATGACGAGGCGCAGTTCGCGGAGCTCTACACATTGGGCGAGCTGACCAAGAAGGCTTGGGAGCACGACTGCCAGGTGATGATCGAGGGCCCCGGCCACGTGCCGATGCACAAGATCAAGGAAAATATGGACAAGCAGCTGGAAAGCTGCGGCGAGGCGCCCTTCTACACCTTGGGCCCGCTGACCACCGACGTCGCCCCCGGCTACGACCACATCACCAGCGCGATCGGCGCGGCGATGATCGGCTGGTTCGGGACGGCGATGCTTTGCTACGTCACGCCGAAGGAGCACCTCGGCCTCCCCGACCGCGACGACGTGAAAGTCGGCGTCGTCACCTACAAGCTGGCTGCCCACGCGGCCGACCTGGCAAAGGGCCACCCGGCGGCGAAGGCGCACGACGACGCGCTAAGCCGCGCCCGCTTCGAATTCCGCTGGCGCGACCAGTTCAACCTCTCGCTCGATCCGGAAACGGCGGAGCAGTACCACGACCAGACCCTCCCCGCCGAAGGCGCCAAGACCGCCCACTTCTGCTCGATGTGCGGACCCAAATTCTGCTCGATGAAAATCACCCAAGAGGTCCGCGATTTCGCCAAGCTTCAAGAGCAGAAAGCGGCAACCACCGATGCGGAATCCGGCATGGCCGAGATGAGCAAGCGCTTCCACGACGAGGGCGGTGAGCTTTACCTCCCCGCAGCCGGATGACGCCCCTCCTGTTCTTCGCTCTCGCGGCCGCCACCGCCCCGAATGCCACCCGGAACGAGCGCGAAATCCGTACCCAGCGAGCGGCCTTCAACCGGGCGCTCGCCGCCGGCAACATCCGCCGCATCGCCCCGATTCTCGCCGACGACGCGCAGCTGGTCACCGGCGCGGATAGCATGATCGTCTCCGGCAAAGCGGCGCAGCTGGCCTTGTGGACGGAGGACCTCACCGGACCTAAGCGCCGTTCCTACGTCCGCAAGCCGCTGCGCATCCGCGTTTCCGCCGTTGGTCCGATGGCCATGGAAACGGGCGAATGGCGCGGATCCCAGCTGTCGGCTGCCCGCAACTGGGCCTCGGGCGAATATGTCGCCAAGTGGCGCCGAATCGACGGCACCTGGCAGATCGAAAGCGAGACTTACATCGCGATGGCCTGTGGCGGCAGCTTCTGCCCAAAGAGGAAATGACGGGCCTGAAGAGCAAGCGCTTCCCCGCTACAAATTCCTCCCCGGCAAGCGGGAGGAATGGAAACGCCTGACGGATCGGTGCGTCCTCCGCTAACGCGTCTCGCATGACCCTGACCGACCTCCTGATTCCCACCTACCGCAACATGCTGCGCACGTTGCGCGGGTTGCTCGACAAGGCCGAAGCCCAGCTCGGCGCGGAGAAGGCGGAGGCGCTGCTTTCCGCCCGTCTCGCGCCCGAAATGTTCCCGCTGGCGACGCAGGTCCGCTTCGCCTGCGTTCAAGCCCGGGAAGCGCCGTTACGGTTGCTAGGGGAGCCTCTCGACGCCATCCAGCCCGTCCTCGACGAAGGTCGCAACGCCGGGGAACGGCCCGGTACCCTGGCGGAGGCGCGCGCACGGATCGACGAGGCATTGGCCTTCCTCGACGGTCTGCCGCCGCAGGCGCTCGACGCCCGGCCGGCCGATGTGCCGCTCGAACTCGCCTTGCCGGTGGGCCTGACCTTCGACCTCACGCGCGAGCAATTCGCGCGCGACTGGGCGCTCGGCCAGTTCTACTTCCACGTCATGGCCGCCTACGCGATCCTGCGCAGCTCAGGCGTGGAGATCGGCAAGGCCGACTACGTCCAGCACATGTTCGCTTATCTGCGCGGGGACCAGGGAATGACGGACCGGGCCTGACGTGCCAGGTCCGCGGACGATCAGGCCGCGACCCCGCTTTTCTCGAGCTGCCCGATGACCACTCTGAGCCGCTCTCGCACCTCGGCAGCGGCATCCTTCAGCGCGGGATTCTCGATCGCCTGCATCGACGCGACGGGGTCGATGGCAGCGATCTCGGTCGAACCCTCGCCCTTCGCCTGGACCACGACATTGCAGGGCAGCATCGTCCCGACCTTGTCCTCCAGCTTGAGCGCCTCGTGAGCTAGCGTCGGGTTGCAGGCACCGAGGATCGTGTAGGGCCGGAAATCCACGCCGATCTTGGTTTTCAGCGCCTCCTTCATGTCGATGCGGCTGATGATCCCGAAGCCCTGCTCCTTGAGCGCTGCTTCGGCCAGTTCGATGCCCCGCTCAAATGGAACGGGAAGGGTCGCGGCGATGTAGTAGCTCATTCCTGGCCTCGCTCTCTTCGCTTCCACAACGTGACGGCGGCGCTGATAAGGATGGGCGGCACGCCCGCTGTCCTACAGCGGCGGGTTTGAGCTCAGTCGGTCGTTCAGCTCCGCCAGCCGCTGCTTCAACGCTTCGATATTCTCAGGCGTGGCCGCCTGGAGCTCGCGCAGATCCTCTTCGTCCACGTGCGTGACCTTGCCCGTCTCGATCGCCTTCAGGAGGCGCACCAGCCGGTCCCGCTCCTCATGCCAGTTCTCCGCGCTCACAATATCCTCCGCCTCGGCTTGCAAGCATAGAGGAGGGTGGCGACGCCGCCTAGCGGACGAACCTTTTCTTCAGGTCCGCCTTGATGGACGCGCCGCCAAGATGCGCGTCGACATTGGAATAGCCTTCTTGCCGAAGGGCCTTCCGGATTTCGTCGATGCTCGTTGAGCTTTGTGCCAGCTGGAAGGCGCGTTCGATGATGTTCTGGGTTTGCATGGAGATTCCGGATGTTTCGTCACCGTCATGAACGGACGGAGCGCGCTTCCGTTCCCCTGCGCCATACTTCGGCGGCAGCCCATTGCCTTGCCCCTACTGTTGACTCTTAACTATCTTAAGCCGACCGCGAAATTGCTGGCGGCCCTAGGGGGAAATGTTGTCCCGCCGGTCGGTCACTCCCTCTGCGTTTCTCAAGCGGAGGATTACAATGATGAACCTGACAAAGTGGTCCCGCGGCGCTGCCGGCGGGACGATCGCCCTGTTGTTGATGATCGGCACGCCGGTCCAGGCGGCGGACAATCCGCAGGTTGCCGCGGAAATCATGGCTCTCGCGCGTTCGCAATGGGCATCCGAGATCGCCGGGGAGCCCATGGCTCAGCAAAATGCCACGCTCGCCGAGGATTATACGGAGTTCAACGGCGACTTCCCGACCTTGATCGTCGGCAAGACGATGTCCACGCGCATGGGAGAGGTCACGCCCAACGACAAGGCGATGTTCTCCGACATGCAGAACGGCCGCGTGCAGGTCTATGGCGACACTGCCGTCCTGACCTACAATTTCGCAGGGCTCAGGCGCGCGGCGGACGGCAAGGTCGCGCCGTCTCTCGCGAAATCCACTCGGGTCTACGTGAAGCAAGGTGGCAAATGGATGCTGGTCCACGCCAACTTCGCACCGCTGGCGTCCGGGCACTAGGCCATGATCGAGGCCGGGCCGCGCTAGTCCAGGCGCGGCCCATCACGTCCTCGGCTAATTGTTCTTCAAGTGCTCCAGGGTCTCCAGCCCGCGCGCTCCGCCCTTCTGGGACGGATTGGCCGCGATGGTCTTCACCTTCGCCTTCTTCGGCTTGCGAGCTTCCCTTCCGGATCTCTGCTGTCCCTTGGCCATCCTCATTCTCCTGCCGGGCGCGAAAGCGCCGCGTGACGGTCATCCTACGTGTTCGGAAGCGCAGCTCCTACTGCGTAGCGCGAGCGCCCGCCATTTATGGCGAGGCGTAGGGCATCCCCGACCTCAGGTAGAAGGCGAGGGACCAGATGTCCTCGCTGGACAGGGACTGCTTGAACGCCGGCATTTCGGAATCGAACGCCGCGCCACCTTCGGCGACGGTCCAGTAGATGTAGGCGCTCGACCTGTCCTTCGGCGTGCGCGCGAGCCATTCCAGGTCGGCTGGCGCCGGCACCAGGAAGAAGCCTTCCGATCCGCCTCCCGCGCCGCTCCAGCCGTGGCACGACGAGCAATTGCGGTCGAAAAGCGCCGCCCCGCGCCGCATCTTCGCTTCGGTGTCGGGCGTCGGATCGAGCATCTTGTCATAAGGGGCCGGGATGCCCTGCATGATCACCTGCTGGTGGCGGCTCATGTTCGCCTTCCACCGCGACAGGTTCTGGTCCGGCTGTGCAGTCGCGGCCGCGCCAACGAACGCGAGGACTCCGGCCGACAAGAGAATGCGGATCATGCTCGCTCCTTCGCTCTGGCTTCAGGTCGCAAAGTTCATACTAGCTCGGCGGCACCATGACCGGCCATCCGGTAAGTTGCGTAGAAGAGCCCTGCATTCCTCGGTGCTATAAGCCGCGCTGTCAGCATTACTGGCGAGTCGTATCGCGGCGCCCGCCGCCGGACATTCCGTCCGGGCGGCGCCACGCGCTGCGTAACGCAGTGAAGAAACTCGGGGAGTTTCCATGTCACAACAGAATGTGCAGGCAATGCGCCGCCTCTATGAGGCGTTCAACGCTGGCGATCTCGAGACGTTTGAAAGGGGCCTCAGCCCCGACATCTTGTGGAACGAGGCGGAGAATTCGCTCTACGCCTCCGGCAATCCATACCGCAGCTTCTCGGCGGTCCGCGACGGCATCTTCGCCCCCACGGCGCGCGATTATGACAATTTCCGCTGCGACCTCGAAAAGCTGCTCGATGCCGGAGACTATGTGATTGGCACCGGCCGGTATCGCGGCAAGAGCAGGGCGACCGGAAAGACCCTGTCGGCGCAATTCTGCCACGTCGCGCACGTCGACCAGCAGGGCAAGCTCGACACATTCCAGGAATACGTGGACACGCTGCAGGAGGCCGAAGTGTCCGGCCGGACGGCGCGCGTGACCGAAGAGCTCAAGATCCCTCATCCGGTGATGTAAGCCCGCATGGGCCGCGCCTCGGCCTCGTGCCGGGGCGCGGGCCTGTTCATTCCGGATGCACGCGAAAGCAGTGAACAAGGAAAAGGCTGGCGGCCTTCGTCCTGCGGTGGCCTGAGCTGGATTCCGACGAGAAACCATAGAAACTTCCGCCGCTTAGGAGTCGCGGGAGGGATCAATGGTCGAAACGGTCAGCTTGCGGCCGAACCACTATGAATTGCTGGGTCTTACCCCGGCTGCGAGCAGCGCCGAGATTGCGCAGGCATTCGCGAAGGAGCTCAGCCTGCTTCCGATGCGCCCCTTCGGCAGCCTCGCCCAGGTCAGCCTTGCCTACGAGACCCTTCGGGATCCCATCAAGCGCGCAGCCTACGACGCCTCGCTTCGCCCCGAGACCAAACCGCAGCCGAGCCATCCGCTGATCGGCCGGCTGGAGAGCGCGCCGTTCCTGGGCGGGGTGCCGGCGAAACCGGTAGTGCGGCCTGCCGCAGTGTCGTCCTCGCCTGTCACGCCACGGCCAGAGCCCCTCGGCGAACCGAGAACCGCGCCGTCCGTTAGCGAATTGCTGCGTCAGCCGCCCAAACCAGCCGTCCGCGAAATCGAGCCGACCTCGGGGAACGATAACGATCACACGTTCCACCACGATGCGCTGGACCGTTTCGGTCAAAGCGAGAAGGCTTCGATCGATTGGAGACTGCCTGCTCTTGCGGGGGGAGTCCTGATGCTCGCGGTCGTCCTCGGCGCCTGGACAGGCTGGGAGGCAGGCAACGCCAATGAGCAGCTGCAGCCAGAAGCGGCCGCGATGCTCAAGACCCCGCCGGCCAAGGCCCTACCGGCCCTAGATGTATCACCGGAAGCTCCGGCCCCGATTGTGGCGGAGGCGCGGCCTGCGCGGCGGACGCGTGCGCCGGTCGCCGCGGCGAGGACTGTGCGTGCTCGACCGCCGCTCCAGATCGATCTGCCTGAGGCAGGTCCGGTCGAGGCGGTGCAGGCTGACCAAGCTCCACCCGGAGAGATCGCAACCGGTCAGGCTGTTGCGGAGGCGCCGGCAGTCGTCCCGACTGCGGCGAAGCTGCCGCTCCCCAAGGCGGTGATCGCGCGCACGATCGGTCGCATCGGCTATGCCTGCGGGCAGGTCGCTTCTGCCACCGCGGTCGACGGTAGCGCAGGGGTCTTCACGGTCACCTGCACGTCCGGCCATTCCTATCGGGCCGCGCCGGTTCGCGGACGTTACCACTTCCGCCGTCTGGGCAGTCGCTAGGCGGACACGGAATCGTCTTCGCCGCCGGGCCCATTCGCCCCCATGGCGCGTTCTCCGCCCGCCTGCCTCAAGCTGAAGGAACTTTATGTCCCGTCCCAATCCGGCCGCCGACTGGTCCCGCCTCATTTTCGACGCCTCGCAGTTGTGGGCCGAGGCCGGCATGGTCGTCGCGCTTCGCTCGTGGCGGATGATGGCCGGTGGTCCCGCCGCCCGGCGCGAGTTTGAACGGATGATCAGCGAAAAGGTCGAGGCTGGATCCGAGCTGACCGGCGCGCTGGCGGGCGGTCGCGTCAAAAGCCCCAAGGCGGCCGCGCGCAAGGCCCTCGGAATTTACGGAAAACGCGTGCGAGGCAATCGCCGGCGATTGGGCTAGGCCCATCCTTTCGGTTTGCGCTTCTAAGCTCGGCCCAGTCTCACCAACGCTTCGTCCAGCGCCTGGAGGAACCGCGAACGGTCGGTCTTGGCGAACGGCCCCGGTCCGCCAATCGCATCGCCTCCCGCCCGCAGGTCGGCCATGATCGCGCGGGTCGCGATGGCCCCGCCAATGCTTGCCGAAGTGAACGGCTTGCCATTGTGGCCGATGACTGTCGCGCCCGACTTGAGGCAGCGGTCCGCGAGCAGGATGTCACCGGTGATCACCACGGTCTTCGCATCTGCCTCGACAGCGATCCAGTCGTCGGCGGCATCGAACTTGTCGGACACCAGCACCCGCTCGATCAGGGGATGGCTTGGCACGCGCATGCGGGCGTTGCTAACCACCCGCACGGGCACCTCGCGCCGGAATGCGACCTTGTAGACCTCGTCCTTCACCGGGCAGGCGTCAGCGTCGACCAGGATGCGGATTGACCCGCTCACCATTGAGACCATTCATAGTTGTTGACCCGCTTCGCTCCTACTAGGGGCGCTACTATCATCGCGGGCTTAGTCGGTCAGATTCGCCGGCACCTTGCCACCGTGCGCAGCCAACTGTCGCATGACCTCCTTATGCAGCCAGATGTTCATCTCCACGCTGCCGTCCTTGGCGCCTTGATAGCCGAGCTCAGCGGCCAGCTCCTTCCGGTTCTCAAGGCTCGAATCCATGCCGAGCAGCTTCATCAGGTCGACGATCGAGGTCTTGTAGTTGAGATCGGGGTTGCCCTTCTCGCGCGAGATTTGGGCCAGCACTCCTTCGACGTCGACATGCTGGGCCGGCGCCTGAGCCTGAGGCGGCACCTGGGTCCCGGCTTGCCCCGTCGCAGCTCCGGCAGGCTGCGGTGTCGGCGCGGGTTGGGCCTGAGCAGGGGCGCTTTTGTGCCCGAAGATGGCGTCCTTGATCTTGCTGAAGATGCTCACGTCTTCTCTCCTGCTGTCCAAGGCTGAACTGTCACCTCTCCGGATGTTTCCCGGCAGTGCGCTCACCCGTGCCGAATTTTCGAAGTTCACGTTCGAGCCCGCTTCAACCGTGCCGACAGTCATTTTCACGACGTTCGGTCGACGCTTTCGGCCGTCCGTCGACTCTTGGGTGGAATAGGTCGCGGCTCGGAATAGGCGTATGATAGGATTACCTCACGGGGAGGACCGATTGTCCACGCGTCGCCGCGCCCTGATTCTCGCGTTCCTGACTGCGCTGTCAGTCGTGCCTGGCGACGTCCAGGCGGCCGACGTGCCCCCGAAGATCCGCAAGCCGATGCCTGCTCCGGCCACGCCGCCGGACGTCGCTCCGCTCCCGCCCGCTTATTTCGACCCGACGCTCGCCGTTGGCGGACAAGACGTGAAGGCGCGCAAGGTGGAAACCCGCCTGACCGTGGCGGTGCATGTCAACGGCAGCGGCCCGTACAACTTCATCGTCGACAGCGGCGCCGACACGTCGGTGGTCGGTCTTAGGATCGCGCGAGGCCTTCAGCTTCCGCTCGGAACGACGGCAATCCTGAACGGGATGACCTCCCGCAACGTCGTTGACCGCGTGCGGGTCGCCGAGTTGACCTTGGGGCCGAACACCATCCGTAACGTGCAGCTTCCGGCCTTGCGGGAATCGGATCTGGGCGGCGACGGCATGATCGGCATCGATGCGCTCACCCAGCAGCGGCTGATGATGGATTTCGAGAAGCGCCTGATCAAGGTCGAGGACGCACGAATTCCAGAGAAATCACGTCCCGGCGACATCATCGTCGTCGCTCGCCGCCAGCGCGGCCAGCTGATCCTGACGCATGTCAGGGCCGCGGGGCTGTCGCTGGATGCAGTCATCGATACCGGAACGGAGATCACGATCGGCAATCTCGCACTGCGCGACAAGCTGATCCGCAAGAACCGCGACAAGTTCATCACGGTCGCCGTGACCGGTGTCACCGGGGAGACGGTCGATCTGCAGATGGCGAAGATCGCCGAGCTCCAGCTCGGCCCGATCACCTTGCGCGACGTCCCGATGGCCTTCGCCGACGTGCCGCCGTTCAAGATGTTCGGTCTTTCGAACGAGCCGGCGCTGCTGCTCGGGACCGACATCCTGGAGTCTTTCCGTCGGGTGTCGCTGGACTTCCGTGCCCGCAAGGTCCGCTTCCAGCTCAGGCGTTGCGGATCGCAGGGCGTAGTCATCAGCACGTCACCGGAAACCTTCACCCGCATATCGGCAACGGGTGGATCGGAAATCTGCGGCTGATAGGAAGGGGCGATGAAGCACTTCTCCTCTTCTACGAAACCGGGCCGGATTATCTTGATCGGCGCCCGCAATTTCGCGCTGAGCATCTGCGCCATGCCTGGTCAGCCGCCGAACACGGTGAGATCGTCGTTGCGGGCGCGCTGGCGGATCCGGTCGATGGGGCCGTTCTGATGTTCCAGGGCGAGGACAAGTCCGTCGCCGAGGATTTCGCGCGGGCCGATCCCTACGTCGTCAGGGGCCTAATCGCACGCTGGCACGTGCGCGAATGGACGACCGTCGTCGGCGAGCTGGCGGCGACACCCGTACAGCCGGAGACGTCTTAGACTCATGCGGCTGAGGCCGGTTGCTCGCCTGCGCTACGTTCGAGCGGTGCACCCGGTTTTCTGCTATCCGCGGCGAGCTCGGCAAAGGAGGCTTGTATGCTCGATCCTGGCTTGCCGCTCGACCAGCTGAAATCCGCATATGAAAATTGGCGCCGGACAAAAGGCGGGAACCTCAATGAGGTTCTGAACCTGTTCGACGACCGGATCGAAATGCACTCTGTGCTCGAACCGGGCGTCAAACACGAGCTGGCTCGGGTCCAGACCTCGCGCGAAGACACCAAAGCATATTTTCGGGAATTGCTCGATAATTGGGAAATGATCTACTTCCCGACGGAGAAAGTCCTCGCCGATGGCGACACCGTGGTCTGGATCGGTCGCTGCCATTGGCGGAACAGGAAGGACGGAAACGTGCTCGACACGCCCAAGATCGACGTCTGGACGTTTCGGAACGGCAAGGCGGTCCGATTCTTCGAAATGTTCGACAGCCTGGGTTTTGCACGGGCCGCCGGCTTGCTCTGAACCGCCAGGCCCGTCCGCGCGTTTTTAGCCCCATGATAAGGAAGCTGAAATCAGGCGAATATCGCCTCTATTCGCGCAAGAAGGGTTCGGACGGAAAGCGGCGGAATCTCGGCACCTTCTCGAGCCGCGATGCGGCAGAAAAGCACGAGCGCGAGGTCCAGTACTTCAAGCGGGGCTAACGGTCGGCCTTTCCGGCGCTCCAGACGCTGTCGGGCAAGGGCACGTCCACGCTCTGCATCTCCGCGTCCGAGGCTTGTCCGACCATCAGGCGATAAGTTCCCGCCTTGATATGCCAGTTATTGTTGGCGGCCTCGTAAGTCGCCAACAGCCTCGGATCGACGTTGAGTTCGATCTGCCTCGCCTTGCCCGGCTTTAGATCGGTCTTGGCGAAGGCTCCAAGCCGCTTCGGCGCTTCCCAGCCGGCCTTCTTCCAGTCTACCGGAGCGACATAGACCTGCGCCACGCCCTTGCCCGCCCGCTTGCCTGAATTGCGCATAGAGAAGCCGACCTTGACGGACTTGCCGTCGGGCAGCGCCGTCAATCCCGACAAAGCGAAGCTGGTGTAGCTCAGCCCGTGGCCGAACGCCCATAAGGGCTTGTAGCCCTTTACGTCGTACCATTTGTAACCGACCGTCGCGCCTTCATCGTAGGTGATGTGCATCGGCGTTTCGCCCGGCAGTCCGAGGCCCGGAAGGTCAGGGTGCGCGAGCTGGTCGGATGAAGCGGGGAAGCTGATTGGCAGGTGACCCGACGGATTGACCTTTCCGGTCAGGATTCGCGCGATCGCCGGACCGCCGCGAATGCCGGGGTAGAAAGCTTCGAGGATCGCGGGGACGTCCGAGGCCCACGGCATGAACACCGCACCACCGCTTTCGACTACTACGACCGTTTTCGGATTGGCCTTGGCGACGGCGGCGACAAGCGCGTCCTGGTTTCCTTGAAGCTCGAGATGGCCGTCATATCCTTCGCTGTCGTGCTGGGTGACGAAGACAATTGCGACGTCGGAGGCCGCGGCAAGCGCTGAGGCGGAAGCAAGGTCGCTACCGGCATCGAAGCTGACCTTCGCGCGTGGGAGTTCGCTCTTGAGCGCTGCCAGCGGCGGCGAGGGCATGAAGGTATGCTCGTCGAGCATCACAGCGCCGCCGACGGGGGTCACGTCGGACGATCCGCCGCCTGCCATCACGCCCTTGTCGGCATTGCCGCCAATGACCGCCACGGACTTCACGCCGCGCAGGGGCAGCAGGTCGCCGTCGTTCTTCAGCAGCACGAGCGATTCTTCGGCGGCCTTCTGAGAGACCAGGGCATGCGCCGCATAGTCGATCGATCCGGCTTTCACGGGGTTGTCGACCGGGCCCTTGGCGAAAAGCGCCCAGAGGATGCGCTCGACCATGTTGTCGAGCCTGCTTTGAGAAATCGCGCCCGACTGAAGCGCTGCCTTCATCGCGGGCGGAGCGAAGCGGGGGTTGTCAGTAACACAGCAGAAGCCGGTGAACTGGTCGAGGCCGTTGTTGGCCGCTGGCGCCGTCGAATGGACCGCCCCCCAGTCGCTCATCACGAAGCCCTTGTAGCCCCAGTCGCCCTTGAGGACGGTGTTGAGCAGATAGTCGTTCTCGCAGCCCCAGCGGCCGTTAATAAGGTTGTAGGAGCACATCACTGAGCCCGGCGATCCCCGTTCGATGGCGAACTCGAACGCGAGGAGATCCGACTGGCGTAGCGCCTCAGCCGAGATCGTCACGTCCAGCGTCGTTCGCTGAGTTTCGGTATCGTTCACGGCGTAATGTTTGATGGTCGAAATGATCTTGTTCGACTGGATACCCTCGATCAGCGAACCGGCCATGGTGCCGGCGAGAAGAGGGTCCTCGCCGGTATATTCGAAGTTGCGGCCGTTCCTCGGCTCGCGGGCAAGGTTCACGCCGCCCGACAACATGGTGTTGTGGCCGGTCGCACGCGTTTCGGCACCGATCATCACGCCGCCCGCTCTGGGCACGGCGGGATCGAAACTCGCCGCTGTCGCAAGTGAGGAGGGAAGGGCCGTGCTTGGGATGAGGCTGTTCCGGACGCCCATCGAGGCATCGGTCTGCCATTGGTCGGGAACGCCGAGCCGCGGAACGCCCGGAACGAAACCCGCTGAGCCCTTGACCGCGCGGGTCTGCACGTAGGCCTTGAGTTCTTGAGACACGATGTCGTCGGGGACTTTCGAGATCTCGGTGACCGCCTGGTCCGAATAGCCGAAAATGAGCCTCAATTTCTCGTCGAGCGTCATTGCTTCGACGGCAGCCCGCGCCCGTGCTTCGGGCGAAAGGCCGGGGTTGAGCCAGGGCTGGCCTGCTGACGTCGGCGTTGCGCTTTCCTGTCCGCTCGCTGGACCTGCCAGCGCGATCGCGATTGCTGCAGACGCCAGAAACGCCGTGGCCTTGCTCATGTACTAACCCCCCTGAACGCCGGGCCTCTCGCCCCACCAATAATTCACCAGCATGTTGAAGCGCTCGATCGCCTCGACATGATGAAACCAGTCCCTTGGAATGAAGATTGCGTCGCCGGCTGACAACTCCGCTTCTTGCGCGACGTCCAGGGCACGCGCGAACCGCGGATAGCGCTCCAGGTCCGGCGCGGTGACGTGAACCATGCTGACCGGTGTCCCGGCGGGCGTAGGATGTGCCGGGCCCATGTAGAGATCGTCCTCGGCATCTGGCGGAAAGAGGGTGAACCTGCGCCGGCCCGCCGCAACCACCGCGACATTGTCGACAGGATCGTTGTGGGTCGCGACCTTCGCGGAATTGCCGACCCAAATCCTGGGCTCGGTCCCTTGGGGAACCAGCGGCATCGGGTGGGACGCGGAGAAGCCGGGGACATAACGCTCGGCGAGCATGCCTTGCACGACCATCGCATATGGTCGTTGCTCGCCGGCCTGCTCGTGCATCGCCGCGAGGAAGGTCGATAGGTCCGCGCGGCCACGTATGAAGTTCAGCGACTTGCCATCGGCGGTGTAGTGAAAGCGACCCTGCTGGTCGGGGTCCGCGCGAAGGATCTCGACGGGTTCGTCATTCACGTGTGCGGCGAGCAAAGCCATCCAATTGCCGCCTGCATTCACCAGCGGCCAGCTCGCTGCGATTCCACGCAGAACTGCAGGTTCGGCCCGCGGCAGGATGTCTTTCCGGAATTGCTCCAGCGAGGGTTCTGTCCATTCGGAAATGGAGCGCATGGAAGAGCCCTAAACGAAAGGCGCCGCCGCCAAAATGGCGACGACGCCTTCGTTCATAACCTTCCGCTCAGATTAGAACTGATATTCGTGGACCTTTGCCTTGCTGGCCGTGCCGCCGAAGGAGATAGCCATCTTTTCAGGCTTGGCCGCAACGACCGGCTTGGTGACTGCGGTCGGCTTTGGAGCCAGCCCCAGGCGTTCGCGACGGTCGAGCTCTCCCGCGATCTTCAGCCGCTTGCGCAGGGACAGCGAAGGATTCTCGGTCGTCGGGCCCTGATAGGCGGCGCGGACGTGACGTCCGAAGTCCGATGTGTCGAACCTGTCGGGAACTTCCGTCGGCTCCATTGCGGCCGGCATCGTTGCAGCCACCGGTTGGTGGACAGGAGGGTCCCAGCCAGCCTCGGGCTCGGCCTGGACCGGGTCGGTGAGCGCGAGCTCGTCGTTGTCGATCCAATTGTGCTCGAACTCATCGTCCTCGCGGCGGCGTTTCCGGCGGACTGCCATACCTGCGCCGGCAAGGGCGAGGATCAGTGCGCCCGCGCCACCGGCAATCGGGAGTGCTTCCTTGAGTTCGGCGTCCTTTGCCGGCTCGACTTCGGCAACCGGCGCGACTGCGGGCGCAGGCTCGACCGAAGTGATCGGGACCGGAGCCGGAGCAACTTCTGCAATAGGCTCGGAGGCCGGCGCATCCACTGGCGCTGCAGCGGCCTTCGGGGCCGAACGGACGGTCTTGGCAGCCGTCTTCTTGGCCACGGGCTTAGCCGCCGGTGCAGCTTCAGGTTTTGCGGCTGTAGTCGTTTCGACCGGCGTCGAGGTTGCTTCCGGCTCGGCAGCCGGGGCGAGCGGATCGGCCGCAGGCGCTGCCGGCTCCGGTGCGGCCGCCGTTGCCTCGACGGGTGCCGTCTCGGTGCTCGGCACCTCTTGGGCAGCGAGCGAAGTTGAAGAAAGGGCAAGGACCGCGGCAATCGCGGTAGTGCCCAGGCGATACTGCTTGCGTGTGTACATCATGAAAAACGAACACGCACGGACGTTACGCGGTCGCATCGTTTCCGACGAGTCGAACCGTGGTGACGACGAACTGAAAAAACTCAATCTTCTTAATGGGTTGATGAACGGCGGTTTTCCAAATCAATCGGAATTTGTCGTATTTTCAGTAGCGTTGGTGGTGTCCGAGCCGCTCTCGTTGAGCTGATTAAGCTGGTTGCCGAGCGTATCGCTTTCCGCCCCGCCTTCGTCCGCGGGAAGGACGGTTTCGTTGGTCGACATTTGCGTGTCGGACTCCATATTTGCCGCATTGTCCTGACCGCTCTGGGAGCAGGCGGCGAGCGCGACGATGCCGATTGCAGCGCCGATTCTCAGCGTGAGTTTCATTGCGCTTTCCTCTTTTGATGGGGCGACGAGATTTAAGAGCGCTCGATAGGTACCACTGGTTCCCTTCCTAGAGCGAGGGGAAGCTTTGCTTGAGGCCGTCGATCACGAACTGAGCGGCGAGCGCGGCAAGGATTACGCCGAGGACCCGAGTGATCATCGCTTCCAGCTTTTCGCCGATAAGGCGCATGATCGGTCCGGCGGCGAGGAGGGCCAGCATGGTCAGCAGCATCACGATCGTAATCGCGGCAAGAACCGCAGCGACCTCTGCAGAGCCGTCCGCGCGAGACACCCACAGCATGGCGCTGGCGATCGAACCGGGGCCCGCGATCATGGGTATCGCCATCGGGAACACCGAGATGTCCTCGGCCTCCGGAGTGCCCTCGATCGACTGGGCCCTGGACTCCCGGCGCTGGGTCCGGCGCTCAAACACCATGTCGAGGGCGATCATGAACAGCATGATGCCACCGGCGACGCGGAAGCTTGCAAGGCTGATGCCCAGTGCCTGAAGCATCGGGCGGCCGAGCAGAGCGAAGAACATCAGGATCGCCCAGGCGATCAGCGAGGATCGGACCGCCATCGCCCGGCGGTGCTTGCCGGGCGTCCCGCGTGTCAGGCTTGCAAAGATGGGTGCGCAGCCCGGCGGGTCGATGATGACCAGGAAGGTGACGAGAGCCGAGCCGAAGACCTCGATCATTCTTTGGGCGCGCTGATGTGCTGGTCGAGAATGGTGCGGTAGTCGCGGCCGTTCCAGAGCTTGGCTTCGAAATGGCGTTCGCCGGACGCGGAAACCTTCCATTCGTAAATGAGGGTGCCGTCGGCCGATCGGCCCTGGCCGCCGTCAGCGGGCGGCTTGCCGGCGATCCGCGCGGTCGATTTCACCTCTTCGCGATACGCCCCCGGAATCTTCGTCCGGCCGCCGCAGCTGGCGCGCTGCACGCGGGGCTTCTTCGGAAGCGCCATCGGCGATGCCAGCGTGTCACCGCCATCGTACGACCACTTCCAGCTCTTGCCGCTGCGCATCCAGACCGTGGTGAAATAGCCCGTCGCTTTGCCGGACGCCGAAGTCCACGGGCCACGATTTATCGCCGTCCGGCCGTCGCACGAAAGCCAGCTGTCCGAGGGTCCCCAGCTGATCGCCTTGGGCGGGTCCTTCAGAGGGGCGAGGAACTCATGGGCCCAGACCGCCTGGGGCGTAAACATGACCGCGGTTTCGTCGGCATATTTGCGAAAAGCGGTCCATTGTCCGATACGTTTCGCATCGGCTGCGAACGCGCGTTCCGCGTCGACGGCACTGATTGCGGCGGCAGCAAGCAGGAATTCTAGCATTACACTCCCTTCGGATCCGAGAGCCCCGCCCTCCGGTGCGCGGCAACAACCGTGTTCCTTAAAAGCATGGCGATGGTCATCGGGCCCACGCCGCCCGGAACAGGAGTGATCGCCCCGGCTCGCTCGCTTGCTCCGGCGAAGTCGACGTCGCCGACGAGGCGAGACTTGCTGTCTTCCGTCGGCACACGGTTGATGCCGACGTCAATGACCGTCGCACCCGGCTTGATCCAGTCACTCTTGACCATTTCCGGGCGGCCGACCGCGGCTACGACAATGTCCGCGCGGCGAACGACATCCGGCAGGTCCCTCGTTCGGGAGTGGGCGACCGTCACCGTCGCGCTTTCGCCGATCAGCAGCAGCGCCATCGGCTTTCCGACGATATTGGAGCGGCCGATCACGACGGCCTCCTTCCCGGCGATCGATCCGAGTTCCTGCTTCAGCAGATAGAGGCAGCCGTAGGGCGTGCACGGGACGAGCGCTTCGAGCCCGGTCGCCAGCCGTCCGGCGTTCATCGGGTGGAAGCCGTCGACGTCCTTGGCCGGATCGATCGCCGCAATGACCCGGGACGCATCGATCTGCGGAGGAAGCGGCAGCTGAACCAGGATCCCGTCCACGTTATCGTCGCGATTGAGCTGGTCGACGAGGTGGAGGAGCTCAGTCTCCGAGGTCGTGTCCGGGAGCTTGTGCGAGAAGCTTGCCATGCCGGCTTCGCTGGTCGCCTTGCCCTTGGACCGGACATAGACCGCGCTCGCGGGATCCTCGCCGACCAGCACTGTCGCGAGACCCGGTTGGCGACCGGTCGTGCGCGCGAATTCCGCTGCAATCCCGGCGACGCGCGCCCTTACTTCGGCGGCAGCGGCTTTTCCGTCGATGATCTTTGCGGTCATGCGCCCGAATAGGCCAGGTCCACCGCGACGCCGCTCAGAAGCATCCGCAGGATCTGGATGACGAGAAGGAGGACCAGGGGCGAGAAATCGATGCCGCCGAAATCCGGCATGACCTTCCGGATCGGCCGGTAGAGCGGGTCGGTGATGCGGTCGAGCGCGCCGACGAAGGCGCGCAGGCCCTGCGAGCCCGTGTTCAACACGTTGAAGGCCACCAGCCAGCTGAGGATGACCTGGATGATGATGATCCAGCCGAGGACCCGAAGAAGCAGGTCGGCGACGTTGAAGAGCGCAATCAGCATTGACGGGGCTTAGCGGGAGGCCCGCTGCGCCGCAATCTACGGTGCGAAACGGTTCGGAAGTGCCTCGGCGAGGATGACTGCGAAATCTCCGGCCGGGTCTGTCCACTCCGCCAATGGCGTCCACCCGCCCGCCAGAAGCAGGACCCGTGCGCCGCGCTGTCCGTACTTGTGGCTGTTCTCGGTATGGATCGACGAGCCCTTGGCGAAGGAGAAGCTCTTGCCTGAGATCGTGAACGTCACGTCCCGCCTCGCGACGAGATGCATCTCGATCCGCGACAAAATGTCGTTCCAGCGTGCCTCGTGACGGAAGGCGTCGATCGGGATGTCGCCGTCCAGCTCACGGTTGATCCGCTCGAGGAGGTTGAGATTGAAGGCGGCGGTGACCCCCGTGGGATCGTCGTAGGCCGCGATCAGGCGCTCGATCGGCTTCACCTTGTCCATGCCGATCAGCAGCTGCGCGCCGACGCCGAGCAGGTCGCGGAAGCTGCGTAGGAGGTCGGTCCCGGTCCGCGGCACGAAATTGCCGATGGTCGAACCCGGAAAGAAGCCGAGCTTTGGCAGAGCCGCGATACTGTCGGGCAGGTCGAAAGGTCGCGCGAAGTCGGCGACGACCGGCTCGACTGAGATGGACGGGAATAGGTCGGCGATCTCGGCAGCACTCTCGCGAAGATAGTCGCCGGAGATGTCGACTGGCACGTAGGCCGCCGGGTTGATCGCTTCGAGAAGCAATGGCGTTTTTGTCGCCGAGCCGGCGCCGAACTCGACTACGGCAGCCCCGGCGTGGACGCACTTCGCGATGTCCGGAAGAATCTCCTTGAGAAGCGCCGTCTCCGTCTGCGTTGGATAATAAGCAGGGAGACGGGTGATCTCGTCGAACAGCTCCGATCCACGGCGGTCGTAGAGCCAGCGCGCGGGCACTGCGGGAATATAGGCCGACAAGCCTGCCAGCACGTCTTCTCGGAAGGCGGGATCGACCCGTTCAGCTGTCTCGAGCAAGCCTCAGCCCCGTGAATTGCCAGCGCGAGGCCGGAGGAAAGAAATTGCGATAGGAGGCGCGGCTGTGCCCGCGCGGCGTTGCGCAGCTGGCCCCCTTCAGCACGAACTGTCCGCACATGAACTTGCCGTTATACTCGCCGACCGCGCCCTCGGCCGGAACGAAGCCTGGGTAGGAGAGGTAGGCACTTCCGGTCCACTCCCACACATCGCCGAAGATTCCTCCTCCGGGTTTCGGAAGGACAGCCTCGGCTGTGTCAAGCTGGTTGCCGAGGAAAGGATCGGCACTTCCCGCGAAGTCCTCCCATTCGGCTTCAGTCGGAAGGCGCGCGCCGGCCCAGCGGGCGAAAGCGTCGGCCTCGTAATAGCTGATGTGCGCAACGGGTGCGGCGCGGTCGATCTCGCGGCGGCCCGCGAGCGTGAACTGCGTGCCGTCGCCGTGCCAGTAGAGAGGCGCATCGATCTTTTCGCGCTGCACCCAGTCCCAGCCCTCGCTGAGCCAGAGCGTCGGAGTGGAGTAGCCGCCGTCGGCAATGAAGTCGGTCCATTCGCCGCTCGTCACCTTGCGGCTCGCTATCGCGTGGGGGTGCAGGACGACGCGGTGGCGCGGCCGCTCGCAGTCGAAGGCAAAGCCATCTTCGCTCGCTCCGATTTCGACGATCCCGGCTCGACCCGGATGAAATGTCATCGGCTCGGTCGCGAAGCAGGCGGGCGGGCCGAGCTCGGCATAAGCCGGCTCCATCGGATTTTCGGCGAAGGTCGCCAGCAGGTCGGTAAGGAAAAGCTCCTGGTGCTGCTGCTCGTGATTGATGCCCAGTTCGATGAGGTCGAGGACGTTCGGCGAGAAGTTCGGCAACTCGCGATCGAGTGCCGCATCGACCTGGGCGCGCCAGTCGCGAACTTCGTCGAGCGAGGGGCGGCTGAGCATACCGCGCTTGGGCCGTGCGTGACGGTCGCCCTCCGTCTCGTAGTAGCTGTTGAACAGGTAAGCGAAGCGCTCGTCGAACGGCCTGTAATCGGCGACATGGTCGCGCAGCACGAACGTCTCGAAGAACCAGGTCGTGTGGGCTAGGTGCCACTTGGCCGGCGAGGCGTCCGGAAACGGCTGGATCGTCGCATCCGCGTCCGAAAGAGGCGCAGCCAGATCGAGCGTCAGCTTGCGCGTGGCAACCAATCGCTCGCGGAGCGCTTTGGGGGTTCGAGCCGAATCCTCCCTGGCCATCGTTGAGCCCCTGCCACGAAACAGCGGCAGATAAAAGCCGAAGTTCTCCAAATGTTCCGCCGGAGCGGCTATTCGTCCCGGGTTCCGCCCGGCTTCCAGAGGACATCGCCGCCAGAACCAGCGGCGACTTTACGCGCGCCGACGAACAAATGGTCGGACAGGCGATTGAGGTAGGCGAGGAGGTGCGGATTAAGCGGCTCGACCTCGTTCAGCGCGACGGCTGCCCGCTCGGCGCGGCGGACGACTGCGCGGGCAAAATGCAGCGCGGAAACGGCCACCGAGCCGCTCGGAAGGATGAAGCTGGTGAGCGGCGCGAGGTCCGCGTTCATCCCATCGATTTCCTGCTCCAGCCGCTCGACCTGTACGGGGACGGTGCGCAGCGCGCCGTCGACTTCGCCCGGCGTTGCGACGTCTGCGCCGACATCGAACATATCATTCTGGATGCGGAGCAGGTGCGCACGGACCTCGCCCCCATCCATCGCCGAGATGGCCATGCCGATGGCGGCATTAGCCTCGTCCACTTCACCGATGGCGATCATCCGGAGGCTCGATTTGCTGACCCGCGAGCCGTTGACCAGCCCCGCCGTTCCGGCGTCCCCCGTCTTGGTATAAATTTTGTTGAGGCGGACCATCAGGTCTTGGCCGTCAGCCCCGCGATCCGCCTGCCACGACCAGAAGCAGGATGACGATGATGATCGCGACGGCCTGGAACAGCACGCGCTTGCGCATGTAATCCTGCTGCCGCTCGCCGCTGATGTCCTTGCCCGAAGCCATGGCTATGACCCCGCGAACGAGGACGTAGGCGGTAGCACCCATGGCGAGGATGAGCAGGATGATGAGGATCGCGTTCATGGCCCGGCTCTACTCGTCGCGAAATGCGAAACCAAGGGGGAGCTTTTCGGCCAGCAGGTCTCGGGCGAGCCGAATTCCGTCGACGCCGCCCTCGCGCATGGCAGCGAGCGTCGGCGCAAGGTCGCGCTTGGCGAGCCGCCGTCCGTCTTTGTGCGTGACCAAAGGATGGTGCCGATAGGTGGGTTCCGGCAGGTCGAGCAGCACCTGCAGCAGTCGCTGGGTCGGCGTCGATGGGCGGAGATCCGCTCCGCGCACGACCATGGTCACTCCGCTTGCCGCGTCATCGACGACGCAGGATAGGTGATAGCTCGCGGGCGCATCCTTCCTCGCTAGGATGACGTCGCCAATCTGCGACGCGTCTGCATCGAAGCGGCCTCCGTCGGTCTCCGTCCACGACGGTAGGCCGGCGATTTCGAGCGCCTTGGCGGAATCTAGCCGCCAGCTGTGCGGCGTCTTTGCTCGCCGCTCCGGGTTGTCATGCAAGGGCCGACAAGTCCCGGGATAGGATGCGGCTGCGTCGCCGTGCGGAGCCGCCATCGACTGTGCAATGTCGGCCCTGGTGCAAAAGCAGGCATAGACGAGCCCACGCTCACGCAGCCGGTCAAGCGCCGCCCCGTAGTCGTCGGTCCGCTGCGATTGCACGAGGACCGGCTCATCCCAGTGGAGTCCGAGCCATTCCATGTCCTCGTAAATGCCGTCGACGAACTCCGGTCGGCTGCGTCCCTGGTCGAGATCGTCGATCCGAAGAAGAAAGCGACCGCCACTTTCGAGGGCCCGTGCGTGACCCGAAACCGCGCTGAACGCATGACCGAGATGAAGCCGGCCCGTCGGCGAGGGTGCGAAACGCGTCACAATCATTTCGACTGTGACTCAAAGGACTCTTGACGGCGAATCCGCAATCTTCGATTCTTCATGCCGTCACATCGGGTTGGCATCCGGTGGGCAACAAGGGAAGACGGGCCCGACGCGACCCATCTCCTCCTTGAGTGCGACAGGGCCGGAGACTTGTTCGTAGCGGGCGGACAGGAAAGGCCATTGCCCGCGTCATGTATCACCCCGACCTCATTCGCCATCCCGAAAGCTGCCCGGCGCTCGTCCTGAACGCCGACTACACGCCGCTCTCTTATTATCCGCTCAGCCTCTGGCCTTGGCAGACCGCGATCAAGGCCATGTTCCTGGAGCGCGTCGATGTCGTCGCGCACTACGACCGCGAAGTGCACAGCCCGAGCATGGCGCTGAAGCTTCCGTCGGTGATTGCGCTTCGCCAGTTCGTGAAGCCCAGCGAATATCCGGCGTTCACAAGGTTCAACCTGTTCCTCCGCGACAAGTTCAGCTGCGTCTATTGCGGTTCGCGCAAGGAACTGACCTTCGACCACGTGCTCCCACGCGCCCAGGGCGGCCGCACGACGTGGGAAAATGTCGCGACGGCCTGTGCACCCTGCAACCTCAGGAAAGGCGGACGCACGCCGCGCCAGGCCGGCATGCATATAGAGCTTGAGCCGATCCGCCCGACCAGCTGGCAGTTGCAGGATCACGGGCGCAGCTTCCCGCCCAACTATTTGCACCAGAGCTGGCGCGATTACCTCTACTGGGACATCGAGCTGGAGCCCTGATCGCGCTTATCGCGGCATTAACCATTCCCCCGTAGCCTCGGGCCAATGGATGTCGCACCGTGGCAGAATGAGGTTCACGAAGCGGGAGCCGAGGCTCCGCGCGTCCTCATCGTGCAGCCGAACCGCGCTTATCTGGGAGTCCTGGCCCGTCGCATCTCGGAGGGCGGATATCGGGTGGCTACGGCGGACACCGCGGCCTCTGCAATGGCGGAGCTGCATCGGCTTTCGGTCAGCCTGATCCTGTCGGAGCTTCGGATGCCGGGAACCAGCGGCGTTGAGCTGGTCAGCATGGTGCGTGAGGACCCCGTGCACCGCGAGCTTCCGGTCTTCCTTGTCACCGGCAGGTCCGACACGGACGGCGCCGTGCAGGCTTACAGGAGCGGCGCGGACACGGTCATCGCGAAGCCGTTCCATTTCGAGGTGCTCATTGCCCGGATCGGTCGAGAGATCGAGCGGTCCAAACAGCTGGCCAAGCTCCGCAACGACGTTGCTGCCCTCGACGCTCGAGTGGTCGGGCGCGCAATCGAGTTGGGCGAGATGCGCGATCGCTGGCTCGCGAGCGAGGCCGAGTTGCGCCGTCTCCAGGAAAAGATTCGCTCCACCGAGGCCTAGAGCCCGGCGAGAAACTCCCGGACCTTGGGGCCGACGTCTTCGCGCTCAAGAGCGAGCGCGAGATTGGCGATAACGTAGCCGGCCTTGTCGCCGCAGTCGTGCCGGACAGCGTCGACCTTGATCGCGTGAAACGGCTGCTTGCCGATCAGCTGGGCCATGGCGTCCGTCAGCTGGATTTCTCCACCTGCGCCGGTTTCGCCCTTGCCGAGCACCCGCATGACGTCGGGCTGAAGGATGTAGCGGCCGATTACCGCAAGATTCGAAGGCGCTTCTTCCGGCTTCGGCTTTTCGACGAGGCCGAGGACTTCGGTAACCGCGCCGTCCTGCCTGCCCGGAGTGATGACCCCATAGCTGCCGGTCTTCTCGTGCGGCACTACCTCGATGGCCAACATATTGCCGCCGACCTTCTCCCAGGCTTCGACCATCTGCTTGAGGGCACCCGGCGTGCCGGACATCAGGTCGTCGGGGAGAAGGACCGCGAACGGCTCGTCGCCGACCACTTCGCGCGCGCACCACACTGCGTGACCCAGGCCGAGAGGCTGCTGCTGGCGGACCGAAACCAGCTCGCCGAAGCGGGCGCGCGACGGCTCGAGCGCCTCGAGCGTCTTGCCCTTCTCGCGCATCGTCGTTTCGAGCTCGAAAGCCATGTCGAAATAATCGACGAGCGACGATTTCCCGCGGCCGGTGACGAAGATCATCTGCTCGATGCCCGCCTCGCGAGCCTCGTCGACCGCATACTGGATGAGCGGCCGGTCGACGACCGTCAGCAACTCCTTCGGAATGGCCTTGGTTGCGGGAAGCAGGCGCGTGCCGAGGCCGGCCACTGGAAACACGGCCTTGCGAAGCTTTCTTGTCATTCGGGGGTCGCGGGTCCTACTTCGTTGGTCGGGCTTTCCTGCCCTGTCCCGGCCGGAGGCGGAGGCGCTGCTCCGCCACCGGCGGGCGGCAGGTCGAAACGATCGACCGAGCGCGGCTGCGAGCGCTTGATCAATTCGTCCACGCGCTGCGGGTCGGCATAGGTCGGCGGGGTCAGCAGGTCTTCCGCGGTCGGTGTCGTCTGGGCCATCAGCGGCTTGACCGGCAGCGGTTCGCCCTGCGCTGGTGTGAGCGGCGCCATACGGCCGCAGCCGCAAAGTGCGGCGATCAGGATTACGACGGCTGCGCGGCGGAACATCGGGAGTGGCGTAGCGTCTCGCGAAGTCTTTCGCCAGCCGCTCCAGCGCCTTGCAGCCACGGGGCGGCTTTCCTATCGGCCTCTCATGTCCATCTTCAGAACTGCTGCGCTCCTTCTCGCCCTCGGCCTCTCTGTCGCTGCCTGCCAGAAGCAGGAGGCTCCGACGAACAAAGAGACGAGCGCTTCAGATCCGCGCGGCATTCATCGCGACCAGGCGGGCAAGCCCGCGCCCGATGTCGAGCTTCGCGACGCGGAAGATGAGCCGGCAACTCTCGCGGATGCGAAAGGCCAGCCCGTCCTCGTCAACATTTGGGCGACCTGGTGCGCCCCCTGTGTAAAGGAGCTGCCGACGCTTCAGGCGGTCGCCAAGCAGAAGGGAGGGATTCGCGTCATCGCCGTTTCGCAGGACGTGGCGCCGCGGGGCTCTGTCGATGCCTTCCTCGAGAAGAACAGGCTGACCGACCTTGAAGTCTGGCACGATCCACGGATGGCCTTGTCGTCGGCGTCGGGTGCCCAAATCCTGCCGACGACGATCCTTTACGATGCACAGGGCCGGGAGGTTTGGCGCTATGTGGGCGACCTCGACTGGTCGGGCGAGGAAGCTAGGAAGCTGCTGGCTGAACTGCCCGCCGCTGGAAGAGGCTGAGCAATCGTCCGTCGATCGCTGCGAGGCCAAGGGCGATAAGGCCGAGACCGGCGACATCGCGGGCTTCGATGATTTCACCAAGCATGAGCGCGCCCATCAGGATTGCTACCGGCGGTACCAGCAGGGTGACGAGCAATGCGTTGGTCGCACCCGCTGAATCGATCAGCCGGAAATAGAGGATGTAGGCGTAGGCGCTGCAAACGACCGCGAGCACGAGGATGGCGCCGAGTGCGCCGAGCGGGGGAACGGCCTGCTCCCATGGGCGATCGAACACCAGCGCGACAGGAAGCATGACGAGCGCACTCGCGGTCAACTGACCGGTGGTGACCGACATCGGCGAAACTCCAAGCCGCTTGAACCGGCGCGCCCAGACTCCCGCCAAAGCGTAGAGAAGAGCGGCGGTGACGCAGGCGAGCTGCGCGAGCACATTGTTTCCGATCGAGCCGAGCAAGTCGGGGCCGATCATCAGAGCGACGCCGCCGAATCCGAGCAGAACTCCGGCGATCTTGCGCGGGGTCATGCGCTCGTCGTGGGTGAAGACGTGCGCGACGATCACGCCCCAGATCGGCGTGGTAGCATTGAGGATCGACGCCAGTCCGCTGGCGATATGGGTCTGTCCCCATCCGAACAGGATGAAGGGAATGACGTTGTTGAGCAGCGCGAGGACGAACATCGAGCCCCAAACGGACTTCGGCAGGCCTGCGGGTTCCTTTCGCCAGGCGAGGTAGGCCCAGAGAGCCGCGGCCGCGATCGTCACCCGCAGCCAGACGTAGGTGAGCGGCGGCACAGAATGCACGGCGACGTGAATGCAGAAGAAAGCGCTGCCCCAGATCACGGCGAGCCCGATGAGCGTCAGCCAATCGGAGCGGTTCATGACGCTGCGGATCATCGCATGCGTATGCGGTCCGACCGGCGCGGCCGCTTCCCGCAGCTTGCTGTCAAAGCAATCCTGGCTGAGCTTCGTCATCCAGGAATTCTGACTGACGAGCTCCAGCGCCGCCAACAAAAGGGCGGTTTCCGCTCATAAGGTCAGCTTATCTAGTCGCGCAGCAGTTCGTTGATGCTGGTCTTCGACCGCGTCCGCTCGTCGACGCGCTTCACAATGACCGCGCAGGCCAGTGAAGGGCCGCCATCCTTGCCCGGCAATGCGCCTGGAACGACCACCGAATAGGCCGGAACGCGGCCGTAATGGACTTCGCCCGAGGCACGATCGACGATCTTGGTCGAGGCGCCGAGGAAAACACCCATCGACACGACCGCGCCCTGCTCGACGATCACGCCTTCGGCGACTTCCGAGCGTGCACCGATGAAGCAATCATCCTCGATGATCACGGGTCCGGCCTGAAGCGGCTCAAGCACTCCGCCGATCCCGGCGCCGCCCGAAATGTGCACGTTCCTGCCGATCTGGGCGCAGCTGCCGACCGTCGCCCAGGTATCCACCATTGTGCCTTCGCCGACCCGGGCACCGATGTTGACGAAGCTCGGCATCAGGACAGCCCCAGGAGCGATGTAGGCGCCGCGGCGAACGATGGCGCCGGGAACCGCGCGATAGCCCGCGGCTTCGAATTCCTTCTCGCCGAGCGCCGCAAATTTGGAGGGCACCTTGTCCCACCAGTTCGCGCCGCCGGGGCCGCCGGCGATCAATTCCATCGGATTGAGCCGGAACGAGAGCAGGACCGCCTTCTTGAGCCATTGGTTGACAACCCATTCCCCACCGGCCTTTTCGGCGATGCGCGCTTCCCCGCTGTCGAGAGCGGCGATGGCCTTGTCGACCGCCTGGCGGACATCGCCCTTCGTGTCGGGCCCGATCGCGCTCCGATCCTCCCATGCCGCGTCGATCACTTGGCTCAGGCTGCCGGTCATTCCTCATCCTCCAGTATCGTCTCGAGCCATTCGCCCACATCGGCGATGCGATGGTCGATGTAGCTGTCCTCGGCGCCGTGGTTCCCGCGCTCCGATCCATTGTCCACCCAGACGGTCGTCATTCCGAGCGTCTTCGCGGGCCTGAGGTTCTGGGCGATGTCGTCGACCAGAAGCGCCCGGGCGGGATCGATGCCGAAGCGCTCGCAGAGTAGCTCATAGCCATGCGGGTCGGGCTTCGGGCGATAGCTGCTGGCGTGGATGTCGTGCAGATCGTTGAAGCGGTCGCCCACCCCAATCGCCTCAAGCACCCGGCGCGCATAAGGCGCATCGCCATTTGTGAAGATGAATCGTCTGCCGGGAAGGCGCTGCAATGACGCCGCGAGTGCATCGTTGCGCTGGATGCGGTCGAGCGGGATTGCGTGAACGTCTTCGAGGAATTCGTGCGGGTCTATTTCGTGCGCGCGCATCAGCCCCGCGAGCGTCGTCCCATGCGTGTGGAAATGATGCTTTTGGACGCGGTGCGCCTCGTCGGCGTCGCAGTTCAGAAGACGCCGGATATAGGCGTTCATGCGCTCGTCGATCAGCGCGAACAGACCGCTCGAGGCCGGGTACAGGCAATTGTCGAGGTCGAAGATCCAGTCGCGGACGTGGCTGAATTCGGGGGCGACGCTGGCGGCCATGCCGAGCGCCTAGCCCCTTTCTCCTTCCCGGCAAACCTTGCCCTGACGGTCTAGGCTGCGCGCTTCCAGAATTTCGGGGTCAGCATGCCGACAGTCGCGCGGTATTCCTCATAGTCGCGGCCGAACAGACCCCTCAGATCGCGCTCCTCGTAGCGGATGGCGATCAGGATATAGACGGACATTCCGAGTGCGAAGAGCAGGTGACCGGCGGTCATCTTCGGAATGGCCCAGAAGGAGATGAAAAAGCCCGCGTAGAGCGGGTGCGCCACCCACCGGTAGAAGAAGGGCTGACGGAGTTCGGGGGCCTGGGCCTCGCGACTGCGCATGTGGAACCAGGCCTGCTGAAGTCCGAACAATTCGAAGTGGTTGATCATGAACGTGCTCAGGAGGACGACGAGCCAGCCGGACCCGAACAGCAGCCAGAGCGGAAATTCGAGCCCCGTTCCGCTAGCGTCCCAGATCACCTGTGGGATTGGGCGCCAGAGCAGGAACATTACGATCAGCACAGCGCTGGCTCCGAGCACATAGATACTGCGTTCGAGGTAGTGCGGCACGATGCGGGTCCATGCCCGCTTGAACCCTTGTCGAGCCATCACGCTGTGCTGAATTCCGAAAAGGGCGAGCAGGGCGAGATCGATAATGACGGCGACGGCGACTGGTGCCTCCGGCCCACGATCGACAGTAAGAGCCGCAAGCGGCAAATTGCCGACGAAGGCGATCAGGTAGAGGAAGGTCGCGAAAAAGATCGCATAGGCGATCGTCGAAAACAGTAGCGAAGCTGAGCGTGACATGCCGATTCCCCTTCGGCTGCGAAGCGCCCCTTTATCAGAAAATCGACGGCTTACCTATCAGACGGTGAAGCTCTCGCCGCAGCCGCAGGCGCCCTTCGCATTCGGGTTCTCGAACACGAAGCCGGCGGCGAAATCGTCTTCGCGCCAGTCCATGATCGAGCCGATCAGGTAGAGGATCGATCCGCCGTCTACGAAGAAGGTGCCGCCCGCAGTCTCGATCTTTTCATCCATCGGGTTCGCCTCGGTGATATAATCGACCGAGTAAGCGAGGCCCGAGCAGCCGCGGCGCGGCGTTGATAGCTTCACACCGATCGCGCCTTCGGGAGCGCGGCCCATCAATTCCGCAATGCGCGCTTCCGCCGCGGAGGTCAGGATGATCGCGGCCGGACGCGGTGCCCGGACTTTCGTTTCCCTATTCATTACAAATACCGCTCATAGCATTCCCAGTTCGAGCCGGGCCTCGTCGCTCATCTTGGACGGGTCCCACGGCGGGTCCCAGACCAGCTTCACCTCGGCATCGCGGATTCCAGGGACCGAGAGGACTCGAAGCTCGACTTCGTTCGGAAGGGATTCCGCGACCGGGCAGTGCGGCGTCGTCAGCGTCATCGTCACCACCGCGTCACCATCCTCGCTTATCGCAACGTCGTAGATCAGGCCGAGCTCGTAGATGTCGACCGGAATTTCCGGGTCGTAGATCGACTTCAGCGCGTCGATGACGTTGTTCTTCAGATCTTCGTTAGCGGATGCTTCGTCCGCCGGCTTGGTCTCGCCCGAGAGGAAGCCGGTCAGATAGTCGCGCTTCCGCTCGAAATCGGGCGTGACTCGAGCGCGCGGCGGTGGGCTTACCGCTTCCACTTCTTCCGTTTCGATCTTCCGCTCCTTGTTCATCCGAAGATCCGCTTCACCTGTTCTATCCCGCGCACCAAAGCCTCGATGTCCGAGCTGTCGCTATGCGCCGCGAAGCTCGCCCGCGCCGTCGCCGGAACGCCGAGAACGTCCATCAGAGGCTGCGCGCAATGATGGCCGGCGCGGACCGCGACGCCCACGTCATCCAATATGGTGGCGGTGTCGTGCGGATGCACCCCGTCGACGTTGAAGCTGACGATTCCTGCACTGTCCTCGGGTCCGTAAAGCGTCACGCCGCCGACGCCCGACAATGCCGCGCGGCATTCCGCGACGAGCGCGCATTCATGCGCGTGGACTGCGTCCAGAGTCAGGCCTTCGACCCAATTGACCGCTGCGTTCAATCCGACCGCCCCGACGATGTGCGGCGTGCCGGCCTCGAAGCGCATCGGTGCGTCGAGATATGTGGTCTTCGCGAACGTTACTCGGTCGATCATCGACCCTCCACCCTGCCACGGAGGAAGGGCGTTGAGCAGGTCGTATCGACCCCAAAGACAGCCGATGCCCGTAGGGCCGTAAAGCTTGTGCCCAGAGTAAGCGTAGAAGTCGCAACCGATTGACGCGACGTCGACAGGAATTCGCGGAACAGCCTGGCAGCCGTCGAGCAGCAGAAGCGCGCCCTTCGAATGCGCAATCTCGGCCGCCCTCTTCGTGTCGAGAATCGAGCCGAGCACGTTCGACACGTGCGCGAAAGCGACGACGCGATGCTCCTCGGAGATCATCGCTTCGGCGGCATCGAGATTGATGCGTCCATCGACGGTCAGCGGAACCGCGTCGACTTCGTAACCCGCGAGCTGCCAGGGAACGATGTTGCTATGATGCTCGAGCTGCGACAGCAGCACGCGGTTGCGGCCTTCCTTTGGAAGCGAGCGCGCGACCAAGTTGATCGCTTCGGTCGCGCCGCGCGTGAAGACGACCTCGTTCGGTTGCCCGCCAATCAATCCTGACGCGGCAGCGCGTGCGGCTTCGTAACTCGCCGTCATCGCCGCCGAGCGCTCGTAAACGCCGCGGTGCACTGTCGCATAATCGCGGGCGTAAGCGGTGGTGATTGCGTCGATCACGACCTGCGGTTTTTGCGCGGTCGCCGCACTGTCGAGATAGTGCCAATTCTCGATCGCCGGGAATTGGGAGCGAACGTCGAGCGCGCTGTTGATGCGCGTTGCGACGTTCATGCCACCCTCCGCAACGCACCGCGCGCGGCGGCGCAGATCGCCTCGCGTTGCGCCTCATCCGCGACGTTGTCCCAAAGTCCCATGACGAAGCCTTCGAGCAGCAACGCGCGCGCGCTTGCCGGGTCGAGCCCGCGCGATTGTGCGTAGAACATCTGAGTCTCGTCGAGCTCGCCGACGCTCGCGCCGTGAGCGCATTTCACGTCGTCAGCGAAGATCTCCAGCTCGGGCTTACAGTTCGCTGTTGCGCCGCGATTAAGCAGCATGGCTTTCACCGATTGTTCGCCGTCGGTTTGCTGCGCGCCGCGTGCGACCTCGACCTTGCCGAGATAGGAACCGACGGCCTTGCCGCCGAGCACCGAGCGAACGACCTGCCGCGAGCGTCCGCGCTCGCCGATGTGCCTCACGTTGGTGACGATTTCGTTGGTCGATTGACCATCGCCGATATTCGCAGCGAACAACTCGAAATTGGCGTCAGCTTCGAGGCTCACCTGGAGCTCAATGCGGCCGTAGACCGATGCGGTGTTCAGCACGAACAATCGCGCCTTCGCGCCCGCACCGAGCGCAATCGACATGCGCTTCACTTGCACGTCATCGCCGGTCGGCACCCACACGTCTTCGAAGGAATCGCCCGCGCCGATTGTCAGCGTCAGCGGCTCTGCGAACTGTTCCCAAACCGGCTTCAGCGCGTCGAGGTCGGCGTAACGCCATTCCTCCTGTTTGCGGGTGGGGAAGGGGGCGGTCATGCGCGTCTCTTCATCAGCCGGCGCAGCTTCTTGTCGCGGCGCTTCTGCCGTTCAGGAGCCATCAGCCCGTAGAGCGAATCGAGTGCGAGGCCCCCGGCGACCAGGATGATGACGAGGCTTGCTGCGTAGCCGGTATCCATGAAGCGGCTGACGATGAAGTCGAGCGCGGCGACGATGCCGGCGAGGATGACGAGAAGGGTCGTGTCGGCGATTGCGCGGCCGGGATCGCCGCGTACCGACGCGACAACGATCATGAAGACGATACAGCCTAGGATGATCGCGAAAGTGCTCACGCAGCCGCCTCCGCGTAGCCTTCGCGCTCGAGTTCGTGCGCAAGCTCGGGACCGCCGGAGCGGACGATGCGCCCGGCGTTCAGCACGTGCACCTTGTCCGGCGTTACATAGTCGAGCAGCCGCTGGTAGTGCGTGATCAGGAGCACGCCTTTGTCGGGCGCGCGCATGATGCGATTGATGCCCGCGCCGACCGCACGAAGAGCATCGATGTCGAGGCCGCTGTCGGTTTCATCGAGGATCGCGAACTTCGGATTCATGATGCCCATCTGGACCATCTCGGCGCGCTTCTTCTCGCCGCCCGAAAAGCCGACGTTCACCGGGCGCTTCAGCATGTCGACATCCATGCCGAGCAGCGCTGCCTGTTCGCGCGCGAGCTTGATGAACTCGCCGCCGGAAAGTTCAGGCTCGCCGCGCGAACGGCGCTGCGAATTGAGGCTCTCGCGAAGGAATTGCAGCGATGAGACGCCCGGGATTTCGACCGGATATTGGAAGCCCAGGAACAGGCCCGCGGCTGCGCGCTCGTGCGGCTCCAGCGCAAGCAAATCCTTGCCGTCGAATGTCGCCGAACCTTCGGTCACCTCGTACCCTGGGCGCCCCGAAAGCACGTAGCCGAGCGTCGATTTGCCCGATCCGTTCGGCCCCATGATCGCGTGTACTTCTCCCGCGGGCACGCTGAGCGAAATGCCCTTCAGGATCGGCTTGTCGGCGACCGTCGCATGGAGGTTCCGGATGTCGAGCATCTTATTTGTCGAGCCTCCCGGCCGGGCAATTGAGGAGGAAGTAGCGACGCATCGAATCCATCGCGTCCTGGCGAATTCCTTCGAGCATCCGGCGGTCGTTGAGCGCTCGCTGGCGGTCCTCGATTGCGGCATCTTCCAACGACAGTTTCTTTTCGTCAGCGGCCTTGATCGGGCCCGCCTCGCGAAGCGTCGCGCGGCGCTGCGAAACTTCGAGACGCGCGGCGACAATCGACTCCTGCTCGCGGAACGTGTCCAGCAGGAACGCGCTGCGCTGCGCGGCTTCCCCCGAGAAAGCCGGATTGGCCGCCCCGCGATCGCATTGAGCGACTGCGCGGTTCAGCGAATCCAGATCGGCAGACGCCGCAACAAGAAACAACAACGGCATCATCCGACTGAACCTTCCAAACTAATTCCAAGTAGCTTCTGCGCCTCTACGGCAAACTCCATCGGCAGCTGCTTCAGCACCTCGCGGGCGAAGCCGTTGACGATCAGTGCGACTGCAGCCTCCTGGTCGAGCCCGCGGCTCATTGCGTAGAACAGCTGGTCCTCGCTGATCTTCGACGTCGTCGCTTCATGCTCGATGGTCGCGGTCGGGTTCTTCACCTCGATGTACGGCACGGTGTGAGCGCCGCACTGGTCGCCGAGCAGAAGTGAATCGCACTGCGTGAAATTGCGCACGTTCTCGGCGTTCGGTAGGACCTTCACCAGACCGCGATAAGTGTTGTTCGAACGCCCTGCGCTGATGCCCTTCGAAACGATGGTAGAGCGCGTGTTGGCGCCGATGTGCACCATCTTCGTGCCGGTGTCGGCCTGTTGGCGATTGTTGGTCAGCGCGACCGAATAGAATTCGCCTACGCTGCCCTCGCCCTTCAGGATGCAGCTCGGATATTTCCAGGTGATCGCGGAGCCGGTCTCGACCTGCGTCCAGCTGACTTTCGACCGCGCGCCGCTGCACAATGCCCGCTTGGTGACGAAGTTGAAGATCCCGCCCTTGCCCTCGGCGTCGCCAGGATACCAGTTCTGCACCGTCGAGTATTTCACTTCGGCGTCCTCGTGCGCGAAAATCTCGACGACCGCCGCGTGCAGCTGGTTCTCGTCGCGCATCGGTGCGGTGCAGCCTTCGAGGTAGGAAACGTAGCTGCCCTTCTCGGCGACGATCAGGGTGCGCTCGAACTGGCCCGTGTTTTCCGCATTGATGCGGAAATAGGTCGACAACTCCATCGGGCAGCGGACGCCCTCGGGGATGTAGACGAAAGTGCCGTCGGAAAAGACCGCGCTGTTGAGACAGGCGAAGTAATTGTCGCGCTGCGGAACGACCGATCCGAGATACTGCTTCACCAGTTCCGGATATTCGCGGATCGCCTCGCTGATGCTGAGGAAGATAACGCCGGCCTTCTTCAACTCCTCGCGGAAAGTGGTCGCGACCGACACGCTGTCGAACACCGCATCGACCGCCACGCGCGGCGCACCTTCGACGCCGGCGAGCACTTTCTGCTCTTCCAGCGGAATGCCGAGCTTCTCGTAGACTCGTAGGATTTCAGGATCGACCTCGTCGAGACTGCCGAGCTTCGGCTTTTGCTTGGGCGCAGCGTAATAATAAGCGTCCTGGTAATCGATCTCGGGGATGTCGAGCTTGGCCCAGCTGACCTCTTCCATCTCCAACCAGGCACGATAGGCCTTAAGCCGCCAGTCGAGCATCCACTCCGGCTCGTCCTTCTTGGCGGAGATGAAGCGGACCGTCTCTTCGCTCAGGCCCTTGGGTGCGAATTCCTGCTCGATGTCGCTTGTGAAGCCCCACTCGTACGTGGCGAGCTTCTCGGCGGCTTCCTGCGCCTCGCGGTTGCGGACGGTGGTTTGCTCGGTCACTGCGCGAGCTCCGTCAGGCTAACCGCGCCGAGCGCCCCGCGGATTGCATTGCCGACAACGCCCATGTGCGGCTTGACCATGCAGTGCGCGTCGAGTGCGCAGTCGGTGCGGCCTTCCGAGCAGATCGTCATCGCGATCGGCCCTTCGACCGCCTCGACGATGTCGGCGAGCGTAATTTCACCGGCCGGACGAGCCAGAGCGTATCCGCCCGCGGCGCCGCGGACGCTTGTAAGCAGGCCTTCGGCGGCAAGTCGGCCCATCAACTTCTGGGTGGTCGGCAAGGGGACGCCCGTATCCTGGGCGAGCTCGCTCGCGCTGAGGCGCGCGCCAGCTTCCCGGCGGGCGGCGGCGGTCATGATCACGACCGCATAATCGGCAAGATGGGTCAGGCGCATATCAAATCGGACTATTTGTGTCCGATTTAGTGCGTTGCGGGCGAAAACTCAACCGATGTTGATGACGATGCGCCGGAGAGGGATTAAGCGGCTCGCGTGCGCCTTTACTCTCTTGTTCGACCTCTCGCCTTCGCTCTCGACGCAGAGAGAGCGCACCGGCTGACTATTGCTGGCCTGAAAATGATGCCGAAGCTGGATCCGGCCCGGTTTCCGGACTCGCTTCGTTCGACCGTCGCAGGACTCGAATTTCCGTCACCCGTCGGTCTCGCCGCAGGCTTCGACAAGGACGCCGAAGTGCCGGAGCAGATGCTCGGAATGGGTTTTGGCTTCGTCGAGGTCGGGACGGTCACTCCGAAGCCGCAAAAGGGAAACCCCAGGCCGCGGCTATTTCGGCTCGTCGAGGACCGCGCGGTCATCAACCGGATGGGCTTCAATAATGGCGGTCAGGCGGCTGCGTACGAGCGGCTACGGCACGCGACGCACCTGCACGGCGTGATCGGCGTAAACGTCGGCGCCAACAAGGACAGCGCGGACCGCATTGCGGACTATGCAATCGGAGCGCGCAATATGGCGCCGGTCGCGCGCTATCTCACTATCAACATCAGCTCGCCGAACACCCCCGGGCTTCGCGGACTGCAGGAAGAGGGCGAGCTCAGGGAACTCCTCGCGGCAGTCGAGGAAGTTCGGACCGACAAGCCGATCTTCCTCAAGGTCGCGCCCGATCTCGAGCCTGGCGACCACGAGCGAATCGTCCGGGCGGCGCTCGACCATCATGTCGACGCGCTGATCGTGTCCAACACGACGGTGTCGCGGCCGCCGCTCAAGTCACGTCACGCCTCCGAGGCGGGCGGTCTTTCGGGCGAGCCGCTCAAGTCACTCGCATCCGAAGCACTTCGAACATTCCGCAATGCCAGCGGCGGAGAAATCCCGCTGATCGCGGTTGGTGGGATAGCGAACGCCGATGATGCTTGGGAACGGATCAAGGCGGGCGCGAGCCTCGTCCAGCTCTACTCCGCAATGGTCTTCGAAGGGCCGGGAATCGGGCGCGTCATCGCTGCCGGCCTGGCGGGCCTGCTGAAGCGCGAAGGCTTCTCGAGTATCTCGGAAGCTGTCGGAACCTAAGGGCGCGGCAGAGTCAGGACGACCCCTTCGCGCCGCGGGTCCGCTCCTCCGTCGATCTCCCCGTTGCGGATGAGCACGCCGGTCAGGCCCGAATCCTCGCCCTGGCCCGGCTTCAAGTCGATACCGCGCTGGCGGAGCCCTTCGAGGATCTCTGGGGAGAACTTGGTCACCTCTCCCTGGAAGTTGGGACCACGGGCAACGAGGTTCGGGGCCGCGAGCGCATCGGCCATCGTCATGTTCCAATCGACTGACGCGACAAGCGACTTCGCAACGTAAGCAATGATGGAATTGCCGCCGGCCGATCCAATTGCGCCCGCGAACTTGCCGTCAGGCGTCAGCAGGATCGTCGGAACCATCGACGAGCGCGGACGCTTACCGGGCGCAACCGCGTTGGCCGCTGGATTACCCTGGTCGTCTACCGGCTTGAACGCGAAGTCGGTCATCTGGTTGTTGAGGAAGAAGCCGTCGACCATCCGGCCCGACCCGAAGATGCTTTCGACGGTCGTCGTCATCGAGACGACATTGCCGTCGCCATCGCGGATGATGAAGTGCGAGGTGCCTGTCGGCTCGTAGGTGGTATCGTTCGCGGCGACCTTTGCGCCCGCAGGAACGCCAGCGCTTGGAGCAGGGCCGGCGGTCGGGCCGATCAGCTGCACGCGCGACGCGACATATGCTGGATCGAGCAGCCCATCGACTGGCACGCTGGCGATATCGCCGACGTAGCGGTCGCGGTCGGCGTACATCAGGCGACTGGCCTCGGCGAACAGGTACCAGGACTGGGGATCGCTCGGTCCGCGTTGCGCGATGTCAGTGCGCTCGAGCATTTTCATGAGCTCAATAAGGCCTACACCGCTCGACGGCGGAGGCGGGACGCACATGACGTAAACGCGATAGGGCCGGCAGAGTGCCTCGCGTTTCACCGGCCGATAAGTCGCAAGATCGGCCATGGTCATCGAACCACCAAGCGGTCCGGCTCGCGTCCGCTCGACGATCCTCGCTGCGGTCGATCCCGAATAGAGCGCCGCCGGTCCCTGGCTGGCGAGGCGATTCAGGAAGTCGGCGTAAGCGGCGTTCGTCAACCGATCGCCGGCCTCGACCAGACGGCCACCCGGCCCCTGCGAGAAATAGGCGACGACGTCGGGCGCGTGGTTCTCGGCATAATCCGCGTGAACAAGTCTCGCGAGCCGCGGGCTGACGATAAAGCCGTCGCGCGCGGCCTTCTCCGCATCGCCGAACAAGCTGCTCCACGGCAGCTTGCCACGCTCCCCGTGGGCGACGGCCAGCATCCGGACTGCACCCGGAACGCCGGTAGCGCGGCCCGAAAGCACGGCCTCGTCGAACGAAAGCGGAGTGCCGTCGGAGCGGAGAAACATGGTCGAAACGGCCTGCGCGGGCGCGACCTCTCGGCCGTCGAGGACCGAAACCTTGCCGCTACGCCCGTCATAATAGGTCATGAAGGCGCCGCCGCCGACACCTGAGCTTTGCGGCTCGACCAGCGACAGCATGGCCTGGACGGCGATTGCTGCGTCGACGGCGCTGCCGCCCCGCTTCAGGACGTTCAGTCCCGCCTGGGCGGCCAGCGGATTGGCCGCGATGACGAACGGTTCCGCGGCAACGGTCCGTTCGACTTTGGGCTGGGGTGCGGGGATCGTCGCGCAGGCGGGAAGCCATGCGGAAGCGAGCAGAGTGAGCAACAAGCGAAGCGGACGCATGGCTGCCGCGCTAGCGGATGCAGGAAGCTCCGTCCACGCGCTGGCGCTTGCGGCCGTTTCGGCTAAGAAGTCCCTCCGCACAGCATGAAGGGGAGCCATGGCGCGGCAACTCGAATATTTCCCGAACCTCGTCACGATGTTCCTGACGCGATCCCGGGAGAAGGGCGATGCGCCATTCCTCTGGGCCAAGCACGGCGGGGTCTGGGAGCCGATTTCGTGGAGCGAGGCAGCGCGGCAGGTTGCCGCCTTCGCCGACAGCCTGAAGCGGATCGGGATCGAGCCCGGTGACCGGGTCATGCTGGTCAGCGAGAATCGGCCCGAGTGGCTGATCGCCGACCTCGGCATCATGGCCGCCGGCGCGGTGACGGTGCCCGCCTACACGACGAACACGACCCGCGATCACACGCACATACTTGGCAATTCCGGGGCGAAGGCGGTGATCGTTTCAAGCCAGAAGCTTGCACGGAATCTGATTCCCGCCGTGCTGTTCAGCTCGGAATGCCATCACGTCATCGGGATCGAGGATATCCGTACCGGGCAAGCACCCGGAACGGTTGACTTCCATCACTGGGACGAACTGGTCGGGGGCCAGCCCGACCTGAAAGCGCTCGAGCAGCGCATGCAATCGGTCGGGCGAAAGGACCTCGCCTGCATCATCTACACCAGCGGCACCGGCGGCGCTCCGCGCGGCGTGATGCAGCACCACGGATCGATCCTGGCGAACTGCGCAGGCGCAGCGGACATCATCTCGACCGACTTCGGATGGGACGATGAGATCTTCCTGTCCTTCCTGCCCGCGAGCCATGCCTACGAGCATACCGGCGGACAGCATTTCCCGATCGGGCTCGGCGCGCAAATCTATTACGCCGAGAGTCTCGAGAAACTGGCTGCGAACATTGAAGAAGTCCGCCCGACCATCATGGTCGTCGTCCCGCGACTGTTCGAAATGCTGCGGGCGCGAATCCTCAAGACGATCGAGGCTTCTGGAGGGATTTCGCAATACCTTCTGCGCCGCGCGCTCTCGATCGGCGCGAGGAAATACGAGGATCGCCGCAACCCGCTCGACCTGCCGATGGACGGAATATTGTCGCTGACGCTTCGCAAGAAGGTACGCGCAAAATTCGGCGGGCGCATGAAGGCGATGGTATCGGGTGGCGCTCCGCTCAATCCGGAAGTGGGCCTGTTTTTCCAATCATTGGGTCTGACGTTCCTGCAAGGCTATGGCCAGACCGAAGCTGGGCCGGTGATCAGCTGCAACCGACCGTCGGCAGGGCTGCGCATGGACAGCGTCGGTCCCCCGGTAAAAGATTGTGAAGTGCGGATCGCCGACGACGGCGAGATCATGGTCCGCGGCGAGCTGGTGATGCACGGCTACTGGCACAATCCGGATGAGACGGCGCGGGTGCTCAGCGACGATGGCTGGCTTGCGACGGGCGACGTCGGCCATCTCGACGAATCCGGCCGGATCGTCATCACTGATCGAAAAAAGGACCTGATCGTCAACGACAAGGGCGACAATGTCTCGCCCCAGCGCGTTGAGGGAATGCTCACGCTCCAGGCGGAAATCGCGCAGGCGATGGTCTTTGGCGACCGCAAGCCGTACCTCGTCGCATTGCTGGTTCCCGAGGCCGAATATGCCGACAAAGCCGATCTTCAGCAGCGGCTGTCAAAGGCGGTCGACAAGGTGAATGCCGACCTCTCAGTGATCGAGCGCATTCGCCGTTTCATTATTGCCGACGAGCCGTTCACGACGGACAATGAAATGCTGACGCCCTCGCTCAAGATCCGACGTCACGTGATCAAGAGCGTATACGGCGAAAGGCTCGACGCTCTCTACGGCAAATAATCAGGTCCGTGTGTAGGGCGTGAAGTCGCCGATCGCGCAGGATCCGACGACCATTCCTGTCCTGACGTCGGCAACGTCGGCAATATCTCCGCGGCACATGCCGGGCCCAGAACTTCGGGTCACGAGCGTGTACCAGCCGGATTTCAGGCCGGAGCATTCGCCGATCAGATGGTTCACGTAAACCGTGCTGCCATTCTTGAAGGCTACAGTGCTGTTGTCGATCGTGACCATCTCGCCGCTACGATAGCTCTGCAAGCAGGTGAGCGGCCTTCCGGCGACCTTACCGGCGATGAGCTTCTGGAATTCGGCCTGGGCTTCGGCGCTGCGGGTCGCGGGTGGAGGCTGCGTGACGCAGCCCGTCAGAGCGGCGGCGGCGAGAAGGAGCGGAATTGCGCGCATGGCATGACTCCTTGTCTTGAGGTTGTGCATCCCTAGAGCGCCCGTGCAGCTTAACGGAAGCTGTCTTTCTCGCTCCGGAGACGCGCAAATTCCTCAACGTCCAATGCGCGAACGAAGGGGTTGGTTGCCCGTTCCTGGGCAACGGTGGTCGGCAGGGTGACTTCGCCACGTTCGCGCATCTCGGAGACTTGCTCCAACCGGCGGGCTACGTCCTGGTTCTCCGGCTCGGCGTGCAGGGCGAAACGGGCGTTCGCCAGCGTATATTCGTGCCCGCAGTAGATGCGGACGTCGTCGGGCAGAGCGGCAATGCGCTGCATATTGGAATACATCTGCTCGGCCGTGCCTTCGAACAGCCGTCCGCAGCCCATCGCGAACATCGTGTCGCCGACGAAGATCATGCCCTCGTCCTCGAAGTAATAGGCGACATGTCCGGCGGTGTGCGCCGGAATATCCCACACTACCGCGTCCGCGCCCGCGATAGTGACTCGGTCGCCTTCGGAAACGATCCGATCGACGGAGCTGACCTTCTGAGCTTCCGCAGGGGCCGTGATCGGCGCGCCGGTTGCGGCCTTGATTCCTTGATTGCCGCCGGTGTGATCCGGGTGCCAGTGCGTGTTCAGTATTTGGGTAAGGCGCAGGCCCTCCGTCGCGACTTCGTCGAGGACCGGGTCACCCACCGACGGATCAACGGCTGCAGTCTCGCCCGTGTCCGGATTGGTGATCAGCCAGACGTAATTGTCGCTGAGAACCGGGACCGCGCTGACCTTGAGGCGGCTCATCACCATTCGCCCGTGTTCGGCATCGAGGCCCAGGGTTCGGCCGGTGCGAGCGAGCCGCCTTTCTGAAGCAGCTCGATCGAGATGTTGTCAGGGGTGCGGATGAAAGCCATGTGCCCGTCGCGCGGCGGGCGGTTGATGGTCACGCCCGCCTCCCTCAGCCGTCTGCACGTCTCGTAAATGTCGTCGACCTGGTAGGCGAGATGGCCGAAGTTGCGGCCGCCGCCGTAACCTATTTCATCCCAATTGTGCGTGAGCTCGACCTCGCCGCCCTCGTCACCCGGAACGCCGAGGAAGATCAGCGAGAAGCGCCCGGATTCATTGTCCATTTGCCGCCGCTTCTCGAGTCCCAGCAGTTGAAAAAATGCAACAGTGGCGTCGGGATCCGACACACGGATCATGCTGTGCAGGAATTTCATTTCGCCTCACTCAATTCATCGCTATTATTGCACGGTTCGTCGACGATACTGACCGGCGATGGTGTCCGGTGATCGTCAGCATTACGACGAACGCAGGGTAACTTTCCATGATCCAGAAGCTGCAGGACAGCCGCGCCGTCCTTTTGGGCGCGGTGGGGATTTTTGCTTTGGGTTTGACGACAAGCGGTTATGCGCTGGGCGATGGCCTCCGCCGCTACAAGCTGGCCGAGCACCGAACGGTTACCGTCCGCGGCGTTTCCGAGCGCAACGTGACTGCCGACCTTGCGACCTGGTCGGTCAACTTCTCGCACCAGGGCACCGAGCTTGCCCCGGTCCAGCAAGCTGTCGACCAGCAGGCGCGCGCTGTGCGTGCCTTCTTCCTGCGCTCCGGATTCAAGCCGCAGGAGATCACCGATTACGACGTGTCCTTGAACCGTGAGCAGCCGACCGATCGCGAAGGTGAGCCCGTCGGCCCGCAAAAGTTGACGGTCAGCCGGTCGATCCAGCTTCGCACCAATGACATTACGAAGGTTCGTGGCGCCTACGCACGCCAGGCCGAACTCCTGCGGGACGGGGTCGAGCTCGTGGGAAGCGGAAGCAACGTCAGCTTTACGTTCACCAAGCTCAACGCGCTGAAGCCGGAGATGATCGCCGAGGCCAACCAGAACGCTAGGCGAAGCGCCGAGCAATTCGCGCGCGACAGCGGGGTCTCGGTCGGAAAGATGAAGACCGCCAGCCAGGGTTATTTCTCGGTCGGCGCTCGCGACGGTGAAGACTGCGACGACTGCGGTTCGTCGGGCGGCAGTTCGCCGTTCCAGAAAGTTCGCGTCGTGACGACGATCGACTACGACCTCGGTTAGCGGGCCGTAGCAGTGGCCGGCGCGGGGAGCATTGAAAGCGCTTCCCGCGCCGCCTGTCCCGACTTGCCCTTGGGATCGGCGGCGGAGGCCCGCGACCAGTAATCCCGTGCGGCCGCGAGGTCGCCGGCGAAGTGATAGACGTGACCCGCCTCGAACAGGATCGTCGGATTGTTGGGCTCCAGCGTCAGCGCCTTTCCGATCGCCTCCTTGGCAGTCACGGCGTCGTTTTCGCGGATCGCGAGCGCGGCAGAGAAATACCAGAGGAACGGGTCCTCCGAAACGGTCCGCGCGGCTTCGGTAACTTTCGAGCGGGCCATCTTGAGGTCGTTCTGCGCTTCGGCGGCGCGTGCACGATCCAGCAAGGCTTCGCCGCGCTGCTCCGCTTGCAGACCCGCCCCGGTAAGCGCTTTGTCGAGCGCCATCGCGGCTTTTCCGGGCTGATTGGCGGCGATCCACATATTGCCGGCAGCAGCCCAGAGGCGGGCTTTCTCCGCCTCGTTTTCGCTTTGCGCATTGGCGGCCTGCTCGAAGGCCTGAGCGGCTTCTTCCGAGTTGCCGGCACTGCTCGCCTGCAGCGCCCGGCAGGTGAAGGCCTGCGGGGTCACGACGTCTGGACATGCAGCGGCCGGCGCCTGGACGGCGGCAATTGCGGCGGCGATGGCAAGGATCATTCGGAAGGCTCCAAAAGGGCGGCGACGGTCCGCCGGATCGCGTCAATCTCATGCGGAGCCGAAAGCCGATGCCCGCCGCCCTTGATCACCGTCACCTGCACATCGCCTGAACGCAGCCGATCCGTGAGGCGGAAGGCAATGTCCAGCGGCACGTCCTCGTCCCGGTCGCCGTGAACCAGGCGAACCGGGCAGTGGATCGCAATTTCGGAGTCGAGCAGGCGCATCGCTTCGCCCGACTCCCAGAAACGCAGCGTCGTCAGCTGCGGTTGGTCGCCGTACGGGTTCGGCTGCTCCAGCCTGCCTTCGCGGCGGAGCGTAGTCTTTTCGGCATCCGTATAGCCCCATTCGGTGAAGTCCGGCGCGGCCGCGATCCCGACCAGAGCTGCGAGTCGCTCCGGCCGCCGCAATGCCAGATGAAGCGCGATCCAGCCGCCCATCGACGACCCGACAAGCACGACCGGCCCATCGGTCAGGCGATCAAGCACCGCGGTCGCTTCGTCGGTCCAACGCTCCAGCGTGCCATCCTCGAATCTGCCCTCTGACGAGCCGGTCCCTGAATAGTCGAAGCGCAGCATCGCCAACCCATGATCGGCCGCGAATGCATCCAGCGCGACGGCCTTCGAGCCATCCATGTCGGAAGCGTATCCGGGCAGGAAAACCAGAGTCGGGCCGCGCCCCTCGCGCTTGCGATAGGCGAGGCTCGGGCCCCTATCTTGTTCGAAGAATGCAACGCTCATTTCAGTCAGTGTGAAGCGAAGACTCGAGTCTTTCCACTCTTGTCGAACAGGACGACCTTGTACGGCTCCTTGAGGTCACCCTGTTCCATGCCGGGCGATCCGACAACCATGTCGGGAACCGCAACTCCGGTAGCCTTCGGCTTGGTCGTCAGCAGGCGCTTCACGTCGGACGCGGGCACATGACCCTCGATGACGTAGCCGCCGATCGTGCTCGTGTGACAGGATCGAAGATTGTCCGGAACGCCGAGTTTACGGGCGGTCGGACTCACGTTTTCGACGTCTCGGACCTGAACTGTGAAGCCGGCCTTCTTCATGTGCTCGACCCAATGCTTGCAGCAGCCGCAATAGGCGCTCTTAGTGACGATGAGGGTCGCCGCCGTTGCGCTTTCCGCGCAGGCGAGCAGCGCCAACGGTGCGAGACTCTAAAGATCGTGCGGCTCTTCATTTCAGTCCCTCGGATGCCCATTCGCGCCGTTGTCCATCACGATTCTGGCGGGAAGCGAAAACCATAGCTCCCCGAGTGTGAAAAGTCCGGATTGTCCGATTTTGAGACATTTATTCAGATTAAGGCATTGGCACAAATCAAGAAATTCCACATAGTTAACGAAAGTTAAACCGACTCGCGGGGGCGGGTCGCGTCGCGCGGGGGAATTATGGCCACGAACACCAGCGGTGGAACGACCAGCTCGTTCATGAACACGCCTCAGGCGAAGGACGACCTCTACAACGTCTACGAAGACAATATCTGGACGTTCGACGTCATGGCGAACGATCTTGGCGGTAACGCGAAGATCCTCTGGTCGATCGACGACTCCAACTTGGACGGCACATTCGGCGTCCCGGCCAGCGGCGACGGCACTTATGATCTCCTGAAGCAGGACGCGGCGCTAGTTCCGGAGCTGAGTGACCTCGGTGCGCGCATCTGGATCGATTCCGGAAAGATCAAATACGACGCCTCGCTCTTCAATTACCTCGGCGCGGGTCAGTCGATCTCCGACCATTTCACCTACGCGATCCGCATGTCGAACGGCACGCTCAGCTGGGCCACCGTCACGGTCACCATCACCGGTACGAATGATGGTCCGGACATCAGGCTGGTTGGAATCGACAGTGCATCGGCAGGGATTGCCGAAAGCAATTCAGGGTTAAGTGCGAATGGCACCTTGACGGTGTTCGACCCTGACACGGCGGACTCGGTCAATGTCTCGGTCAGTTCGGTCAGCGTTGGCGGTACGGGAGGCACCGGCGGTCTGACCAATGCTCAACTGCTGGGGATGCTGAGCCTTACCGGCAACAATGCGAATGCCGCAAATGGCACGCAGGGGAGCCTGGGCTGGTGGTTCAACTCTGGCAGCCAGGCGTTTGATTATCTTGCGGTCGGCCAGACGCTGGTCCTGACCTACACGCTGATTGGGACGGACGGCAACGGCGGTTCCGACACGCAGCCTGTCACGATCACCATCACCGGCACCAATGATGGTCCGGACATCAGGCTGGTTGGAAGCGACAGTGCATCGGCAGGGATTGCCGAAAGCAATTCAGGGTTAAGTGCGAATGGCACCTTGACGGTGTTCGACCCTGACACGGCGGACTCGGTCAATGTCTCGGTCAGTTCGGTCAGCGTTGGCGGTACGGGAGGCACCGGCGGTCTGACCAATGCTCAACTGCTGGGGATGCTGAGCCTTACCGGCAACAATGCGAATGCCGCAAATGGCACGCAGGGGAGCCTGGGCTGGTGGTTCAACTCTGGCAGCCAGGCGTTTGATTATCTTGCGGTCGGCCAGACGCTGGTCCTGACCTACACGCTGATTGGGACGGACGGCAACGGCGGTTCCGACACGCAGCCTGTCACGATCACCATCACCGGCACCAACGACGGCCCGACGGCGAATGCCGACACGGCGAGCACCGACGAGGACAGCTCGGTGCTGATCAATGTGCTTGCCAACGACACCGATCCGGACACGTCGGACACGCTCGTCGTGACCGCGGCGGCGGTGACCACCGGCCTTGGCGCGGCGACGATCGAGAGCGGCCAGGTCCGCTACGATCCGGGCAGCGCCTACAACTATCTGGCGGTCGGCGAGAGCGAGACGGTGGTGATCACCTACTCGATCAGCGACGGCAACGGCGGCACGTCGACCTCGACGGCGACGGTGACGGTGACCGGCACCAACGACGGCCCGACGGCGAATGCCGACACGGCGAGCACCGACGAGGACAGCTCGGTGCTGATCAATGTGCTTGCCAACGACACCGATCCGGACACGTCGGACACGCTCGTCGTGACCGCGGCGGCGGTGACCACCGGCCTTGGCGCGGCGACGATCGAGAGCGGCCAGGTCCGCTACGATCCGGGCAGCGCCTACAACTATCTGGCGGTCGGCGAGAGCGAGACGGTGGTGATCACCTACTCGATCAGCGACGGCAACGGCGGCACGTCGACCTCGACGGCGACGGTGACGGTGACCGGCACCAACGACGGCCCGACGGCGAATGCCGACACGGCGAGCACCGACGAGGACAGCTCGGTGCTGATCAATGTGCTTGCCAACGACACCGATCCGGACACGTCGGACACGCTCGTCGTGACCGCGGCGGCGGTGACCACCGGCCTTGGCGCGGCGACGATCGAGAGCGGCCAGGTCCGCTACGATCCGGGCAGCGCCTACAACTATCTGGCGGTCGGCGAGAGCGAGACGGTGGTGATCACCTACTCGATCAGCGACGGCAACGGCGGCACGTCGACCTCGACGGCGACGGTGACGGTGACCGGCACCAACGACGGCCCGACGGCGAATGCCGACACGGCGAGCACCGACGAGGACAGCTCGGTGCTGATCAATGTGCTTGCCAACGACACCGATCCGGACACGTCGGACACGCTCGTCGTGACCGCGGCGGCGGTGACCACCGGCCTTGGCGCGGCGACGATCGAGAGCGGCCAGGTCCGCTACGATCCGGGCAGCGCCTACAACTATCTGGCGGTCGGCGAGAGCGAGACGGTGGTGATCACCTACTCGATCAGCGACGGCAACGGCGGCACGTCGACCTCGACGGCGACGGTGACGGTGACCGGCACCAACGACGGCCCGACGGCGAATGCCGACACGGCGAGCACCGACGAGGACAGCTCGGTGCTGATCAATGTGCTTGCCAACGACACCGATCCGGACACGTCGGACACGCTCGTCGTGACCGCGGCGGCGGTGACCACCGGCCTTGGCGCGGCGACGATCGAGAGCGGCCAGGTCCGCTACGATCCGGGCAGCGCCTACAACTATCTGGCGGTCGGCGAGAGCGAGACGGTGGTGATCACCTACTCGATCAGCGACGGCAACGGCGGCACGTCGACCTCGACGGCGACGGTGACGGTGACCGGCACCAACGACGGCCCGACGGCGAATGCCGACACGGCGAGCACCGACGAGGACAGCTCGGTGCTGATCAATGTGCTTGCCAACGACACCGATCCGGACACGTCGGACACGCTCGTCGTGACCGCGGCGGCGGTGACCACCGGCCTTGGCGCGGCGACGATCGAGAGCGGCCAGGTCCGCTACGATCCGGGCAGCGCCTACAACTATCTGGCGGTCGGCGAGAGCGAGACGGTGGTGATCACCTACTCGATCAGCGACGGCAACGGCGGCACGTCGACCTCGACGGCGACGGTGACGGTGACCGGCACCAACGACGGCCCGACGGCGAATGCCGACACGGCGAGCACCGACGAGGACAGCTCGGTGCTGATCAATGTGCTTGCCAACGACACCGATCCGGACACGTCGGACACGCTCGTCGTGACCGCGGCGGCGGTGACCACCGGCCTTGGCGCGGCGACGATCGAGAGCGGCCAGGTCCGCTACGATCCGGGCAGCGCCTACAACTATCTGGCGGTCGGCGAGAGCGAGACGGTGGTGATCACCTACTCGATCAGCGACGGCAACGGCGGCACGTCGACCTCGACGGCGACGGTGACGGTGACCGGCACCAACGACGGCCCGGATATCCGAGCTGCAGCCGGAGACAGCGCATCCGCCACACTTCCCGAAACCAATGCGGGCCTGACGGCCAGCGGCACATTGACGGTCACCGATGCAGATACGACCGATACGATTTCTACGTCGATCGCGTTAACGACGGTAACCGGCAATGCGGGCAGCCTGACCAATCCGCAGCTGCTGGCGATGCTGTCAGTCACGCCGAACAGCGGGCTCGCTGCGAACACCGGCGACGCCAACAATCTGACTTGGAACTTCAACTCCGGCGGGCAGGCGTTCAACTATCTCCCCGCGGGCCAGTCGCTGCAGCTGACCTACACGCTGACCGTCAGCGACGGGAACGGCGGCACCGATACGCAAAACGTCACGGTCACTATCCAGGGAACCAACGACGCGCCGGTGCTGACGGGCGACTTTGCCGCCCCGATCAACGAAGGCGGTTCGTATCAGCTTACCCTGGCCGATCTCAACTTCACGGATTCGGACGATAGCGCCGCGGACGTGACCTTCACGGTCAGCGGGCTCAGCAACGGCACCCTTTTCGTCAACGGAGTAGCGCAGAGCACGTTTACGGGGGCGCAGCTGGCCGCCGGCCTGGTGACCTTCACCCATAATGGGTCGGAGACGATCACGGCGGGCTTCAACGTGTCGGTCGAGGACGGCAACGAGGATGCTTCGGCGCCGGTCGCCCAACCATTCAACTTCACCGTCACGCCAGTCAACGACGCGCCGGTCAACACGGTGCCGGGGGCGCAATCGGTCAATGAAGACACAGCTAAGGTCTTCAGCACCGCCAACGGCAATGCAATCTCGATCAGCGACGCGGACGCTGGAAGCAATAACGTCCAGGTGACCCTGAGCGTCGCCAGCGGCACGTTGACGATGGGTTCGCTGGTGGGGCTGACGGTGACTGCCGGAGCGAACGGTTCGTCGACGGTTACCGTGCAGGGCACGCAGGCGGCGATTAACGCCGGACTTCAGGGCCTGACATACCAGGGCAACCTGAACTTCAATGGCGGCGACAGCCTGTCGATCGTCACCAGCGATCTCGGCAATAGTGGAAGCGGCGGAGCGCTGACGGATACCGACAGCGTCGCGATTACGGTCAATGCCGTGAACGATGCGCCGGTGATCGATGTAAATGGGGCGAACACGTACACGATCAGCGGCCCCGCGATAGTAATCGATTCCTCGATTCCGATTTCCGATGTGGACAGCACTCAACTGAATGGCGCGACCATCCAGATTACGGGCGGCCGTCAGGCGGGCGATACGCTGAACTTCACGAACCAGAACGGTATTTCCGGTTCGTATAATAGTAGCACAGGATTGCTCACGCTTACGGGGACCGCCACGCTGGCAAACTATCAGGCGGCGCTGCAGTCGATTACCTTCGGCACGACGAGCCTGTCCACAACTCAACGAACCATTACGTTCGAAGTTACCGACACTGGCAACACGCCGAGTGCAACGGATACTGCCGTCGTCAATATAGCGGCAGACACAACCGCGCCGACGATAGTCAGCGAGGTCGTCACGAGCGCAACCGGCATTCAGGCTGGACGGGTCAACGCAGGCGACGTGGTCAGCGTCACGGTGACTATGAGTGAAGTGGTCAACGTGACTGGTACACCAAGACTGGCACTGAACATTGGTGGAACGACCGTTCAGGCGAATTACGCCTCTGGCAGCGGTACGAACACGCTCGTTTTCACCTACACGATTCTGGCAGGACAGACCGACACCAACGGCATCGCGATCAATGCCAACGCGCTGACCTTGAACGGTGGAACCATTCGCGACACGTCGAACAACAATGCGGTTCTCACCGCTGGCGCTGTTGGAGACAATGCCGCATTCATCGTCGATACGACGGCGCCGACGGTAGTCTCAATCACTTCCAGCCCGTCGTTGAGCGGAAATACCGCGACTTCGACCGTTACGTTCCAATTCAGCGAAGCGGTCTCCGGTTTCGATCTGTCGGATCTTACGGTGAGTCCAAACCGGGGTACGTTGAGCAATCTTATTCAGGTCGATGGCGATACTTACACGGCGACCTTCACCCGAACCAATAACGGCTCAGTCGGAATAAATGTCGGTACCGGCTATTTGGACTTGGCGGGTAATACTGGAACAGCTTTCAACTCGCCCAACCTTCCCGCCGGTGTTGCTGGCGAACCCATCAATCTCGGGCTTTCGGATCCGACTGATCAAGGGGCACTCGTAACAGTCACGATTGGCAATCTGCCCGAGGGCTGGACGCTGGATGGCGGCACTCTGAATGCGGACGGCTCTTGGACGATCCTGACCACCGACGTGAGTTCGCTCACCGTGACTACGCCGGCCGACTACGCTGGTGCGGAGTTGGTCAATGTGAGCATCTCCTGGACCAATTCCGACGGCTCTACTGAGACAATGTCCTTGTCGGACAATATCGAGGCTTATGCAGCAGGAAATCCGATCTTCGCCTGGTCGGGCGACGACACGCTTACCGGCTCGGCAGGCGCGGACATGTTCGTGTTCTCCCAGCCGATTGGTGCGGACACAGTCCATAACTTCGACGTGTCCGCCGATACGATCGACCTGATCGGCTATGGTGTCAGCGATTTCAGTGGCCTTTCAATCACCGATACGGCTGAAGGTGCGTTGATCACGCTGGCAGACGGCCAATCGATCCTGCTGGACGGCGTGTCGTTGTCCTCGTTGACTGCCTCCAATTTCGTGTTCGACGTCTCACCGACGGTGACGAACAGCGGAACGATTACCATCGGCAACGGCGCAATGCTGCCGTTGAGTGGAACGATCGACAATAGTGGGACGATCAGCCTCGAATCGGCCGGCGCGACCACCGTCATGCAGCTGATCCAGTACGGCATCACGCTTCAGGGCGGCGGCAATCTCGTCCTGTCGGACAGCGCAAGCAATGTGATTTCCGGAACGCTCCCGACCGTGACGTTCACCAACGTCGACAACGTCATCTCTGGGGCGGGGCAGCTCGGCGGCGGTTCGCTGACGCTGATCAATGGCGGGACCATCGTCGCGGATGGCGGGAACGCCTTGGTCATCGACACCGGGGTCAATGCCGTCACCAACACTGGTACGATCGAAGCGACCGGCCTCGGCGGGCTCGAGATCGTCGGAACGATCTCGAACAGCGGTACGCTGCTCGCAGATGGAAGCAGCATCCTGATCGGCGGGAACCTGACGGGCAGCGGTGACGTGCTGATGAATGGCATTTCGACCGTAGAGTTCGGAGCTGGTTCGTCCAACGACGTCACGCTCGACGCCGGAGCTTCTGGCCTGATTGTCTTCGATGACGCCGACGGATTCAGCGGAAGCATCTCCGGACTCGACTTCAATGATCAAATTGACCTTCTGGACGTGGTCTTTGATGCCGGCACCTCGATGAGCTTTGCGGACAACGGAAATGGTAGTGGCGTGCTAACGATCACCGACGCCACCCACTCCGTGCAGCTGGTGCTGGTCGGCGATTACCGGATTGAGGACTTCATCCTGGCATCGAACGGACAGGGCGGGTCGCTGCTGACAAACAACGTCGGAGATCTGCTCTTCCCGTAATCGTTCGATGGGTGAGCCGTGGGCGCTGGTCTTAGATCAGCGCCTCACGTTTGACGTCCGACCGAAGCAGACCTTTCGACATCCGTTGCGCGAACCTAGATAGGCGCCTCGCGTCACCCGACGAAAAGGAGCCCGCCATGAAATACCGCAGACTCGGCGACAGCGATCTTACCGTTTCCGAAATCTCCCTGGGCTCCTGGCTGACCTACGGGGTAGGGGTCGAAGCCGACAAGGCGCGCGCCTGCCTCGACGCGGCGTTCGATGTCGGGATCAATTTCATCGACACCGCTAACGTTTACGGCCGCGGCGCCGCCGAAACGTTCCTCGGCGAGGCTCTGAAATCTCGGCCGCGTGACAGCTACGTCCTTGCGACCAAGCTCTACTTTCCGATGTCGGACACCGATTTCGGGCTGTCGCGAGCGCAGGTCGAGAAGCAGCTCGATGCTTCGCTGAAGCGGCTTCAGACCGATTACGTCGATCTCTACCAGTGCCACCGCTACGATAGCGGAACGCCGCTCGAAGAGACGATGGAGGCGCTCACCCGCGCGGTCGAAAGCGGGAAGGTCCGCTACATCGGATTTTCCGAATGGCCGGCGGACAAGATACGCGAAGCGCTGGAACTCTCGAAGTCGCGCGGCTTTGCCAAGTTCGTCTCGAGCCAGCCCCAATATTCGCTCGTCTGGCGAGAGCCGGAGCAGGAAGTCATTCCGATCTCGGCCGACAATGGCATTTCGCAGATCGTCTGGTCGCCGCTCGGGCAGGGTGTGCTCACTGGCAAATACGATCCCGACAAGCCGCCGCCGGCTGGAACACGCGCCACAAGCGAAGAGATGGGCGGCTTCATCAAGCGGCTGATGCAGCCTCAGCTGCTGCGCGCGGTTCAGCGTCTGAAACCGATTGCCGAAGAAGCGGGACTGTCTCTTCCACAATTCGCGCTGGCCTGGATTCTTCGCGAGCACAATGTAGCCTCGGCGATCATCGGTGCGTCGCGGCCCGAACAGGTGCACGACAATGCCGGCGCGTCTGGGGCAACTGTAGATCCGGAACTCTTCCAACGGGCGGAAGCGGTCCTCGGCGAGGCAATGGCCGAGGTCGAGCCGGCCTAGATCGCCCCCGACGCCCGGCGGCTGGGGCTTTCGAACACTTCCTCGATCGCGAGCCCGAACAGTTCGGCGATCCGGAAGGCGAGAGGCAGCGACGGGTCGTATTTGCCCGTCTCGATCGCGTTGACGCTCTGGCGCGAGACTTCGAGCCGTTCAGCCAAGTCGTTCTGACTCCAGTTCCGCTCGGCGCGGAGCACTTTCAGCCGGTTGTTCACGCGCAGGACGCCGCTTCGCCGCGAGTTACCTTGTTGACGATCGCTCCGACGCCTTGGCCGAAGAACCAGACGACGACGATCATGTAGCTGTCGACATGGCCGGCCAACTCGAAGCTCTCGAGGAAGCCCCAGATCGTCGCGACGCTGAGCGTGAACGCGCTGGCCCACAGGGACTGCCGGACCATCAGGGTGCGGATATATTCGTCCTGTTCTTCGACCAGGTATCGGCCCATGGCGGCGAAGATGCCGATGATCGGCAAGGCCGGAAGGACAGCCGCGACGTAGGCCGCGAGACCGCCAAACAGTTGGCGCTTGAAGCCGTAAACCGCCGCGATCAGCAACACGCTATACAAAGCGGTCAGCCAGACCACCCGAATGTTGTAATTCTTCCAAGCCTGCGTTCGCATGACAAGCATCCTTATCCAATAGACAAGGACGCTTTACACTATGTCAGCGCGAAGTCAAGCTAACTTGACATCGATGGTCATTGGAGCGTGAGTTCGGCCTCGCGCTCGACGCCCGACAGGAAATTCCAGAGCGCGCCAGCAAGTTCTTCGCCAGCAGCGACTGCTTCCGCGCGCTCGCTCTCCGGCAAGCGGTCGAGCAACTCGCGGCAGACGCGGCTGTGCTCGACGTCGGCGCTTTCGTGGACGCGGAAGAAACGGAGCGTCTCCTCGTCCTTCACGTCGTAGCGTTCGATTAGCCCTTCGATCTTGGCACTCGCGACTGCCGGGAACTGGCTCTCATAGGCGTAGAGCGCTCCGAGGCCCGACGCGTAGGAGCGACGCGACAGCCTGCGGAAAGTCTCGATCAGCCCGAGCGTCTCGGCGTTGAGCTGCTGCGAACGAACCGCAACCTCGTCCTCACCGAGGCCGCAGGCGAACATCAGCCACAGGCTCGCGTGATCCTGCTTGCCGGCTTCGATGCCCTCTTCCTCGGCGAGGTTCTCGGCGAGCATGCGACGACCCTCGCGGTCCGGGCACGCGCTGTGCACGGCGCTCACCGCTCTTGGGAATGCGTCGACGTGATGGAAATACTGCCGCGAATAGGCGCGAAGCGTGTCGATCGGCAGCCGGCCCTCGGTCCAGGCCTGGTAGAACGGATGGCTGAGCATGGCCCGCTTTGCGACCTTCGAATCGATCTGCGAAGAAACCGTCGTGATCATGCTGAGCCTCCTGAATGTTGAGTTTCAGCCGATAGCTTGAGGCCCGAACGTCGGCAAGACGACGCGCTGCTCAAACCAGGGCCAGCGCCGAAAGCCGGCCATAAAGCTGTGGCGGAAGCTCGCCGACGCCTGACTCGTCAGCCGTCACGGCCGCGTCGGTTTCGAAATAGCGCCAACCCTGGTGCGCCCGCTTCGGGAAGGGCGTCACTGGTTCGAGCTCGGCGGAACACACGATGTTGATCCGCCCGTCCTCGCGATCCTCGAACGCCAGGATCTGATTGCAGCCAAGCACACGGTGCTTGACGATCCAGTAGAGATTCCCGCCGACGAGTTCGGCCGAACGCTTGGGACGCATTCGCGTTGGCACTCGCAGCTGAGTATTCTCCGACCGCGCCGCAACCCGTGAGCGGAGTGCGTCGAGATCCCGGCACCCGAACGCGACCTTGGTCAGATGGAGTTGCGGCATGATTCGGTTCTACCGTCCGAAACAACGCCCGATCAACGACATCGCTCGATCCAAAACGCCGCCGTAACGGTTCGGCCCGCCGCAGGAACGACATCGGAACCTTGCCAAGCGGCGATGCATTTGCGAACGAACCGCCGTTTCCCCGCACGGAGCTTGCTTTGCCGACCTCGACTGCCCGAACCCTAAAGGGGCCTCGCCGACTCGTTCGCCGTTCCGCCCGGCGCAGCCCAAGCCCGCGCTGGCAGTTCCTTCGCGGATTCCTGAAGCACCCGGTGATGGTCGGCTCGATCATCCCGTCGAGCCGCATCCTCATCGAGAAGATGCTCGGCCGGGTTGATTGGGAAAACACGAAGGTGTTCGTGGAATATGGCCCGGGCGTGGGCACGTTTACGCGCCCGATCCTGGAAAAGCTCGGCGCCGATGCGCGCCTGGTGACGATCGACACCAACGCTGACTTCACGCGCTATCTGAAGGAATCCATCGACGATCCGCGCCTGATTGCCGTCACGGGCTCGGCTGCCGACGTTGAAAATATCCTCGAGGACCGCGGCCTTCCGAAGGCCGATTTTGTCCTGTCGGGGCTTCCGTTCTCGACGCTTCCGCCGGGTGTCGGCGATGCGATCGCAAAGGCGACGTCGGAGGTTATCCGGCCAGGCGGCGCGTTCCTGGTCTACCAGTTCAGCCCGAAGGTTCGCGATTTCATCGCCCCGCATTTCGACAAGATCGACCGCGGATTCGAGTGGATCAATGTTCCGCCCGCGACCTTGTTCTGGGCGTGGAAAAAGAATGGCGAAGCGCTCGACTAACGCTCGATGAAGTTCAGACGTCGGGTGACTGTGTAGTCCATCGACGTGACCAGCCAGTACGAAATCGTCCATTTGAGCCGTCGCCATAAGGTGGCGCGTTTCTTGTGGAGCGCCGGCGTGATGTGCTCGCTGTGGTGCCGTTCGTTCTCGAAATAGCCGCGCATCGCCGCAGCGAAGTCTGCGTCATCGACCCGCAGAACGATTTCCATGTTGATGAAGAGGCTCCGGAAATCGAGGTTGGCCGAGCCGATGTATGTCACGTCATCGACGATCGCGAGCTTGGTGTGCAGTTTCGCGGCCCGATACTCGTACATCTGGACGCCACGCCTCAGCAGGCGCGAGTAGGTGTGCCGGGCGGCCGCGATGGTCGCGTTATTGTCGGACTTTGCCGCCGTAATCACGCGCGCCTTCCCGCGCCGGGCGACCCGGCCGAGACGCCGCATGAACGACCAAGGGGGAGAGAAATAAGCGGCGATAAGGTCGAACCTTTTTGTAGTGACGAGTTCGCGCGCGAGTGCCGCCGGTAGCCTGTTCTTGCGGCTCATCGGGCCGCTGAACTTCCATTGCAGGGTTCCTTCCGACTGGCTGTGCCGCGTAACGATCTTCCGCAATGTCCTGAGCTTCGCGCCCTTGGTCGTCGTCCAGAGAAAGACCGAATCGAAGTAGCGGCTGGCGGGCTTGGCCGCCGGTCCGTCGATCAGGGCCCAGAGGTCGCGCCAATGCTCTTCGCCCTTGTCGGTCAGGTAGGTCGTCTCGACGTTGGCGCCGCCGATGATTGCCAGCTTCTCGTCCGCGATGACCAATTTCTGGTGATTGCGAATCAAATACCGGCGTCCGTAGCTCGGCAGGAAGAGGCAGAAGTCGCCGCCTTCGTCCGAGATCGGCTGGAAGAAGCTGGAATCCGCGCCTGAGGAGCCATAGCCGTCGAGAAGAAGCCTGACCTGGACGCCTCGCCTCGCCGCCGAGACCAAGGCGTCACGGACAGTCGTGCCGGCTTCATCTTCGGCGAAAATATAGAAGATGAGCCTGAGGCTCTCCTTCGCCTCATTGATCAGCCGAAGGATGGCGTCGAGGCGCTCGGCGCCCGTCTCGAGCATCTCCAGACGGTTGCCGTCGACCGTCGCGACGATGCGATCTACGCGATCGCCTGCGGATTTCGGCTGGCTCGCCATGCCATTGCTGTGGCGGCGGACAAGGGGCAGCGCAAGCGTTCCGCGGGCGCTCTCGCTTTCGAATCCTTGACTTTTGAACCTCCAGACCCCTAATCGCTCTCCTCTTCCAACCCGCTAAAAGCTAATTCGGAGCGCACATGGCTCGCGTCACGGTCGAAGATTGCGTCGACAAAGTCTCGAATCGGTTCGACCTCATCCTTTTTGCAGCGCAGCGCGCTCGGCAGATTTCGTCGGGTGCGGACCTGACGATCGATCGCGACCGCGACAAGAACCCGGTCGTCGCACTGCGCGAGATTGCCGAGCAGACGGTTCGCCCGAAGGAGCTCGAGGAATCGATCGTCAACAGCCTGCAGCGCGTCCGCGTCGACGAGGAGGACGAGACTGAAGAGCTGTCCTCGCTCAGTGAAGCCGCCGAGGCCTTGCGCCTTACGGCTGCGGCTCCGCCGCGTCCCACTCCGAGCGGCGGCGACTACGAATAAGCCCCAGGCGCAAGCTGTCGGGGACAAGGGAAGGGCCGCTTCATGGCCCTTTTCCTTTGGCGATTCAGTAACATGAAATGCACTGGCTAAAGAAGCAGCAGCGCAATGATGACCAGAGCGAAGACGGCACAAGACGCGATGGTAAGCTTAATGCTGGTCGCTGCGCCTGCAGCTACAAGGTCAGTTGGATCGATCGGGCTTTCTTGCCTTAGGCAGCCCGGCCCTTGTTCACAGACTCCGCGTGGGCCCGCGAAACCCAGACCAGGTCGTCGTGCCTGTTCAGCACCTTCCCGTCTTCGGATTGGACGCAGATCTTGCGGACAGGCGATCCGGTGCTCCGATTGACGAGCATGATATCAGCCGGCCTGCCGCCCCATTCTTCGCCCCACTGCCGTAGCGCCAGGACGACCGGCATCAGCGCCTCGCCCTTCGGCGCCAACGAGTAAATGACCTTGCGGCGGTCCGACGGGTCTGGGGTTCTCTGAAGGATTCCGCCGGCAACCAGCTTGGCGAGCCGGTCGGATAATATGTTACGGGCGATTCCGAGGCCCGCCTGGAATTCCTCGAAATGATGAAGTTCGTTGAATGCCCCGCGAACGATCAGGAACGCCCATTTCTCTCCGATCAGCTCAACGGCAGCGGGCAGGGGGCATTGCAGCGCCTGCGCGCGAAACTCGTTGATGGCGGACCTGACCTTGCCCTGGGTCAATCCTCGCACTCCCCTCGATGAGCCAAGGTAAGCACAAACATTTACAAATGAATAGTTCTCTAGCCGACACAGTGATCGAGTCCTTTCGCGCTTGCACAAAAGAGGCGCCTCCCCCCATGTTAAGGACGTGCTGAGACAGTACGAGCTGATCGAGAGGGTCCGCTCCTACGATCCGGATGCGGACGAGGGGATGATCAACCGCGCCTACGTCTTCTCGATGAAGGCGCACGGCACACAAACTCGCGCCAGCGGTGACCCCTATTTCAGCCACCCGATCGAGGTGGCCGGAATTCTTACCGACCTCAAGCTCGACGACGAGACCATCGTCACGGCGATTCTGCACGACACGATCGAGGACACGATCGCGACTCCGGAAGAGATCGAGCGTCTCTTCGGTTCGAACATTGCGCGGCTGGTCGATGGCGTCACGAAGCTCAGCAAGATCGAAGCTCAGTCCGAAAACGAGCGCGCGGCCGAGAATCTGCGCAAATTCCTGCTCGCGCTGAGTGACGACATCCGCGTCCTGCTCGTGAAGCTCGCCGACCGGCTGCACAACATGCGCACGCTGCATCACATCAAGAACGAGGAGAAGCGCCGGCGCATCGCCCGCGAGACGATGGATATCTACGCGCCGCTCGCCGAGCGGATCGGCATGTACGAGATGATGAACGAGATGCAGACCCTGGCTTTCCAAATTTTGGAACCGGATGCCTACGCCTCGATCATGCGCCGCCTGAAGCAGCTGACCGAGCAGGGCGGCGACCTCGTCAGCCGAATCGGGCTCGGGCTGCAGCTCCACCTTGAGGACAATGGCCTCCACACCGAGGTCATGGGCCGCCAGAAGCATCCCTTTTCAATCTGGAAGAAGATGGCCGAGCGGCACATCAGCTTCGAGCAATTGTCCGATGTCATGGCGTTTCGAGTCATCGTCGACAGCCAGGAGGACGCCTACCGAGCGCTCGGAGTGATCCACCAGCGCTGGCCGATGGTTCCGGGCCGCTTCAAGGATTACATCTCGACGCCGAAGCGCAACGGTTACCGATCGCTGCACACGTCGGTGATCCACGACTCGAAGATGCGCATCGAAATACAGATCCGCACTCGCGAGATGCATGATCAGGCCGAGCGCGGACTGGCGGCGCACTGGGCCTACAAGGAGAACAAGCCGAGCGCGGACCTCAAGGTCCCGTGGATCGATGATCTCGTCGAAATCCTAGACCACGCCGCATCGCCCGAGGAGCTCCTCGAGCACACGCGCATGGCAATGTACCAGGACCGGATCTTTGCGTTCACTCCGAAGGGCGAGCTGATCCAGCTACCGAAGGGTGCGACCCCGGTTGACTTCGCCTACGCCGTGCACACCGACCTCGGCGACCGCACCGTTGGCGCGAAGGTCAATGGCCGCGTGGTCCCGCTGCGAACGATCCTGGAGAACGGCGACCAGGTCGAAATCCTCGCGTCGGAAGCCCAGCATCCGCAACCGTCGTGGCTGCGGTTCGTCGTCACGGGAAAGGCACGCTCGGGTGTCCGGCGTTTCGTCCGCCACAAGGAGCGCGACGAGACCGTCGAGCTTGGGCGCAAGATCTACGACGAGATCGTCGAACGGCTTCCGGCGGTGCTCGACAAGGATGCCCTGAAGCAGGCGTTGAAGCGGTTGCAGATCGAAAGCCAGGACGAGCTGATGATCGCGATCGCCCGCAAGCGAATCAGCGACGAGCAGGTGATGGAAGCGTTGATGCCGGGGTCAGCCGGCGGCGACGTCGCACCGCGCCCTGTCGCACAGCGCACCGCCATCTCGATCAAGGGCCTGACGCCCGGAGTCGCCTATCACCTCGCTCAATGTTGCCATCCGATCCCCGGCGATCGGATCGTCGGCCTTCGCCGCGAGGACGAAGAAATCGAAGTGCACGTCATCGGCTGCGACACGCTCGCGAGCGGAGTCGATGCCGACTGGCTTGATCTCGCCTGGGGTGAGGGCTCGGACGGCGGTGCGGCTCGCCTGAGCGTGATCCTTCGCGACGTCCCCGGAGCGCTGGGAACGATGGCCGGCATCCTCGGCACCAAGCATGCGAACATCGTGAACCTGCATTTGGTTCATCGCGACGGAAGCTTCCAGACATTCCACGTGGACGTGGAAGTCCACGATCTAGCGCACCTTCACGCGATCATCGCAGCGCTTCGCGGCGCCGACCCGGTCAGCTCGGTCGAGCGAATCTAGCCTTTCGGCCGCTCCCGCGCCCCGAGCGCCGCAAGCACTGCGAGGGTGACGAGGTCGGAGGCCGAAGCCGTCATCGGCGCAATCTGCACCGGCATGTCGAGCCCGAGGATGTACGGCCCAAGAATGCTTTCGCCGCCAAGCTCGCGAAGCAGCTTCGACGACAGGCTCGCGGACTGCAAGCCGGGCATGACCAACACGTTGGCCGCTCCGGACAGTCGGCTGAACGGATAGAAGCGACGCTGCATGTCGTAATTGAGCGCGACGTCCGGCCCCATCTCGCCTTCATATTCGAAGTCGCATTTGATGCCGTCGAGCAGCTTCACCGCACCGCGCAGCTCCTCGATGTGAACTCCGGGCGGATTGCCGAACGTGGTGTAGGAAATGAAAGCGATGCGCGGCTCGAGGCCCATGCGCCGCGCGAAGCCAGCCGAACGAAGGGCGATGGCGGCGAGTTGTTCGGCGTCCGGGCGTTCGGTCACCGCGGTATCGGCGATCAGCACGGTCTGGTGGCGCGAAACGACCACGCTGACGCCGAACGGCGTCGCGCCGGGCTCGTCGTCGATGACGACTCGAATCTGCCGGAGCGACTGGCTGAACGGGCGCGTCGTGCCGGTGATCATGGCGTCGGCCTCGCCCAGCGCGAGCATCGCGGACGCGAAGTAGTTGCGGTCCTGGTTGACGAGCCGCTCCACCTCGCGACGAAGCATGCCGTGGCGCTGGTGCTTCTTGTAGATGAAGTCGACCGCGCGCCCGACGAGCGGCGAATTGCGGCTGTTGAGAACCTCATATTCCTTCGGGTTCTCGACTCCGTGCTCGCGCAGGAGGTCGTAGGTTTCCTCGCGTCCGACCAGCACGGGCGTGCCGTAGCCCGCTTCCTTGAAGGCGATGGCTGCCCGAAGAACGTTCGGCTCCTCGCCTTCCGCGAACAGTACACGCTTCGGCCTAGCCTTGGCTGTTTCATAGGCAAGGCTGAGAACCGAGACGGTCGGGTTCTGGCGGGCACGCAGTTTGGTGCGATAGGCGTCGAAATCCGTAATCGGCTTCAGTGATACGCCCGTCTTCACCGCCGCTTCCGCGACCGCCGAAGCGACGACTTCCATCAGTCGCGGATCGAACGGCGCGGGGATGATGTAATCGTGACCGAAGCTCTGGGAGCGACCTCCATAAGCCGCCGCGACTTCCTCCGGCACCGGCTCGCGAGCGAGCTCCGCCAGCGCTTCGGCAGCGGCGATCTTCATTTCCTCGTTGATTCGCGTCGCACGGACGTCGAGCGCGCCGCGGAAGATGAAGGGGAAGCCGAGGACGTTGTTGACCTGGTTCGGGAAGTCGGAGCGGCCGGTCGCGATAATCGCATCCGGGCGAACCTCTTTCGCATCGGGCGGCCAGATTTCTGGGTCCGGATTCGCCATGGCGAAGATGATCGGCTCCTTGGCCATCTTCCGGACCATCTCGGGCTTCAGCGCTCCCGCAGCCGACAGGCCGAGGAACACGTCGGCCCCGACCAGCGCCTCTTCAAGCGTGCGCTTGTCCGTTTCAACCGCGTGCGCCGACTTCCACTGGTCGAGGTCGGTGCGGTCCTTGTGAATGACGCCCTTGCGATCGCACATGATGACGTGGTCGCCCTTGACGCCCATCGCCTTGATCAGCTCGGTGCAGGCGATCGCCGCGGCGCCGGCGCCGTTCACGACGACCCGGATTTGCCCGAACTCGCGGCCCGTCAGGTGGCACGCGTTGATCAGGCCCGCCGCGGTGATGATCGCGGTTCCGTGCTGGTCGTCATGGAAGACGGGAATGTTCATCCGCTCGCGCAGCGTCTGCTCGATGACGAAGCAGTCGGGTGCGGCAATGTCTTCCAGGTTGATTCCGCCGAAGCTGGGCTCGAGCAATTCGACCGCTTCGATGAATCTCTGCGCGTCCTCGGTGGCCACTTCGATGTCGATCGAATCGACATCGGCGAAGCGCTTGAACAGCACCGCTTTGCCTTCCATCACCGGCTTCGACGCGAGAGCTCCGAGGTTGCCGAGTCCGAGGATCGCAGTGCCGTTTGAGATGACGGCGACAAGGTTGCCCTTCGCCGTGAGATCATAGGCCTTGCCCGGATCGTCGGCGATCGCCCGAACCGGAACCGCGACGCCAGGCGAGTAAGCGAGGCTGAGGTCCCGCTGCGTCGCCATCGGCTTCGATGCAATGATCTCGATCTTGCCCGGGCGGCCGCGCGAGTGGAACTCCAGCGCTTCGGCTTCCGAAAAGGTGACGTTGCTTTCCGACATGGCGGCAGCCCTTAGCGGACAGGAGAGGAAAGAGTCACGTCGAAGCCAATTGCGGAGTCGCACCGCTCGAACCGAGCGGCTACGGTTTGGCAATGGCGCGGGCGGACGCTCCCACTCCGATGATGCAGCAGTACCAGCGGCTGAAGGCCGAGGCTGGAGACGCCTTGCTGTTCTATCGGATGGGCGACTTCTTTGAATTGTTCTTCGACGACGCGAAGGTCGCAGCGAGTTGCCTCGACATCGCGCTGACCAAGCGCGGCGAATCCGAAGGCGAGCCGATCCCGATGTGCGGCGTGCCGGTACATGCGGCCGAATCCTATCTCGCCCGCCTGATCCGGGCAGGTAATCGTGTGGCGATCGCGGAGCAGACCGAAAGCCCCGCCGAAGCCCGCAAGGCGAGGGGATCAAAGGCGCTTGTCGAGCGCGCGATCATTCGCCTCGTCACACCGGGAACGCTGACCGAAGAGACTTTGCTCGAATCCTCCGCTGCTAATTGGTTGGCGGCGATTGGCAGGGCCGGCGATGAATGGGCGATCGCCGCGGCCGATATTTCGACCGGCCGCTTCGAGTTGATCGCTTGCGGAACAGGGGAGCTGGCGGCGGAACTTGCGCGGCTGTCGCCCGCTGAGACAATCGCCGATGCGCCGGTTCCGGGCCTGCGCACGACAGTAGGCAAGGGCGGGTTCGACAGCATGGCGGGCGAACGCTCGCTGAAGACCCGGTTCGGTCTCGCGACGCTCGACGGCATCGGCAGCCCGACCCGCGCGGAGCTTGCGGCGGCTGGCGGCCTGCTCGCCTATCTCGACGCGACACAGAAGGGCGCGGGCGTCTTGCTCGACGCACCCCGGCGTGTGTCGCGGTCGGCGCACATGGCGATCGACGCCGCAACCCGCGACAGCCTGGAGCTGTGCCGGTCCGTTTCGGGCGGGGTGCCGGGCAGCCTGATGGGCGAGATCGACCGCTGCCAGACGGCTGCGGGACGGCGGCTCCTGGCGTCGGACATTTCGGCGCCACTTACCGACAAGGCTGGGATCGAACAGCGCCTCGCGCTTGTCGCGTGGCTTCACGAGGATGCGCTTCGACGTGAGCGGACGCGCTCCGCACTCAGGGCGATGCCCGACTTTGCGCGGGCGCTCGCGCGGCTCACGGCTGGGCGAGGAAGTCCGCGCGACCTCGCGGTCCTTCGCGATGGTCTGTCGGCCGCCGAAGCGCTGAAGACGGAGCTGGGTGGCGAGCCGGATCGGCCGGCGCTTCTGCAAAGCCTGCTTCCGCTGCTCGGCGGTCACGACGCGCTCGTCGCCAAGCTTCGGGCGGCGCTCGTTGAAGCTCCGCCGATCGACGCGAGCAAGGGCGGTTACATCGCCGAAGGATATGACGCGGCGCTCGACACGCTTCGCTCGGCAGCATCGGACGGCCGGCGCGCCATCGCCGCTCTCGAAAGCCGGTACCGCAACGCGACGCAAATCTCTTCGCTCAAGATCCGCCACAACGCCGTGCTCGGCTATCATGTCGAGGTCGCCGCTCGGCACGCCGACAAGCTCATGGACCCAGAAAGCGGCTTCACCCATCGGCAGACGCTGGCTGGAGTCGTCCGCTTCAACTCGCCCGAGCTCCATGAAGAAGCGAGCCGCGTCGTCGAGGCGGGCGCGCACGCGCTCGCGGCAGAGGCCGCACATGCCGAGGAGCTGACCGGTCTCGCTGTCGCATCCGCCTTGCGTGTCGTCGCCACCGCTGAAGCCATCGCCCGAATCGACGTCGCGGCGTCGAATGCCCGGCGCGCGGTCGAAGGCGGCTGGTGCAGCCCGCACATCACCGACGAACCCTGCCTGGAGATCGAGGCGGGTCGGCATCCGGTCGTCGAAGCGGCGCTGTCCGACACCGGCGAGCGCTTCGTCGCCAACGATTTGAGGCTCGGCCCCGACGATCGTCTCTGGCTGATCACCGGCCCCAACATGGGCGGCAAATCAACCTTCCTGCGGCAGGCTGCACTGGTGGCGGTTCTCGCCCAGTCGGGCAGCTTCGTGCCGGCGAGCAACGCGACCGTCGGCATCGTCGACAAGCTGTTCAGCCGTGTCGGCGCTTCCGACAATCTCGCTCGCGGTCGCTCGACCTTCATGGTCGAAATGGTCGAGACCGCCGCCATCCTTTCGCGGGCGACCCCGCAGAGTCTCGTCATCCTCGATGAGATCGGCCGCGGCACCTCGACCTACGACGGCCTCGCGATCGCTTGGGCAGTAGTCGAGGCGATGCACGATCAGGTGCAGTGCCGGACTTTGTTCGCCACTCATTATCATGAGCTGACCCGCCTCGCCGGACGTCTCGATTGCCTGTCGCTGCACAACGTCCGGGCGCGCGAGTGGAAGGGCGATCTCGTCCTGCTTCACGAGGTCGCCGACGGCGCGGCCGACCGTAGCTACGGCATCGCCGTCGCCAAGCTTGCCGGGCTCCCGCCGGCGGTTGTCGCGCGGGCGAAGTCGGTTCTCGCCAAGCTCGAAGCAGGCCGCGACGCCACCGGAGGAGTCGCGGCGGGTCTCGACGATTTGCCATTGTTCGCCGCAATCGCGGAGCCGGAGCACGTCGCCGACCCGCTCGCCGTCGCGCTCGACGCGCTTGATCCGGACAGCCTCAGCCCACGCGAAGCTCTTGAAGCATTATATTCCCTCAAGCGGATAGCCACCGAGCACGGGAAATGACCTCCTCGAAGTTCGAGAACGTGCCCGACCGGCGCGCGATTATCGACCGCCGGGGAATCGCCGACGCGCTCTCCGCACTCCCGGAAGGCGAGGACCGGAACGGGTTTGCGGCCAAGATCCTGCGCGGAGCACTCGAGCAGGGACGCGCCGAGGTTGCGCGGCGGCTGGCGATAGATCCCGACCGGGGACGAGCCGCTGCGCGAGCGACCGCCTATCTCCACGACCAGATCGTCCGCCTGACCTACGACTTCGTAGCGGCAGGCGGAGATATCGAGCCGATAGCAATCGTCGGGCTTGGCGGGACCGGCCGAGGCGAAATGGCGCCGTTCAGCGATCTCGACCTGATGTTCCTGACGTTCGCGAAACCGACCGCTCGTCAGACCGCCGTCATCGAAGCGATGCTGCATTTGCTGTGGGACTTGAAGCTCAAGGTCGGCCACTCGGTGCGCTCGATCGGGGACCTGATGACGCTCGCCAAGTCGGACATGACCGTCCGCACGGCATTCCTGGAGGCGCGGTTGATCTGGGGCGAACAGGCGATCTTCGACCAGGCGATGCAGCGTTTCCGTTCGAAGATCGTGTCGGGAACGGCAGCCGAATTCGTCTCGTCGAAGCTGGCGGAACGCGACGAGCGCCACGTTCGCATGGGCGACACGCGTTACGTCGTCGAGCCGAACGTGAAAGACGGGAAGGGCGGACTGCGCGACCTTCATACGCTCTACTGGATCGGCAAATACGTCCATGGGGTGGAGGAGCCGTCAGACCTCGTCCGCGTAGGTTTGTTCACGGCGGCCGAGTTCAAGAAATTCGAGCGCGCGGAGCGGTTCTTCTGGGCTGTGCGCTGCCATCTCCATCTGGCGGCCGGACGGGCGGAGGAGAGACTCGGCTTCGATCGCCAGAAGCAGATCGCGGAGGTCATGCGCTACGCCGACCGGCCGGGAAAATCGGCCGTCGAACGGTTCATGCAATTCTATTTCCTCAACGCGAAGACGGTCGGCGACCTGACCGGAATATTCCTCGCCCAGCTCGACGAGCAGATGGGCAAGAAGGGCTTCCGCTTCGCCCTGCCGACAATCCGCCGGAGACCGAAGCGCCTCTCGGGATTCGTCCTCGATCGCGGACGGCTGTCGATTCCGAACGATGACTTCTTCGCCGAGGATCCTGTGCGACTGCTCGAGCTTTACGCATTGGCCGCGCGCGAGGGCCTGGAGATCCATCCGGCGGCGATGCGTGCGGCCGCCCGCGACGCGAAGCTGATCGACGAGAAGGTCCGCAAGGATGCACGCGCGAACGAGCTGTTCCTTGAGGTCCTGACCTGCGTCAAATCGCCCGAACTCGTTCTCCGCTGGATGAACGAGGCCGGCGTGTTCGGCCGCTTCGTTCCCGATTTCGGCCGCGTCGTCGCTCAGATGCAGTTCGACATGTACCACCACTATACGGTCGATGAGCATTCCATCCGCGCTATCGGCCTGCTGGCGGCGATCGAGCGTGGCGAGCTTCAGAAGGACCACCCGCTTTCGACGGCTTTGTTCAAGCAGATCGGGTCGCGGCGTACGCTCTACGTCGCGGTCCTGCTTCACGATATTGCCAAGGGGCGGGGCGGCGATCACAGCGTCATCGGCGAGCAGGTCGCGCTCAAGCTCTGCCCGCGCTTCGGGCTCGATCCGGCGGAGACGGAGACCGTCGCCTGGCTCGTCCGTCACCACCTCCTGATGTCCGCGACGGCATTCAAACGCGATCTCGCGGACCCCAAGACCGTCGAGGATTTCATTCGCCAGGTGCAAAGCCCGGAACGGCTCAGGTTCCTGCTGATCCTGACCGTTGTGGATATTCGCGCCGTCGGGCCCACAGTGTGGAACGAGTGGAAGCGGGCGCTCCTCCGAACCCTGTTCGATGCCGCAGAGGAGCGGCTACGGCTGGGCCACAAGCAGCGTGGACGGAGCGAGCTTGTCGAAGAGCGGCAGCGCGAACTTGCTTCCGCTCTCGGTTGGAAGGCTAGCGCGGCCAGGGCGCACGCAAGGCGGCTGCCGGACAGTTATTGGCTAGCTGAGCCGCCGCAATGGCAGGTTGCGAACGCGAAGCAGGTTGCGGCGGCGGAAGCCCATATCGGGGACGCGACGCCGAACGTGGTCGCCGAGGACGATCCGGAAAGCGGTTCGACACGGATCAGCGTCTTCACGCCGGACCGCGAAGGTCTCTTCTATCGAATCTGCGCCGGACTGGCCTCGGCGGGCGCGAACATCATCGACGCGCGCATCCACACGACCCGCGACGGAATGGCGCTCGACAATCTGCTGGTGAAGGACGGGCAGGGGCGCGCCTATTCGGACCGCCGGCTGAAGAACCGGCTGGTCCGCTCGGTCGAAAATGCGCTGACATCCGAAATCGAGCCGCCGCTGCCGCATGCTCCGGGCCACGGCAAGGCCGCCGCCTTCCGGGTCGCGTCATCGGTCGCGATCGCTGAGCGTGCTTCGACCCGGACAACGGTCGTGGAGGTCAACGCCCGCGATCGTCCGGCGCTTTTGGCGGGCCTTGCGGGAGCGATCCACGGCTGCGGGCACATCATCCACTCCGCCCATATCGCGACCTATGGAGAGCGGGCCGTCGACGTCTTCTATCTGACACGATCCGACGGCCAGAAGCTTCAGCCCGACGACATTGAACCGTTGCGTTCGGCGTTGCTCGCCGCGGCCCGCGAAACGAGCGAAGCCGCAGCCGCATAGGAAAAGGGCCCGCCGTTTCCGGCGAGCCCTCCCCCTTTTAGTAGCGCTGTCGTCAGCCGCGCTCTGGCGCCGGCGGCGGCGGCGGAGGCGGTGGCGGCGGAACCGGGCATGCCTCAGTCGCCAGGATCACCGATCCGTCGGCGCAGGTCTGCGTGGCCGGCGGCGGCGGAGGCGGCGGAGGCGGCGGTGGGGTCTCGACCACCGGCGCAGCCTTTGCTGCGGCGAACCGGGCGCGAAGCGTCAGGCCGTAGGTCCGCGGCTCCGCGAGGTAGGACGAGAAGATCTGCCGGCCGCCCGGAAACTGCGGATCGGTGAACGGAGCGCCCGTTGCACCTTCCTGGAACGGCGAGTTGAACGCGACCTGCTGATAGTCCTCGTTGAACAGGTTCTGCGCCCAAAGTTCGAGGGCCCAGCGGTCATCCGGTCCGCGGACGCCGATGCGGCCGTTCACAACCGTGAAGCTGCCCTGCGTCTTCTGCGGGAAGAGGTCCGAACCCGTGTTGAATCCGCTGCTGTAGCGGCCGTCGATGTAGAACAGGCCGGAAAGCCCGCTGCCTCCGATCGGCGGGGTCCACGACAAGGATCCCGTCACGACCGTCGACGGAGCGTTCGAAACGCGGCGTCCCGGGAGGCGGCGCAGAGCCTGGTTGAGCGGCGCACCGTCGTCGGTTCCGACAAGGTCCCCACGATAGCGCGTGTCGGCGTAGGTGAAGCCGGCGTTGACGCGCAGGTCCTTCATCAGCCTTGCCGACGCTTCCAGTTCGACGCCCTGCGAGCGGACGCCGTACCCTACGTCGCCGCTGTCGCAGGCGCCTGACGTTGCGGCGGCGGGATTGTAGTTGGGCGCCGTCGAGAACTTCGACTGATCCTCGTCCGTACCTCCGAGGTCCGAATCACAACCGTTGATGTTCTGGACGATGAAGACAGTTCCATCGAAGGTGTTGAGCTGGAAGTTTTTGAACTCCTGCCGGAACAGGGCGAAGTTGAAGAGGATTCCGCCAGCCGAATATTTGCCGCCGATCTCGAACGCATCGACGGTTTCCGGATCGAACTGGAGCCGGCTGACCAGCGCCTGCGCGCCACCCTGCGACGCGAAGGTGAAGATCGGAATCTTCAGCGCCGAACGGTCGAGGTTGAAGCCGCCCGCCTTATAGCCGCGCGAGAAACTGCCGTAGAGCAGCATGTCGTCGTTCGGCTTGTAGGAAAGCACGCCCGTGCCGGTGAGCTTGTTCTCCTTGCGCTTGTCGCGGATCGAAACGCCATTGAGCTCGGCCGTGCTGTTGCCCTGGCAGCTGAGACCGAGGATGCCCTGGATGACCGGGGCAAGCGCGGCGTTGCCGATCAGCGGAAGCAGCGAAGCCTGGTTGAGCGTGCAGGCCGTATTGTCGTTGCCGAACGTGGCCGAGAATTTCTTCCGCTCGTTGGTGTAACGAAGACCCACGGTGACGTCGAAGTGCGATGTCACGTGGAAGATGTTGTGGGTGAACAGCGCCCAGTTGCGGCTGTTTTGCTTGTATGTATCGCCCGTCGCGCCGACGTCGCTCATCCCATCGAGGCGATCGATCGCGGCGTAGATGAGCGGGCTTGCTGCACCGAAGGCTGCCGGACGCGCGGCTAGACAGCCCGCGGCAGCGGGGTTGTACAACGGTGACAATGCGCTGCCAGTGACCAGGCGGCAGGTCGCGAAACGGCCGTATTGGTCGCCGAAACGAAGCTGATCCTTCAGCGTCAGGTCCTCGTCGGCGTAATAGCCGCCGACCAACCAATCGAGCTTGTCGTTGAAGGCGCGGCCGTTGAGCCGGACTTCCTGGCTCAGCGTCTCGAACTTCCGCGAAGAGCTTCCGTCGTCCGGGCGATAGAGGATGTCGACGGTGCCATAGTCGAAGTCGCCGCCCTGGTCGGCCTTGTAATGGCGCCATCCGGTGATCGAGGTCAGCTCAGCAGCGCCGAGGTCGAACTTGCCCTCGAGAGAGACGCCGCCGTCCTTGGTCTTGCCGTTATAGCCGCGGCCGGGAGTGACCGAGACGTTGCGGTTGAACCCGTCGGTGAATGCGCTGAGATCCTGGCCGAGATCTCTCAGGACCCTGATGATGTTGTTTTGCGCCGGGTCGTTGAGCCCGTCGATCTGCGAGTTCATGTCGTCGTTGACGTAAACCGCCGCGCAGCAGCGCTCCTTGCGCCACGTGTAATCGCCGATCAGGCGGAAGCTGATGTCGCTCGTAGGCTCGAACAGCAGCTGGCCGCGCGTGAACAGGCGATTGCGGTTGTTGATCGTAGTGTCGTTCGCGGCGTCGTCGTAAAAACCGTCGCGCTTGACGTAGACGACGTCCAGGCGGCCGGCGAGCGTGTCGGTAAAGCCGCCGGTGATGCCGCCGGCGACGCGCCGGAGATCGTAATTGCCGATCGTCGCTTCGCCATAGCCTTCAAAATTGTACGAAGGCCGCTTGCTGATGATGTTGATGAGGCCGGCCGATGCGTTGCGCCCGAACAATGTGCCCTGCGGACCGCGAAGAACCTCGACCCGGTCGAGCTCGCCCATTTCGTTGAGGCCAATGCCCGAACGCGAACGATAAACGCCGTCGATGAACACGGCGACCGAGCTTTCGAGGCCGGGGTTGTCGCCGACCGTGCCGATGCCGCGGATACGGGCCGAGCCGTTCGCTTCGCTACCGGTCGAGGAGACGAGAAGCGACGGGGCAAGCTGGTTGAGCTGGCGGATGTCGGTGACGCCCGAATTCGCCAATTCGCCGCCGCCGATTGCAGTCACGGCGATCGGAACGTCCTGGAGGACCTGACGGCGGCCCTGCGCGGTGACGATGATGTCGCCCGAGTCGGATTCGGACGCAGCCTGCGCTTCAGGCGTTACGCCTGCAGCTTCCGTCGGTGACGGCGCTGTCGGCTGCGGTGTGGATTGGTTGTCCTGGGCGTTCGCCGGACACGAAATGGCGACGATGCCTGCCGATAGCAGCCACACGGACTTGCGCATAATTCCTCCCCTGTGCGCCGCTCTCCCTGCGGCGTGAACAGCGAAAGCTAATCCAGGTGATGAGTCAAGGAAAGCAACGGCGGCGTTATGAGCCGCACAATCGCAACGCGTTGCTGCACAATTGCAACAGCGCTTTCGATTGATGCGGATGCCGTAGCGTCAGCTTGGCGCGACTTCGGGCGAGGCAGCGTTCTGCGGCGTCAGTTCGGACCACGATCGCGTCATCAACGCGATCGCACGATCGATATGCGCGTCGGTCGTGCGCCAGGAAGACACGCTAAAGCGGAAAGCAGACTGTCCGCGCCAGACCGTCGGCCCGAACCATATCGTGCCCGATCTTTGCGCAGCTTCGCGTATCGCGGTCGTCGATTGCTCGGTATCGGCACGCGCAACGACCTGGTTGAGCACAACGCGATTGAGCACGTTGAAGCCTGCGGCTTTCAGCCCATCGGCAATGCGCTGCGCTTGCGCGCAATGCCGCTCGACGAGCTGCTCGATCCCGTTCCGCCCGAGGCTGCGCAGCGCCGCCCAGACGGAAACTCCGCGTGCGCGCCTCGAAAACTCGAGAGTCAGGTTCTTCTGCGAATCGCTCGAAGATGTCGCGTAGACTGCGTCGCTGTTCATGCTGGCGGCGAGCGCATCGGCGTCGCGGCAGATGGCCATCGCCGCATCGTACGGAGTGTTGAGCCATTTGTGCCCGTCGGTGGTCCAGCTGTCGGCCAACTCCACGCCTTCGGTCATCGGCTTGAGCTTTTTTGAAGCCCGGGCCCACAGCCCGAACGCGCCGTCGACATGCACCCATGCACCGGCCTTCCGGGCGGCCGGAATGATCTCGGCGAACGGATCGAACTCGCCGGTATTCACCTCGCCTGCCTGCAGGCACAGGATCGTTGAACCGTCGAGCGCTGGAAGGCGCTTCGGATCGACCCGCCCGAACTCATCCACCGGCGCGACGATCAAATTGTTCGTGCCGAAGCCCAGAACCCGGAGCGTCTTCTTCACCGTGATGTGCACGGCCTCTGAGACCACGACGCGGATGGGCGGTGCGCCAACGAGGCCCTCGCCATCGAAATCCCAGCCGTGACGCTTCAGCAAAGTACGCCGCGCCGCGGTCAGGCAAATCAGCGTGCAGGCAGTGGCGGAGGTGCCGAAACCGACCGCGCTTTCGCGAGGCAGATCGAGCGCCTCTAGCACCCAACCGGCAGCGACCTTTTCCAGCGTTGCGGCAGCCGGCGAATTCGCGAACGAGGAAGCTGTCTGGTCCCAGGCGAGAACCAGCCTGTCCGCCGCTGCGGCGGCCGGAAGGGTCGCTCCCACGACGAAGCCGTAATAATTTGGCCCATTGCTCGCGACCGTCGCCGGGGATCCGACGTCGTCCAGCAGCGCCAGCGTCTCCGCATCCGGACGGCCCGTATCAGGCAATCGCTCGCTGAAGCGTTCGAGCGCATCGATCGCCGAGTCTTCCGGAAACACGCGTCGCGCATCGGCGCCGGCCACGTAGCGGCGGGCGCGTTCGTCGGCGTCCTGCAAAAGTGATAGCTCGTCCATGCTTCGAGCCCGTTGCTCCGAGCGGCCTTGGCCGGCCAATCAAAAGGCACGCGGAATCGATAAGCGGATTTGTACGAGCCGCCGGGCTACGCCGGACTTACTTCGGAGCGAGCACCATCAGCATCTGGCGGCCTTCCATGCGCGGATGCGCTTCGACCTTGGCCAGTTCGGCAGTCTGCTCCTGAACCCGGCGGAGCACGTTCATGCCAAGCTCGCCGTGTGCCATTTCGCGGCCGCGGAAGCGCATGGTGACCTTCACCTTGTCGCCGTCCTCGAGAAACTCGAAGACCTTCTTCATCTTCGTGTCATAGTCGTGGTCGTCGATATTCGGACGCATCTTGATCTCTTTGATCTCCTGCGTCTTCTGGCGCTTGCGCTGCTCGTTGGCCTTCTTCTGGGCCTCATACTTGTAGCGGCCGATATCGAGGAACTTGGCGACCGGCGGATCGGAATTCGGGGAAATCTCGACGAGGTCGAGGCCGACCTCCTGCGCCTGCTCGAACGCTTCGCGCGTAAACATCACGCCCAGGTTCTCACCGTTTTCATCGATCACCCGGACCTTCTGGGACTGGATGAATTCGTTGTAGCGGGGGCCGGTAAATTGCGGCGGCGTCTGCGCTCTGCGCGGATAGGGCGGGGGTATAGTCGAGTCTCCAAGAATGCTGTTGTAACGGGGGCGAAGTAAGCACTGGACGCCCAGTTGAAAAGTCCGGGCGCCGAAAGCGCGTCATTTTTGCCGCGACCTGTTGCGAAGAGTCGTCAGACGGTCAGCGTTTCAGGTCCGGCGGAATCGCTTCCTCGACGATCATCGAGATCGCTTCATCAACGGTCATGATCAATTGCCGTTCCTCAGAGCCGAGGCGGCGCAGGGCGACGGTGCCTTCCTCGGCTTCGCGCTTGCCGACGACCAGCAGCAGCGGGACCTTCTTCAGCGAGTGCTCGCGCACCTTGTAGTTGATCTTCTCATTGCGAAGGTCGGTCTCGACCCGGATTCCCTGGCTCGCGAACCTGGCCGCGACGTCCTTCGCATAGTCGTCCGCGTCCGACACGATGGTGGTGACGACGGCCTGCACCGGCGCCAGCCACAGCGGGAACTTGCCCGCATAATGCTCGATCAGGATGCCTAGGAAGCGCTCGAACGTGCCGATGATCGCGCGGTGGAGCATAATCGGCCGGTGTTTTTCGCCGTCCTCGCCGATGTAGGTGGCGTCCAGGCGTTCCGGCAGCACGGTATCGGTCTGGATGGTGCCGACCTGCCAGGTGCGGCCGATCGCGTCCGACAGATGGAACTCCAGCTTCGGCGCGTAGAAAGCGCCCTCGCCGGGTAGCTCCTCCCAGCCAAATTCCTCGGTGTTGCGGCCTGCGGCAGCGACCGCATCGCGAAGCGATTGCTCTGACCAGTCCCACATTTCGTCCGAGCCGAAGCGCTTCTCCGGCCGCAGCGCGAGCTTGATCGCATATTTGTCGAAGCCGAGGTCGCGATAGACGCTGTCGAGCAGGTCGCAGAATGCGACGACCTCGTCGACCAATTGCTCCTGGGTGACGAAGATGTGCGCGTCGTCCTGGGTGAACTGGCGCACGCGCATGATGCCGTGCAGCGCTCCGTGCGGCTCGTTGCGGTGGCAGCAGCCGAATTCGGCAAAACGCACCGGCAGGTCGCGGTAGCTTTTGATGCCCTGCTTGAAGACCAGGATGTGCGCGGGGCAGTTCATCGGCTTAAGCGCCATCAACTCGGCATCGCCGGACAGGATCGGCGCATCGTCCTCGGTCGACGGAATCTCGTCGGGAACGACGAACATGTTCTCGCGATACTTGCCCCAGTGGCCGGAACGCTCCCACTGCCTGGCGTTCATCAGCTGCGGGGTCTTGATCTCGAGATAGCCCGCAACGTCGAGCCGGCGGCGCATGTAGGCCTCCAGCTGGCGCCACACGATGTAGCCGTTCGGGTGCCAGAAGACGCTGCCCTGCGCCTCGGGCTGGAGGTGGAACAGGTCCATCTCCTGGCCGATCTTGCGATGGTCGCGCTTGGCCGCTTCCTCGAGCCGAACGAGGTGTTCGTCGAGCTGCTTCTTGTTGAGCCAGGCGGTCCCGTAGATGCGCGAAAGCATCGGGTTCTTGGGATCGCCGCGCCAGTAAGCGCCCGACACGCGGGTCAGCTTGAACGCGTTGGGGTCGACCTTTCCGGTCGAAGCGAGGTGCGGACCCCGACAGAGATCCATCCAGGCGTTTTCGCCTTTGCCCGACCGATACATGGTGATGGGCTCGCCCTCGGGCAGTTCCATCACCCATTCCGCCTTGAACGCTTCACCGGTGCGCTCGAAGAAGGCGCGGACATTCTCGCGAGTCCAGACTTCGCGGATCAGCGGTTCGTCGCGAGCGATGATTCGCCGCATCTCTTCCTCGATCGCGGGCAAGTCTTCGTCGGTGAAGGGGCCATGCTCCGCGGTCGGCGCGAAGTCGTAATAGAATCCGTCATCAGTCGCGGGCCCGAAGGTGATTTGGGTTCCCGGAAAGAGGTTCTGGACCGCCTCGGCGAGGATATGCGCGAAGTCGTGGCGGACGAGCTCAAGCGCGTCCTTCTCATCGCGTGAGGTGATCAGCGCGAGGCTGGAATCGCCCTCGAACGGTCGCATGATGTCGCGCACTTCGCCGTCGATCTTGGCGGCAAGCGCGGCCTTGGCGAGGCCCGGCCCGATCGCGGCAGCAACGTCCGCGGGTGTCGAACCCTCGGGCATCTCCCGTACCGAGCCGTCGGGAAGCGCGATCTTGAACATCTTGGTCATTGCAGGGCGCATGTAGCGACGGACCGCATCCCTCTCAACCGCGCAAGCATCAGCTGGCGGTTGCTGCCGACGCCAGAGTTCAGATAATCGTGCGGCAGCTCGGGGAAAGCTGATGAGTCATTGAGTAATTACGGCATTCTCACCGCCTCGCGCGGAGCCTCGCCGGTGTCCGTCCGGCTTGAGCTGAACGATCGCGAGTTGGTAGTCGACAGGTCCGGGCAGCTCGATTTCGTCCCTCTACAGTCCCTTCGGCGCCTGTCGTCAGATCCGTTTCAGCTGAAGCTTGGCCGGACTGGACGACGCGGTTGGGAGCTCCGAATGTCCGGCGCGCTTGCGGAGCAGATTCGCGGACAGGTCAGCGGTCGCCGCCGAAGACTTCGCTGGGGTGCAGCCAAAGTTTGGCACATCGGCATTTTCGTCGGGACAATGCTGGTCATCGAACTTGTGAAGGTTCCGCCAGATTGGTTGGCGCCGCTGGTGCCAGCCAGCGTAGAACGGCGGCTCGTTCCCGAAGATGTGCGATCCGACTACGGAAGCTACTGTAAATCCGCCAAGGGCGATTTGGCTTTACGAGTACTCCTCGAACGTATCGATCCCGCGATTGCGAAATCGGTTCGTATTCAGGTCGTGGGCAACGAAGGTGCCTTCCTGGTCTCAAGTCTGCCCGGCAATCGGCTCTATGTTTCGAACGCGTTCCTGACCACCACTGATCCAGAAGAATTAGCCGCGCTGCTCGCTCATGAAGTTGCTCATCTCCGAAACGGGGATCCAGTTCGAGCTGCGCTTCGGGCGAGTGGGACGATTGGCGGACTCATAGGCAGAATTGCTGGAGATCGACGACCGGAACAGCTCCTTGTTTTCTCAGAGGAAGAAGAAAGGAAAGCGGATCTGCAAGCCGTTTCGATGCTGATGGCCGGAGGTATCCGAACCCAAGCGGGCGCAGAGCTGTTCGAAAGGATGGAACAGGAGCGGGAGGCGAACAGAAGCTTCGGCAAAGAACAATATTACATGCATTTCGGCTTCGGGCAGAACCGCGCGAAACTCTGGCGGGACATTCCTGACAAATCGGCTGCGTTTTGGGTGCGTCCGGCCTTGTCTTCGGAGCAAGCGGATGCCCTCTTCAATTACTGCCATATGACCATCGGACCGAGAAAGACGCCATTGCCGACTCATTAGGCACCCCGGCCGATCCGGCCCACTTGCCAACCTTCTTTATTGATTGCAGTTTCGCCCGGCTCGGGAGGGGGATCGAGTAATGGATAGCTACAAGGCGTGGCCCGCCGACGGGGACGAGCGTGCCATTCGCTTCACCGGGAACTGGCGGGAATATCTTCCGATCGCGGCGACCAATGTCGCGCTGATCATCGTCACTCTGGGCATCTACCGCTTCTGGGCGACCGCGCGCCAGCGCCGCTATCTATGGTCGCGCACGCACATCGTCGACGACGGTCTCGAATGGACCGGCACGGGGAAGGAAATGTTCTTCGGCTTCCTAATGGTCGTCGCGTTCATCCTTCCGTTCTTCGTCTTCATCCAGTTCCTGTTCCCGGCGCTCGTCGCGCGCGGCAAGGAAGCTGCGGCGGGCGGGCTCATGTTCCTGTTCTACATCGCCTTCTTCTATCTCGCCGGCGTCGCCCGCTTCAGGGCGCTTAGGTACCGGCTGTCGAGGACGTGGTGGCACGGAATCCGCGGAGGCAGCGACAATCCCGGCTGGAACTATGGCGGCGAATATCTTGGCCGCCATGCACTGTCATTCATGACGATGTTCATCATGTACCCTTGGGCAGCAACGCGCCTCTGGAATTCACGCTGGAAGGCCATGAGCTTCGGACCGCTTCAGTTCCGGGCTGACCTGACCGCCAAAGGCCTGAAAGCGCGCTGGGTATGGGTTTATATTGCGCCGCTGCTGCTCATGGCTGTCAGTGCGGCCATCGCGATGATCGTGATCACGGCGAAGCTTGATGGCCAAGAGGCAGACCCCGAGAAGATGGCCGGTCTCGGGGGCGTTCTGGGCGTGATCCTGGTCCTTTTTTACATCGTCCTGCCTCTCGCGACCCTTCACTGGTACGCCAAATTCTATCGGAACGCCGCTGCCGCTACGACGCTCGGCGATATCGAGTTCGGCTTCGACGCGACGACCTGGGATTGGCTGAAGCTGTTCCTAGGCAATATTGGCCTCGCGATCGTAACTTTTGGTTTCGGGCTGGCATTCTGGGGCTACCGCCAATGGGCGTTCATGGTGCGGCACATGCACGTGTACGGCGTCGTGAACCTCGACCAGCTGACCCGCTCGACCGTGGCTGCGCCGCGTGAGGCGGAAGGCTGGGCCGATGCCTTCGACGTTGGCGCGATCTGACCGGCGATGATCGACGGCATCCTGTACGACGGCGTCACCGGCGACCGTCGCGAGGTTCGCGCTGAACCGATTGGCGGCAAGCTCCAGCTGACGCATTCGGACGGATCGCTGGAAACGATCGATGCCGCCGTCCTGCGGCGGATCGACCGCGATCCCGACAAACTCCGCATCGGCCGGAGCGACCGCGAGGGCTGGCGGCTGCTCGTCCCAGCCGCGGCGAAATCGGACTTCGATCCGCTGCTCGGCAAGGAAGAGCGATACGGCCGATGGATCGACCGCATCGGGCTGGTTCCTGCGCTGGTCACCTTCGGCGTGATCACCGCGGGGATCGTCGCCATCGGTTATCTGTCGCCGAAATGGATCGCGCCGCATGTGCCCGAAAGCTGGGAGCGCAACGTCGGGGACGCCATCGTCGGTGACTTTGGCGACAATCGGTGCCGCGGAGCTGAAGGGCAGCGCGTGCTCGATAAGCTGGTCGAGCGGCTCGATCCTGGTGCGACGCACGGACCGAACGCGATCAGGATCGCGACCCTGGACTTCCCGATCTTTAACGCAGCCGCGCTTCCGGGCGCTCACATCGTCGTCTTCCAGGGTGCCCTGGACGAGGTCGAGGACCCGGATGCGCTCGCCGGCGTCGTTGCCCACGAGATCGCCCATGTCCGCCGGCGGCACGTTACCCAGGCGCTTATCCGGGAGCTTGGAATCGGAGCGCTGATCCGCCTCTTCGCCGGCGACGTCGGCGTGAACGCGCAGCAACTGGTCTCGCTGTCCTACACACGGGAGAATGAGGCGGAGGCGGACCGCGACGCAATCGTGATGCTGCGCCGCGCCAACATCTCTCCGAAGCCAACTGGCGACCTGTTCGTCCAGCTGGCCAACGAGATGGGCGAAGAGCCGGGCTTCACGGGCGAGTTCCTGCAGAGCCATCCACTCAGCCGGAAACGCGCGGAGCGCTTCGTCGCCGCGGCGCAGAAGGGGGTCACCTATCGGCACGCCTTGTCTGACGGCGAATTCCACGCGCTCAAGCTGATGTGCCGATCGGGAGAGCAATCCTAGCGCCAAGCTTGACAAGCTTCCGCGATTGGAGGCCCTCTAGGTGGGAATTCGCGGGAGTTGCGGATGGCGGCACGGCTCGCACTGGCGGTCTTGCTAGCGGCTGCGGCGCAGCCGGTCGCACCGGCGTCCAAACCGGCCACCCGCCTGTTTTCGGAAGATCAGCCGATCCACGTGACGATCAAGGGGCCGATTTCGGCAGTCGTCTCGACGCCGGCGCCGGCACGGACTGCGAGGCCAGCCGTGCTGCAGGCAGGGGCGGAAACTCTTCCGATCCTGCTCTCGCCGCGCGGAATCCTTCGGCGGACCAAGGTCGCCTGCTCGTTCCCGCCGCTCGGCGTCCAGTTCACCGCCAAGCCTCCCACGCAGTCGCTGTTCGACCGGCAGAAAAGGCTCAAGCTCGTTACGCATTGCCGCAATCCATCCGATCACCAGCAATATGTCCTGTTGGAATATGCGGCTTACCGGATGTTCAATGTGCTCAGTCCGCTTGGCCTCCGGGCGCGCCTCGGCACATTCGACTATGTCGAGCAAAACGGCCGGGCCGTAGCGTCCAAGACCGGATTCTTCATTGAGGATCCCGACGACGCGGCAAAAAGGAATTCGCTGGCGGAGCTGCGCATCGCCGCGCGCATCGCGCCCTCGCAGCTGGACCCGGTGACGTCGGCCCGGGCGGCGATGTTCGAATATATGATCGGCAACACCGACTGGTCGATGCGCGCGGGCCCGGCAGGCGACACCTGCTGCCACAATTTCAAGCTGCTCGGGCGAGCGGCGGGTGCGCAATATGGCATTATCCCCGTGCCCTACGACTTCGACGTCTCGGGACTGGTCAATCCACCCTATGCGTTGCCCCCCGACGGTCTGGGGATCGATACCGTCAAACAGCGTCGGTATCGCGGCTACTGCGTCCACAACCGCCAGGCGCTTGATGTCGCGGCTGAGTTTCGAGCGAAGAGGGCAGAGATTGTCGGGGTCCTCGGAACCGTGCCGGGCCTGGAGGGGGGTCGGCAGCAGAAGGCAGCGGCCTATCTGGAAGGCTTCTTCCAAGACATTGCTACCGACGAGGATGTCAATCGGCGGTTGCTGAAGACCTGTATCAGGTAAGATCGGCGGGAGGCGCTGCCGCGGCCGGTTTCACGTCCGGATCGCAGTCGGTCATGTAGCGTTTCTTGAGGCCGCGCCGGTCGCCGTAATCGGTCACCCACAGGATCAGGAACGTGTAGTTGAACGCGATCGTCATCACGATCGCCAGCTCCAGCGCGCCGATCCCCGCCGACAGGCCGATGCCGACCGCGAGCAGGATGAACAGGGCATCGCCCGAGCTCTTGAGCGAATTGCGGAAGCGCACGGCTGCCGCGATCCCGGCGATCGAGAAGGCGAGCGCCAGCGAGTTCTGGACGATGATGATGATGCTGGTGACGACGATCGGTAGGATGATGATCGTGTCGACCAGCGACTGGTCGTAATCCTTGGGATTGCGGATCGCGATATAGACCCAACTGCCGGGCAGGGCCGTCAGCAGCGCGCCCAGTATGGTGATCGTCAGCCAGTAGAGGCTCTCGCGGAGATTGCCGATCTCGGCCGCCGCCGGGCTCGGCGCGAGCATTCCATCGAGGCCAGTGGTCCGCGGGCCGGACATCAAGGCCTCGACCCCGCCAAATGGCATATATTCGCGAAGATACGGAAATAGACGCAACGCGATCAGGACGATCGCAGTGACCGCGACATAATATGCGGTCAGCTTCGCGAAGAGACGCAGCGCCAGCATTGCGAGCATCCTGACACAAGCGAAACGAAAGAAGAAGCGCAGCCGCCTCTCGACGGCTGCGCCTTCTATTCTGGTCTAATCTCGAACTGTTCTCAGAACAGGATGATCAAAAGGATGATCAACAAAATGAGACCGCCGATACCGATATACATCGCTTGGCTCCCACTGTTTTGGTGTGGTGAGGTAACGATTCCGGGTCGAGCGAAGTTCCGGTGATTAGGTTAGCGGCAACCGGTGACGACGGCAGAGCCCTGCGCCTTGACCGTGCAGGCCGGACCGCCCGCGATCTCCACGCTCGCCACGCCGCGGGCGTCGACCTTGGCGCTGTTGCTCACGTTGAGCCGCACCTGTGAGGGGCCCTCGGCTCCGACGGTGACGTCCTTTACTGCAAGTGCGGATGCATCGAGCGAAGAGGTGCCGCGAACGATCGCGGTTAGCTTCGGCGCAGCACCGGCTAGAATGACGCTTCCGGCGCCGGCAATGCCGATCTCCATCTGGTCGACGGCGGCGTTGCCGATAGCGGCCGAGCCGGACCCCTGGACGGCGAGGTTGAAGGATAATCCCTTCACACGATCCACGGCCAGCGACCCGGAGCCGTTGACCCAGGCCGCCGACAGATTGAGGGTTCCCACGGAGATTTCGACCGGGCCGCGTCCCTCGCCTGGATACGCTCCGCCCCATGACGAGGGGTTTGCCCGGATGATCAGGGTCTGACCCTGCTGGTCGACCGAGACTCCGTCGATGGCGGCGGATGATCCGCTGACCTTCGCGTAAGGCGAGACACCCGTCGTGACCTTCACCTTATAGGGTCCATCGACGCGAACGCGATCGAAGGTCGTCACGCTCAAGGTGCGCTCGGCCGCGATTGCCGGCGAAGCGAGTGAGACGAGGCAGAAAACGAAAATGGCGGTCCTGTTCATGCCGCCACTCTCGCTTGTCATGGTTAAGATGTCACTATGAGCAGCGGGCCGAGCCGGAGCCTGCCTTCGAGACCGTGCACTTGGCGCCGCCGGTCATCTCGACGTTGCCCGATCCCATGATGTCGACCGAGGCGGTCGTGCTTGCCTGACCCGCGACATCTCCCGATCCCGCAATGGAGACCGCCGCGGTTTCGACAGCGACGCCCTTGGCGTCGATCCCGCCCGATCCGGCGATTTCATATTCGGCTGATTTTGCGCGGCCGGAGCCGGCGGAAGCATTGCCCGAACCGGCAATCGACAGCTTGAGCTTGCCGACTTCGACCTTGGCTAGCTTCAGGTTTCCTGACCCCGCAATCGCGCCGTCGAAGCTGTCGCCGGCTACCTTATCAATGTTGATGTCGCCCGACCCGGCGAGCTCCGCGCCGCGCAGGCTCGGGACGGTCACGTCCAACGTTACCTTACCGTGGCCGGAGCCCCAGCTGAAGCCCATGCGCGACTTGTGGCGGATGACGAGGATCCCGTCCTTTACTTCCACTTCGAGATTGTCGATCGCCTTCTGGTTGCCGTGGGCGCGGACGCCTGGAGCCGCGCCGGTGCGAACGGTCGTGTTGTAGGCGCCGGCAAGGGCAATCCGGTCGAACCCGCCGACCTTGTAGGTCCGGTCGACCACCGGCCCGCCATTCTCGCCTCGCGCTTCGCTGCAACCGGCCATAGCCGCCGCTGCCGCTACGATTCCAAACACGATCGCCCTTTTCATCAGTACCTCCTCAAGCGTATTACCGAACTAATACACTAGGGCAGATGCGAAGGGCAAGCGCAAAAAGAAAGGGCGCGCTCCGCTTTGGAGCACGCCCTTGTTCTTTAAGCGGAAGCGAAACGCTTAGGCGTTCGCGACTTCCTTGGCCTTGTTGTGGATCGGCCATGCCTTGTTGAGGATCTCGAGGATCTTCGCCAGCGCGGCCTTCTCGTCGGTCTGCTCCATGGCGCCGAGCTCGCGGGCCAGGCGCGACGAAGCCGCCTCAAAGATCTGACGCTCGGAGTAGCTCTGCTCCGGAGCATCGTCCGGGCGGAACAGGTCGCGGGTCACTTCCGCGATCGAGGTCAAGTCGCCCGAGTTGATCTTCGCCTCATACTCCTGAGCGCGGCGCGACCACATGGTGCGCTTGACCTTGGGCTTGCCCTTCAGGGTCTCGAGAGCGTCCTTCATCGTCTTGTCGGACGAAAGCTTGCGCATGCCGACCGAGTCAGCCTTCAGCACGGGAACGCGAAGAGTCATCTTCTCCTTCTCGAACCTCAGCACGTAGAGATCGAGGCTGGTTCCGGCGATTTCGGTGCTCTGCAGCTCGACCACCCGGCCGACTCCATGCTTGGGGTACACCACATAATCGCCAACGTCGAAGCTAAGCGCCTTCGCAGCCATTGCTATCCTTTCCGTTACGGCAGACTAGAGCCGACACGTTGCTCGCATCGTCCCCCAAAACGACCCGTTCGGTCGCGGCTCCTTGCCTGTTTCCGGTTCCTGCAAAAATGGCCTTCGCTGATTGCGAGGGCCTCTATTACAATTTTATATCACAACTGATCTCGAAAAACCACCCTGAGTCGAATCTATCCACAGCGCCATCCCCATCTAATTGCTCAATTAGATCGCTAATCCCAACTGACGCGACTGTGCGGCATTAACTTCGATTAAATTGTGCAATCCCAGTCCGAGCAATCGTATGCCTTTCGGTAGTGGGTGCAGTGCCGCAAGGAGGGCTTGGCCCGCCGATTCAAACTCGCAACGCCCCAGCGTGGTTCCGAAACTCTTAGATCGGGTGATGATCTCGAAGTCCGCGAATTTCACTTTGAGCGTGACGGTCCGCCCCGAAACCGCAGCTCGCTCGATGCGGTCCCAGGCATAGCCGGCGATGCGCGTCAGCTCCGCGGCGAGGCGTTCGGGATCGCGCAAATCGTCGTCGAAAGTGCGCTCGGCGCTGACCGACTTGTACGGCCGGTCCGGCTTCACCTCCCGCTCGTCGATCCCCCGGCAGATGCGCCAGTACCAGCGGCCGGAACTGCCGAACCGCGTCTCCAGTTCTGCTAGGCTCCGCTCCTGCAAGTCCGCCCCAGTTTGAATACCGAGCGCTTCAAGCTTGCAGGCCGTAACCGGGCCAATCCCGTGGAAGCGCGAGACGGGCAAAGCGGCGATATAGGCCTGCGCCCGCTCGGGGGTGATGACGCAAAGGCCGTCGGGCTTGTTCTGGTCGGAAGCGAGCTTAGCGACGAACTTGCAATAGGAAACGCCGGCCGAGGCGGTGAGGCCGGTTTCCTCGCGGATGCGGCGACGGATTTCCTCGGCGGTTGCGCGCGCCGTGCCGAGGCCTCGCTGGTCCGCAGTCACGTCGAGATAGGCCTCGTCGAGGCTGAGCGGCTCGATCAGGTCGGTATAGTCGGCGAAGATCGCCCGGATTTGCCGCGATACCTCACGGTACACGTCAAACCGCGGCTTCACGAAGATCAGCTCAGGGCATTTCCTTTTGGCCGTGACTGACGGCATCGCCGACCGCACGCCGAACGGCCGGGCCTCATAGCTCGCGGCCGTGACCACACCGCGGTGCCCGCCGCCGACGGCAACCGGCTTACCCCTCAGTTCAGGATCGTCGCGTTGTTCGACCGACGCGTAGAAAGCATCCATGTCGACATGGATGATCTTGCGGACGGGCTTGTCGGAGTCGGCCACGCGATTTCACTGTCCTACAGCGACCCAGGAAGTCTAGGCATTACGACCGCAACTTTGACGGGGTTCGCAAGGTGACGAAGTGGAAGAAGTGGAAGACCCCCCGGTTTCAATCAGTCGACTGACATGATCGTCACCCTGACCGAGCGGTCGAGCTTTGCATCGCGCTCTCCAATCTGTTTAAGGGCGCCCCGATGAATATCCACGAATATCAAGCCAAAGAGCTGCTCGCGAAGTTCGGAGTGCCGGTTCCCGCCGGTTACGCCGCCATGTCCGTCGACGAAGCGGTCGAAGCCGCGAAGAAGCTGCCGGGACCGCTGTGGGTGGTTAAGGCGCAGATCCACGCCGGTGGCCGCGGCAAGGGCAAGTTCACCGAGCTCGGACCCGACGCCAAGGGCGGCGTCCGCCTCGCCAGGTCGGTCGAGGAAGTCCGCGCCAACGCCGAGGAAATGCTCGGCAAGACGCTCGTCACGATTCAGACGGGTCCGCAGGGCAAGCAGGTTCAGCGCCTCTACATCACCGATGGCGTAGACATCGCGAAGGAATTCTACCTCGCGCTGCTTGTCGATCGCGAGACGGGCCGCATCGCCATCGTCGCGTCCACCGAGGGCGGTATGGACATCGAGAAGGTCGCTCACGACACGCCTGAGAAGATTCAGACGCTGACCGTCGATCCGGCGACCGGACTGATGCCGCATCACGGGCGGGCCGTGGCGGCGGCGCTCGGCCTCACTGGCGATCTCGCCAAGCAGGCGGGCAAGCTTCTGCCGCAGCTCTACAATGCGTTCGTCGGCACCGACGCTTCCCAGATCGAAATCAATCCGCTCGCCGTCACCGACGACGGCAAGCTGCTGGTGCTCGATGCCAAGGTCGGCTTCGACAACAATGCCGAGTTCCGCCATCCGGAATTGGAGCAGATGCGGGACCTCACCGAAGAGGATCCGATGGAGATCGAGGCTTCGAAGTACGACCTCGCCTACATCAAGCTCGACGGCAACATCGGCTGCATGGTCAACGGCGCCGGCCTTGCCATGGCGACGATGGACATCATCAAACTGAACGGCGCCTTCCCGGCCAACTTCCTCGACGTCGGCGGCGGCGCCTCGAAGGAAAAGGTCACCGCGGCCTTCAAGATCATCCTCAGCGATCCCGCGGTGAAGGGCATCCTCGTCAACATCTTCGGGGGGATCATGCGCTGCGACATCATCGCTGAAGGCATTGTCGAAGCGGCGCGCGAAGTCGATTTACGGGTGCCGCTGGTGGTTCGCCTGGAAGGCACGAACGTCCAGCAGGGCAAGGACATCTTGGCGATGAGCGGGCTTCCGATCATCGCTGCCAACGACCTCGGAGATGCGGCGAAGAAGATCGTCGCCGAGGTCAACCAGGCGGTTCCCGCCTGAGCATTCTGGGAGCTACGCGATGAAGGTGCTGGTCGCCGTAAAACGGGTGATCGACTATAACGTGAAACCGCGCGTCAAGATGGACGGCACGGGCGTCGATCTCACCAATGTGAAGATGAGCATGAACCCCTTCGACGAGATTGCCGTCGAAGAGGCGATCCGTCTGAAGGAAAAGGGCGTTGCGACGGAGATCGTCGTCGTCTCCATCGGCCCGGCCAAGGCACAGGAAACGCTCCGAACCGCTCTCGCCATGGGCGCTGATCGCGCGGTCCACGTGACGACCGACGAGGAGGTCGAGCCGCTAGGCGTCGCCAAGCTTCTCGCCAAGATTGCCGATGAAGAACAGCCGCAGCTGATCATCCTCGGCAAGCAGGCGATCGACGACGACAATAACGCCACGGGCCAGATGCTCGCGGCGCTTCTCGGCTGGCCGCAGGGCACGTTCGCGTCGAAGCTGGATCCGTCGGACGGCGAGGTCAGCGTCACCCGCGAGGTCGACGGCGGTCTCGAAACCGACAAGCTGAAGCTTCCGGCCGTGATCACCACCGACCTTCGCCTGAACGAGCCGCGTTACGCCTCGCTCCCGAACATCATGAAGGCCAAGTCGAAGCCGCTCGCGACGAAGACCCCGGACGAGCTTGGCGTCGACATCTCGCGCCGCCTCGAAACGCTGAAGGTCACCGAACCGCCGAAGCGCCAGGCCGGCGACAAGGTCGGATCGGTCGACGAGCTGGTTGGCAAACTCAAGGCATTGGGAGTGGTGGCATGAAGACGCTCGTCTACGTCGAGCACGAGGGCGGCCAGATCAAGGACGCCACGCTCGCGGCCGTCACCGCCGCCTCGAAGCTGGGCGAAGTTCATGCGCTCGTCGCCGGCAGCAATGTCGGCGCCATCGCGGACGCCGCGACCAAGATCGCGGGTATCGGCAAGGTCCACGTCGCCGATGGCGCGCATCTCGATCACGGCCTTGCGGAGAATGTCGCCCCGGTCGCCGCCAAGCTGATGGAGAGCCACGACGCGTTCGTCGCTCCGGCAACGACCACCGGCAAGAACATCGCTCCGCGCGTCGCCGCCTTGCTCGACGTGATGCAGATTTCCGAGATCCTGTCGGTCGAGGACGAGAACACGTTCACCCGCCCGATCTACGCCGGCAACGCGATTGCGACCGTCCGCACTGGCGATGCGAAGAAGGTGCTCACCGTTCGCGGCACTGCGTTTGAAAAGGCTGCACGCGAAGGCGGCAGCGGCTCGGTCGAGAATGTCGACGTGGGCGGCGATTCCGGGAGCAGCAGCTTCGTCGGCCTCGAAGCCTCGAAGAGCGACCGTCCTGAACTTACCAGCGCCAAGGTCATCGTCTCCGGCGGCCGCGCGTTCGGTTCGTCGGAGCAGTTCCATTCATTGCTCGACCCGCTCGCCGACAAGCTCGGCGCAGCCGTCGGCGCCAGCCGCGCCGCGGTCGATGCGGGCTACGCGCCGAACGACTATCAGGTCGGCCAGACCGGCAAGATCGTCGCTCCCGAGGTCTATATCGCGATCGGCATCTCCGGCGCGATCCAGCACCTCGCCGGGATGAAGGATTCGAAGGTCATCGTCGCCATCAACAAGGACGAAGAAGCCCCGATCTTCCAGGTCGCGGACATCGGCCTCGTCGGCGATCTCTTCAAGATCGTCCCGGAACTGACCGAGAAGCTCTAAAATCCGCTGAGAAAGGTGACGACGTTCGCGCCCAGCGCGTCGATGGCGTACCCGCCTTCCATGACGACGACGGTCGGAAGTCCGAGCGCCGCGATGCGCTTTGCCATCGTCGCGTAATCGCTGGTCCTGAGCCCGAAGTGGCTGATTGGGTCGCCTTCGTACGTGTCCGCTCCATACGAGACGATCAGCAGTTCGGGTTCATGGCTATCAATCCAATCGAGCGCCTTGAACAACGCGGGCTCGTAACCGTTCCAGTCAGTGCCGCGCGGTAGAGGCAGGTTGAGCGTTGCGCCTTCGCCCTTGCCCGACCCGGTTTCATCGGCATGTCCCCAGAAGAAGGGATAATCGGTGCCAGGCTCCGCGTGGATCGACGCGTAGGCCACGTCCGCTCGAGCATAGAAGATGTCTTGGGTCCCGTTGCCGTGGTGGTAGTCGACATCGAGGATTGCGACGCGCTTCTTGCCGGCTGCAATCGCATGTTCCGCCGCGATCGCTGCGTTGCTGAGGTAGGAGTAGCCGCCGAGATAGTCGCGGCCGCAATGATGTCCGGGCGGCCGGCAAACCGCGAACGCCGATCGCTCACCACCAAGTACAAATTCAGTCGCGGCGAGCGCCGTCTGCGCGGCCCAATAGGCAGCCGTCCAAGTACCTTCCGCAATCGGCGTGGACGTGTCGAAACCATATTGGCCGAGCAGCGCGTCGATGCGACTTAGGTTTAGCGGACGCCTACCGATGACCGGGAACGTGTAGGGAAAGGCATCGCCTTCGCGTCCCGCTTCGCGCCATCGATCGTACGCCGTCCGAAGGAACTCGATGTAGTCGTGTGAGTGGACGCGAAGGATTGGGTCCAAGCCAAGGTCAGGAGGCGCGACGGTCGTCCCGATCGCTTCCAGGATTGCATCGACCCTCCCCGGATGCTCGGCCGCGGGATGCACCCCGCCGTTGAAGAACTCCCCCGCCGGCGAGTGGGCCCGCTGCTGCTCGCCCCAAAAGCAGCGCATCAGCGTTCCGCTTTCGGCCGGGGCGCATCCGCCGGCTCGGTGAAGTCTCCAGCGAAAATTTCGAGCGCCTCGTCGCGATCATCTTCGACGACGAACGGCCGGGAGAAATAGAGCAACGCCCAGCCGCTCACGCCCGCCATGATGGATCCCGCAATCGTTCCAAGCCGGGCCGCATCGACCAGCTCCGGATCGTTCGGAAAAGCGAGCGCCCCGATGAAAAGGCTCATCGTAAAACCGATACCCGTTAGCAGCGCAGCCCCATAAAGCTGGATCCACGGCGTGCTCGGCTCCCGCTCCACGACGCCGAACCGGACCATCAGCCAGATCGATCCGAACACGCCGACCTGCTTTCCGACGAATAGCCCGGCCATGATAGCCAACGGCAACGGCTGCAGGACCTCGCCCAGTCCGTCGATGTGCACGCCTGCGCTTGCCAGTCCGAACAAGGGCACGATCGCAAGCATCACCCATGGATGGATGCGATGCTCAAGCCGTTTAAGCGGCGAATGGGCTTCGCCTCGGGCAAGCGGGATGGTCAGGGCTGCGAGCACTCCCGATATGGTGGCGTGAATTCCGCTCGCCAGCATCGCGTACCAGAGCAGGGCGAAGCCGATCATGTAAGGCCAGAGGCGGCGAACCCCGAACAGGTTCAACAGGGCCATTGCCCCAAATACTACCGCAGCGCCCCCGATCGCCATGGCATCTAGACCAGCCGTGTAGACGAGTGCGATGATGATCACGGCGCCGATGTCGTCGATGATCGCAATGGCTACTAGGATAAGCTTGAGCGAGGGGTTGGCGCTCGATCCGAGCAGCGCAAGCATACCTACGGCGAAGGCGATATCGGTAGCCGACGGAATCGCCCAGCCGCGGACCAAGGTTGGATCGAACCCGGTCACCGCGAGGTAGATCAACGCGGGAATGGCCATTCCCGCAACCGCTGCGACGATCGGCAGACGACGCGCGGCCGGAGTGGAGAGACGCCCCTGGTACCATTCACGCTTCACTTCGAGCCCGACAAGGAGGAAGAAGATTGCCATCAGGCCATCGGCAATCCATTCGTGAAGCGACAGGATCCCGAAGCGCGGCATGGGCGGGCCGAATGTCGTTTCGAGCGCTGCGTGATAGCCCTCGGCAAAGCCGCTGTTGGCGAGAATCAATGCTACGGCAGCAGCCGCCATCAGCAGGAGGCCGCCAATCTTTTCCTGTTGCTGGAGTTCGCGAGCGCCGCCGGCCATCAAGGTGTCTTAGCGTTACAGCCCGACAAGAAAAGGCCCGCCGCCCTGGGGAAGGCGACGGGCCGGGGGACCCCTGAAGGAGGCGTCAGGGGCGACTAGTTGCCGTAGGAAATTGCGACATTGCCGTTGCCGTTGGCATTGCCGCTTCCGCTCGCACCGACTGAAAGCGAGCCGTTGTTGTGACCGGCGTTGGCATTCGCATTGCCGCTCGCCGAACCGGAGCCGCTGGCCGAGCCGCCGAGAGCGCCCGTGCCCGCACCTGTGATCGAACCGGCAGCGTTGCCGGCGCCATTCAGTGCGCCATTGAGCGAGCCGGCAGCGTTGCCTGCTCCGTTCGCCATGCCGGTGACGGACCCTGCGAGGTTGCCAGCACCGTTTGCAGCGCCGGTCACCGAGCCGGCCGCGTTGCCCGCGCCCGTTACGACTCCTGCTAGTCCGACATTGCCCGAGCCGCTTCCGCTGCCATGACCGCTGACGTTGCCCGCTGCCGACACGCTGTTCGTGATCGTGCTCGTCACGCTGTTTGCGATCGAACCGGATCCGCCGAGGGCTCCGCCGGCATTACCTGTGGAGTTCACGATTCCGCCCAGCGTCCCGTTGACCGTTCCGCCGAGCGTTCCGCCCACCGCGCCGTTGACGGCTCCGGTGACACCGCCCAGCAGCTGGGCCTGCGCGGGAGTGCCCGCAAATGCGACCGCAGCACCGGCGATCAGGATGACCTTCAACATGAGATTCTCCTTCCAATTCTGGAGGGCATTTTGCTGCCCTCAGACAAGAGAACGACGCGGACTCGCCGCTTCATCCCGGAGTTGGAATTATTTTGCGCCGACCGCTCGCGGATCGATTCGGCACGTGCCGCAGACGATACCTCGCCCGACGCGGCCTCTGCCCGGGCGCGCTTCCGAAGCGAGCCGCTGAAAGGAGCCGCTGAGAGCGAGGCGCGCAGTCGCGAGCGGAGCGGCAAAGCTCGTCCCACGAACTTTCGCATAACCCTGGCCTGGAAGCGCGGCGGCCATGTCCGCGCCCGGCGCTGCGAAATCGAGATGCGCGGCCTTTCCGGCCTCCGGAAGAGCTCGACCGCGCGCATCAACGCCGGTCACTGCAACCACGCCCGGATAGGATGCAGGGTATTGAGGCGGAGCGGCGGGGCCGTCGTTGCCGACTGCAGCCACGATCCCGATTCCGCGCGCGCGGAGGGCCTGCACCGCTCGCTGGACCAGCCGGTTCTGTGGACCGACGAGGCTGATGTTGATCACTTGCGGCCGCTTGGATGCGAGCCAGCTCAGGGCACGGACGATCGAGCTTGCCGACCCGGCAGCGCGCGAGCCGCCGTAGACGTCTGCAACGAACAGCGAGGCGCCGCGGGCGGCGCCCTGGAACGGACCCTGGTTGCCGACGATCAGCGAGGCGACCGCGGTACCGTGTCCCGTCGGCTGCGGGCGTCCAGCAAAGCCGTTCTGCTCGATCGACGCGCCCGCCATGGAGGGGTGCGATGCGACTCCGCCATCGACGATTCCGATGCGCGGGCCGCCTCCAGCTCCTGCGCTAGCGGCGAGGGCTCCTGCGAAAGGGAGCAAAGCGCCTCCCGCCGGCTCGTACAGATGGTCGAAGTCGGCCTGCAGGCCCGGGGCGACTGAGCGGAGGCGCTTCAATGCCTGCCGGGTCGAGAGGTTACGAGGGACCGATAGGGTAACGTTGCGAATTCCAAGCTCTGCATCGCGATCATCCGAAACGACGCCGAACCCTGCTTGGGACACTCTCTGGAGCGACGCTGGATCGGGATCGACGACGACCAGGACGCCGCGCCTTACCGGCTGACCGTTCCCGTCATTCTCGAGCTCGCGCGGATATTGCCGGATGAGTTCGCGCAGGCGGAGCTGGCGCAACTCGAGCAGCGTGGCGGGCGGCGCTTCGGCGAGGCGTTCGGGCAGGCCGGAGACCGAATTGAGGGTCGGAGCCACCGCCTCGCTGGCGCCAGGCTGCGCGAGAATGGTTTGGAGCACTGGTCCGGCAACCGGAAGGTCGCGTGTAGGGAGGCCTACCGGAGGCAGCGCGGGCAGGCCCACGCCCGGCAGCAATTGCGCGCCCGCGCTGCCCGCAAGGACGGCGGCGGCAGTGGCGGCAATCAGCGCTCGGTGAACAAAACTGGACATCGCGTGACCTCTTTTTATGCGTTTGGGGATGAAACGATGATGAAGCGTCGTTTCATCCGCATGAGGGCGAATGGGATCATCCGAAACGTTCGAGAACGAGCTGACGCAGCTGCTCCCGCGGCTGCGAAGGTTCGCCTTCTCCTTGAGCCGAAACGGGGCCGATGCAGACGATCTGGCTCAGGCGACGATCGAGCGTGCCTTGCGTTCCCGCGGGCAATGGGAGCCGGGGTCCAGGCTCGAACTCATGGCTCTACCGGATCATGCGCAATCTCTGGATCGACACCGCCCGTGCGCGCGGGCGGAAAGAGAAGCACGAGGCGCCGGAGGAAGAAGCGCAATTCGTCGGCGAGGATCCGCGCGAAAGCATGGACGCGTCGCTCGAATTAAAGCGCGCCATGGCGGCGATGAATCGCCTGCCGGACGAGCAGCGCGAAATCGTCGCGCTGATCCTCGTCGAGGGCTTCGGCTATCGCGAGGTTTCGGAAATGCTCGACCTGCCGATCGGAACCGTGTCGAGCCGGCTGGTGCGCGGGCGCACGGCGCTGCTGGAAATGTTGGGTGGGTCTGCTGATGGTTGAGGAAGAGAAGTTCTTCGCATGGCTCGACGGAGAGCTTTCACCCGATGAGGCCGCGCGGGTCGAAGCGGCAGTCGCGGCCGATCCGGAATTGTCGAAAATGGCGGCCGAACATCGGTCGATGGCCGCCGGCCTGCGCGGCGCGTTCGGCGCCGTGGAGGCGCAGCCGGTCCCAGAGCGGCTGCAGGCGATGCTCAAAGGCGACGGCAAGGTCGCGAGTCTCACCGATGCCCGGTCCAGGCGGCAAGCGCGGCTTGCCCAGCCGTTTTGGGTCCAGGCCGCCGCTCTTGCGGCAACTCTCGCGATCGGCGTCTTTGCGGGTAGCCAGCTCGGCGGTGGGCAAGGCAGCCCGATCCACCCGCGGGACGGAAAGCTTGTCGCCGCTGCGGGCCTCGAACAGGCGCTTTCGACTCAGCTTGCCAGCGCTCCCGCGAATACTGGTCCGCGCATCGGGCTCACATACCGCGACACGTCCGGCGCAATCTGCCGAACGTTCGAAGATCGGGCGGCCAGCGGGCTCGCTTGCCGCGAGGGTGGTGATTGGCGAATCCGCAGCCTCTTCCAGGGGGCCGAGGGGCAAGCTGCTGACTATCGCATGGCTAGTGGCGGTGACCCACAGCTGATGGAGGCCGTCGATGCGTCGATCGATGGTGAGCCGTTTGATGCGGCTCAGGAGAAAGCGGCGATGGAGCGCGGCTGGCGCTAGGTGAAAGCTAGGTGAAAGTTAGGTGAAAGCTGCCGACTTCCGCAGCGTCTGATACGCCTCGATCACTTCTCCGAGACGCCCCTCGTGGCTTCGGTCGCCGCCGTTTCGATCAGGATGGAAGCGCCGTACCAATTTCGAGTAGCTGCTGCGGACCGCCTTGAGATCGGCATCTTCACCGAGTCCGAGGATGCTCAGTGCACGCTGCTCGTGGCGCGAGAAGCGCGTCGTGTCCTCGTTGTGCTTCCGTCGAAACCGGCCCGAGATCGCTTCCAGCGGATCGGCAAAGTCGCTCCAAGATGGCGCGGGGTCGCTACCGGCATGCGCAAAGGCGCGCGTCGCCCGATCCCATCCCGCGATCGGCGACTGGGCTTCGGTGATCTCGTCGGGGCTCATGCCTTCGAAGAAATTGTATTTCGAATTGTGCTCGCGGACGTGCTCCAGGCACAGGAATCGCCATGAGCCCGGGCCGTCGAAATTGGCAGGCTGCAGCGGCGCCTTGAACTCGCCGGGAGCACGGCACCCGGGGACTGCGCAGCGATCCCGCGCTCCCTCGACCCGTCCATGCATTTTGGGATGACTCGATGCCACTCACTTCCTCGTTCGATCAGCCGGCATATATAGGAACCATGGACACGACCGCCACCGGACCCGTCGCGACTGAAATGCTGAAGCGCCTCGACTCGGCGCTTTCGCCGAGCAGGATCGCGCTGACCGACGATAGCGAGAAGCATCGCGGGCATGGCGGCTACAACCCGGCCGGCGAGAGCCATTTCTCTCTCGAGATTGAAAGCGAGCTATTCACCGGCAAGTCGCGCGTGGAACGCCAGCGTCTCGTCTATCGGGCGCTTGGAGAACTGATGCACGAGCGGGTGCACGCGCTCCAGATCAGAGCGCGCGCACCCGGTGAGGAATGAGGTCGCCTAGAAGGTGAACTGGAGGCCTAGGCGGCCGCCGAGCGACATCTTGCTCTGAAGCTCCTCGGCATTGACTTCGCCGGTGACCGCGATGCCCGATCCGCCGCCCATCAGGCGGAGGCCGCCGACCCAGCCGCTCGTCCGCTTTTCGGGAGTCAGCGTGAACGGATCGCCGTCGCCGAACCGCGCGGTAGTCGCTCCCAGCTTGCCGCTGAGGATCTCGCGCCGGCCGCCCTCGAGCTCGACTCGGAACCAGCCCTCGTCCGGACCGCGGCCCTGGATGATCTCGTAGCCAAGAGCGACCGTCCCAGAGGCCGAGGTCTCCGTGCTCTTGCGGCTGTCGACGGTCAGGTCGAACGCGTCGCCGCCGCCGGTCTCCGTATAGCCCTTCTCCTTGAGCGAATAATATTCGATCGCGGCGGTCGGACGGAGCGAGAAGCGGCCGAACTGCGCATCGTATGACACGCCAGCGGCGCCCGACCACATCGTGCCCTTCCACTTGCCCTTGGCTTCGCGGCTGACTGCCGTTCCGCCGACGGTGCCGTTGAAAAAGCGGCTGCCGTCGAAGTTGAGCGTGCTGGCCATCGCGCGTGCGAATGCCCGCACCGGCCCGAGCGCCCCGCGCCAGTAGGCGCCGCCCTCGTACTGGCTGCTGACCAGTTCGTTGTCGTTGATGTTGCGACTGTCCTTGCCGGAGAGATAAGCCAGGGAGAGGCCGACACTTCCGAGCGGACCGACTGCGGTTTCGACGCCGCCCGACGCGCCCCATCCGCTGATATCGTAGGACGACGACGCGCCGATCGACTTGCTGCCGCCCCAGGCAACCTGCTGCATCCAGAAGCCAAGCGATCCGCGCTTCGCGAGGGGCGCTTTCGGGTCGGTGAAGACGCGGTTGATCAGGCGCGAACCCTTGGTCGCGGTTTCGAACGCACCGCCCGCATGGTCCGGCAGCATCTGCTGCAGAGTGTTGCGCAGCGTCGCGCTGTCTTCGACGCCGAGGAACACGCCCGCGACTGCCGCATCGGAATCGGCGGCGTTGAGGACCGCGCTCAGGATCGCGCCCTCAGACCCGTTGAGACCGAGCTCGGTGGCCGTCTTCTGCCGGATCGTGACCGAAATCTCGTTGGGCGTCGACGTGACCAGGCTGCTGTCGAAGATGAACGGAAGCGATTCGACCGAGCTGGAAAGCCCGCCTGCGCCGGTCAGAGTGCCGGCCTGGAGAACTTTGTATGTTCCCGCGACCCCGCCAAGCGAGAGCAGGTGGATATCGATCGTCGATCCCGCGCCCAAGTTCGCCGCACCGGCGACGTTGTACAGGGTCTCTTCGCCGGTCGAAGAGTCGATGGTCACGCCGAGCGTCGAGCCTGCGCCGGTCGTCAGCGATGCCAGGTTCACGGTCCCGAGATTGGTCGCGTTAAGTGTCGAGCCCGTTCCGACGTTTACGGCCAGACCTGCGCTTCCACTCAGCTTGCCGTTGAAGGCCGAGGTTCCGGCGAGGGTCAGAACGTCCGTGCCGCCGCCGAAGTCGATGTCCGCCTTAAGAACGGACGTGCCGGCGAGCTGAAGCGTATCGCTGCCCGATCCGAACTGGACCGCGCCGTTGAAGACCGCGTCGCCCGACAGCGACAGGCTGTTGTTGCCGGCGCCGAACTTGGCGGTGCCGAACACCGTGCCGTCGGCAACATCGAACACGTCATTGCCCGCACCGAACAGCATCTGGCCGCTGATCGCCGGAGCCGCCGCACCAGTCGCTGCGACGAGCTGGCGGACGGTAACGCCGCCGCCGTTCGCGCTGAGATCGAAGGCAATGCCTTTGTCGCCCAGCGACAAAGAATTGGCGACGCCCAGCGACCCGCTATTCTCGAGCAGGGTGACCGTGCCGGCCTTGTCGACGATCGCTGCTGCCGTGCCGTCAGCGCCCGAGCGCGACGCGATGATCGAACCGCTGTTCTTGATCGTCGTGACGCTTGCACCGGCATCGATGAGAATGGCAGTCGAGCCGGTCGTCGTGGTCCCGCCGCCGGTCGCGGTGATCTGGCCGCTGTTTTCGATGATCGGGACGTTTCCGCCGGATCCGATACGGAGCGCCGTCGCATTCGCTTCAGAACCGGTTGCCGCAATCGTGCCGGCGACCGTGATCCCGCCGGCGACGTTTACGGCGTTTCCGAGCCCGCCGATCACCAGGCCGTTCCCGGCGACGCCCTTGTAGAGGCCGTTGCCGACGATCGAGCCCTTCATCACGATTCCGCGACCGCCGGAGTTGGCGACCGCACCAATGTTCGTCGCTTCCGTCGCCGACCCGATCTGGACCGCCGGAGCCGAGCCCAAAGTGATGATCGTCGCCTTGGTTTCCGACGCGTCTGGGATCCCGTCGTCGTCTTCGTCGGTGTCGGTGGTGCTGAGATCCTTCGGCGGAGCGTCGAACAGGATGCCTCCGGCGACATCCCCGGCGACGATCAGCGCCGATCCACCCTGCAGGAGATCGTCCGCATCGAGCTTGGACGTATCGGCCGGAACCGAGGTGTAGCGATAGCCGGTCGACTGGACCGTGCCCTGGATGGTCAGCGAACCGCCAATGTCTCCGTTTAGGGCAACGCCAACGGCATTGGCGCCCTGCACCGTGATCGTCCCCTTGGGCAACGAGACGTTGCCGCTGATGTTGCCGGCCTTGATCCCGAAGCTGTCGTTGCCGAGCACGGTGATGCTGCCGCTGCTGACGAGATTGCCTGTCAGCGGGCCATCGAGGAGGATACCCCCGGACTGATTGCCCTTGACCGAGATCGAGCCGCTATTCGTGATATTGCCGGTGAATCCGCCCAGCGTATGGATGCCCCACCGGCCCGAACCTTGCGCGAAGGCGCCGTCGAGATCGCCGTCGTTGTCGGTGTCGGTCGGCGTATAGGTCTCGTCGATCGTGATCGTGCCGCTGTTGGTGATCTCGCCCGTCACTCCGGCGTTGGCGACAACACCCGCGCTGTTGTTGGCGCCGGTGATCTGGATCGTGCCTTCATTGCGGACGTAATTGTTGGTGTTTAGCGTGACGCCGATGCCGCTCGTGGGCTTCACCGAGCCCGTCGAAGAGATTTTGATATCGCCCGATGCGCTGGTCGTTTGCGGAGTAGTGACCGCCGTCGAGATAACCGTTTCGGCATGTGCTGGAACCGCCGCGGTCGCCGCCGCAATTGCACCAAGACCCGTCGTAGCAAGCAGAAAACGCATGCGAGAAATGCCCTTTTCTTCTGCGGCGGCGAGTGCCGCTGCGTTTCGATGATGTGAGTCAGCATTCCGGGAAACGGCGTCTCCCGACACAGGCTGGTTCCAACTGATGAGGCCGACGCGGCGACTGCCACTTCGTTACGCCCCCGGATGAGCGCGCCTAAGCGTCCCGACCCTGAAGCCCAGATGAACAATCGTTAAGCATGTGAAATGACAAGGAAACTTCGGCGGGTCTTTTTCGCGGCCTCATGACGGCGTAGGGCAACGCGCCATGGATTCCGTGATCTCCATGACGATCGCCCCGGTCACGCACGACCTCGGCGGATTCAAGGTCCATCGGACGCTTCCGAGCAAGCAGCGCACGATGGTCGGCCCCTTCATCTTCTTCGATCAGATGGGGCCCGCGCGCCTCCGTCCGGGCGACGGAATCGATGTGCGACCGCATCCGCACATAAACCTTGCGACGGTGACTTATCTGTTCGCAGGCGCGATCGATCACCGCGACAGCCTCGGCACGTTCCAGCGGATCGAGCCGGGTGCCGTAAACCTGATGACCGCCGGCCGGGGAATCGCTCATTCCGAAAGGTCTCCAGCCGAGGAGCGCGCGGCCGGGCCGGAGCTGGACGGCATCCAGACCTGGCTCGCCTTGCCCCAGGCAAAGGAGGAGCTCGAGCCTGGGTTCGAACACACGCCTGCCGCCGCCTTGCCGCTGGTCGAGGGCGATGGAGTGCGGCTGCAGCTGATCATGGGAGAGGGGTTCGGCATCCAGTCGCCGGTCACGCAGCACTCCCCGACGATCTATGCCGCGATCACGCTCTCGCCCGGGGCGGCATTGATGATCGACCATCCAGCCGACGAGCGGGCGCTCTATCTGATCGAGGGCGATGCGACGGTCGACGGCAACCAATTGCTCCCCATGCATCTCACCTTGTTGGCACCGGGTCATCTGCCGCTGCTGACTTCGCACGCCGGCGCGCGGCTGATGCTGTGCGGCGGCGCGCCGATGGAGGGAGAGCGGCATGTCTGGTGGAACTTCGTGTCGTCGCGCCGCGACCGGATCAACGAAGCCAAGCGCGCGTGGAGGGCTGGCGAATTCATTCTCCCGCCGGATGATCATGACGAATTCATCCCGCTACCCGAGGTGCCGCTGACGGTAAGCTATCCGTGACGGAGTTCCGGCGGGTCGGGCTTTCTACAGGGGTAACCCTGAACGTTGCTGTTGCGGGTCCGGAGGACGCACCGCCGGTCATCCTTCTTCATGGCTTCCCGGAATCGCACCGGACATGGCGCGGCGTGGCGCCGCTGCTCGAGGACAGCTTCCGGCTGATCATGCCGGACCAGCGCGGCTTCGCTGGCTCGGACCGTCCGCTCGATGTCGATGAGTACGAGAGCGATAAATTGATCGGCGACATCTTCGCGCTTGCCGAGGCGTTCGGTGTCGAACGCTTTGCGCTCGTCGGGCACGACTGGGGCGGCGCGATCGCCTGGCCCGCAGCGATGCGCAACGACCCGCGGCTGACCAAGCTTGCGATCATCAACGCACCGCACCCGCTCATCTTCCAGAAGAGTCTGATCGAGGACGCGGACCAGCGCGCGGCGTCGCAGTACATCAACTGGTTCAGGGTCCCTGGGGCCGAGAAGGCGATCGAGGCGATGGGCTTCGAAGCCTTCTTCCAGAAGACCTTCATGAGCCATGTCGAACTCGCAAGCGTCTCCGAAGCGGAGAAGCAGCAGTACATCGCGGAATGGTCGCAGCCGGGCGGAATGCTTCCGATGTTGAACTGGTACCGGGCCACCAAACTTATCGTACCCCCGCCCGGCGCAACGGTTGCGGTGCCCGATTTCCTGCTTCGATCCTTTCCCATGATCCACGTCCCAACGCTCGTTGTGTGGGGAATGAAGGACCCGGCGCTTTTGCCGCTCCAGCTCGAAGGGCTTGAAGCGTTGGTGGACGATTTGACGGTCGTGAAACTCCCGGATGCGGGTCACTTCGCGCCGTGGGAAGCGCCGGATCAGGTCGCATCGGCGCTTCGGGACTTTCTCGGCTGAGCCTGCGGGGCTAAGGCCCGCGCGATGAATACCGCTGCTCGCTCCCGTTCGCGCTCCGCCGCCCGCCTTGCCGCGGTGCAGGCGCTTTACCAACAGGAGATGGAGGGCATCCCAATTACCCGGCTACTCCGGGAGTTCCACGAGCATCGCCTCGGCGCGACGATCGAGGAAGCACAGTATGTTGAAGCCGAGCAGAGCTTTTTCGACGACGTAGTCACCGGCGTCGACGCACGCCGCATCGAGATCGACGACGCCATTGCCGACAAGCTCGCCGAAGGATGGAGCCTCGATCGGCTGGACCGTCCGATGCGCGCAATCCTTCGCGCTGGCACCTACGAGCTCCTCGCGCGCAAGGACGTGCCAGTGGGATCGGTAATCTCGGAATATGTCGATGTTGCGCATGCGTTCTATGACAAGCGCGAGAGCGGTTTCGTGAACGGGCTTCTCGACGCAGTTGCCAAAGAGGCGCGGCCGGCCCGCGCGGAGTAGTTCGAGTGCGTGAATCCCAGGCGATCCAGCGCCTCCGGCGGATTGCGACCAGTCCCGCCGCCTTGGGACTCGCCGATGACACCGCCCTCCTGGATGGGTTGGTCCTGACCCACGACAGCATCGCCGAGGGCGTTCACTTCCTGCCCGCGGACCCGGCAGCGAGCGTTGGCTGGAAGCTGGTGACAGTGAACCTCTCGGACCTTGCGGCGAAGGGAGCGAGCCCCGCAGCGGCGCTCCTGTCGCTCGCCCTTTCGGGCGACGACGCGTGGGACATGAGCTTCCTCGATGGAATCGAGGCAGCTTGCGAAAGCTACGGGCTGGCGTTGGTCGGAGGCGATACGATCGCACTTCCAGCAGGAGCGCCGCGCGTATTCGGTCTTACCGCCATCGGCCGGGCTGGCGAGCGAGTACCCCTCAGGAAGGGCGGAAAGGACGGCGATGTCCTTTGGCTCATCGGCACGCTTGGAGATTCCGCCGCCGGACTGGAATTGCTTCGTGAAGACGGCGCGTCGACCGGTCCCCTGGTCGATATCTATCGCCGGCCCGTTCCTCTACTCGCGCCCGGTCAGGTTTTGGCACCACATGCGCATGCAATGATGGACGTGTCCGACGGACTGTTGCTCGATGCGATGCGTTTGGCCGAGGCGAGTGCGCTGAATGCCGAAATTGACCTCGACGCGATCCCGCTGTCGAAAGCATTCATCGCGGAGCGTGGCGAAAGCCTCGACGCTCGCCTGTTCGCCGCGACCGGAGGTGACGACTACGCGCTCCTCGTGGCAATGCCTCCGGACGTCGATCCGTTAAGTCTTTCTTTACCTCGCGGAACGACCATTGCCCGCATCGGGACTCTCGCCGCTGAAGGATCTCTTCTCTCTCTTTCAAGCGGCGGAAGTCCGGTACCGCTACCGGAGCATTTGGGTCATGAACATCGCGGCAATTCCCCTGCGCCAATGGGTGATCGCAGCTAGCGGGCTCATCTCTGGCGCCCTCACGGCACTGCTCCTTCACTAAGCCCTAAGCCGAACGCGGTTGCCAGCCGCGATTTCGGTCCATAAACACTCGCCCCGTTCGCCGTCTGCGTCCTGCAGGCGGTTCGGCATTGCCGCGAAAACGGGGAAGAATTTTCGATGAACCTCATTCTAATCGCGATCGGGTGCGGCCTCATTGCCGTGCTTTATGGCTTGTTCACGAGCCGCCAGGTGCTCAACGCGCCGGCGGGCAACCAGCGCATGATCGAAGTGGCCGGCGCCATCCAGGAAGGCGCCTCGGCCTACCTGCGCCGCCAGTACACGACGATCGGAATGGTCGGCGTTGCCGTAGCCATTCTCGTTGGAATTTTCCTCGGCCCGGTTCAGGCCGCGGGCTTTGTGCTCGGCTCCCTGCTGTCGGGTGCGGCTGGGTTCATCGGCATGAACATTTCTGTTCGAGCCAACGTGCGCACTGCGGAAGCGGCTCGCACGAGCCTGCAGGGCGGACTGACAATCGCGTTCCGCTCGGGCGCGATCACCGGCATGCTCGTGGCGGGCCTCGCTCTGCTCGCAATCTCAACCTTCTTCTACTACCTCGTCGACGTTCGTGGTCTCGCTCCGAACGACCGTGGGGTTACCGATGCGCTCGTTGCGCTGGCATTTGGGGCTTCGCTGATTTCGATCTTCGCACGTCTCGGCGGCGGCATCTTCACGAAGGCTGCCGACGTCGGCGCTGACCTCGTCGGCAAGGTCGAGGCCGGGATCCCGGAAGACGATCCCCGGAACCCAGCCGTGATCGCCGACAACGTTGGCGACAATGTCGGCGACTGCGCCGGTATGGCTGCCGACCTTTTCGAGACGTATGTCGTCACCGTCGGTGCGACGATGGTTCTTATCGCATTGCTGGTGGGCGGCACGCCGCTCCACGTCGGCGGGCTGATGACCCTTCCGCTGCTGATTGGAGGGGTTTGCATCATCACTTCGATCATCGGCACCTACTTCGTCCGGCTCGGCAAGAGCGGCTCGATCATGGGCGCGCTTTACAAGGGCTTCTGGGTCACCGCGCTGCTGTCGGTGCCTGCGATCTATTTCGTCACTCAGCTCGTCCTCGGCGACCTGAACGCGTCTGTCGGCGGCGAGCCTGCCGGCCTCGACGTTGGCGCACAGGCCAAGGTTGGTGAGTTCACCGGCGCCTTCACCGGCTGGGACTTGTTCTATTCGATGCTCGTCGGCCTCGCGGTGACGGGCCTGCTCGTGTGGATTACCGAATATTACACCGGCACGAGTTATCGTCCGGTGAAGAGCATCGCCAAGTCGTCGCAGACCGGCCACGGCACGAACGTCATCCAGGGTCTGGCAATCAGCCTTGAATCGACGGCGCTTCCGACGCTCGTCATCTGCGTCGGCATCATCGTGTCTTATCAGCTTGCAGGCCTGATCGGCATCGCCTTCGCGGCGACCGCCATGCTTGCGCTTGCCGGGATGGTGGTCGCGCTCGATGCCTATGGGCCGGTCACCGACAACGCCGGCGGTATCGCCGAGATGGCGGGCCTCGAGGATGACGTGCGCACACGCACCGACGCTCTCGACGCGGTCGGGAACACCACCAAGGCGGTGACCAAGGGCTATGCAATCGGCTCGGCGGGCCTCGGCGCGCTGGTTCTGTTCGCAGCCTACACGACCGACCTTCGCACCTTCGCGGGCGATCTCGGTGTGGCTTATGCGGACATCAACTTCACGCTCGCCAACCCGTACGTAATCGTTGGTCTCCTGCTGGGCGCGCTGCTTCCGTATCTGTTCGGCGCAATGGGCATGACTGCCGTCGGCCGTGCAGGCGGCGCAGTGGTCGAGGAAGTTCGTGGCCAGTTCCGTGACAATCCGGGCATCATGGAAGGCAGCGTCCGTCCGAACTACGCGCGCACAGTTGACCTGGTGACCCGCGCGGCGATCAAGGAAATGATCATCCCGTCGCTGCTCCCGGTGTTCACTCCAATCGTCGTTTTCTTCGTGATCCGCATGGTTGCGGGCACGGAGAATGCGTTCGCGTCGCTCGGCGCGGTCCTGATCGGCGTGATCGTGTCCGGCCTGTTCGTCGCCATCTCGATGACCTCGGGCGGCGGCGCTTGGGACAACGCCAAGAAGTACATCGAGGACGGCAATTACGGCGGTAAGGGCTCTGAAGCTCACAAGGCTGCCGTGACGGGTGACACCGTCGGCGATCCCTACAAGGACACCGCTGGCCCGGCCGTGAACCCGATGATCAAGATCACCAACATCGTCGCGCTGCTCCTGCTCGCGGCTCTGGCTGGTCACGGGGCCGGCTGAGCGCCGACCGGATCTGAAGAACGGCCCCGCCCGGCACTGCCGCGGCGGGGCTTTTCTTTGTTCTCGAGCAGGCGCAGAGGCGCGCCATGGTTCACGCTATCCGGGTTCACGAGGCCGGCGGGCCTGAAGTCCTGCACTGGGAAGAGGTAGAGGTTGGCGATCCGGGACCGGGTCAGGTCCGGTTGCGCCAGCAAGCCGTCGGGCTGAACTACATCGACGTCTACCACCGCACCGGCCTGTATCCGCAGCAACTGCCCTTCACGCCTGGCACCGAGGGCGCGGGGACGGTTGAAGCAGTCGGGGAGAACGTAACCGGCCTCATGCCGGGTGATCGCGTCGCTTATGCCGGGCCGACCGGCGGCTATGCGGAAGAGCGGCTGATCGACGCCGAGCGCCTCGTGAAGTTGCCGGACGAAATTCCGTTCCAACAGGCTGCCGCGATGATGTTGCAGGGCATGACCGTCCGGATGCTCCTGCGCGGAGTCCATGCGGTCCAAACCGGCGAGACGATCCTCGTCCATGCGGCCGCTGGCGGCGTCGGCCTGATCATGTGCCAATGGGCCAGGGCCATCGGCGCGACGGTCATCGGCACAGTGTCGACCGACGAGAAGGCGGAGATGGCGCGTACACACGGCTGCGACCATCCGATCATTTACACGCGGCAGGATTTCGTCGCCGAGGTCGAGCGCATCACCGGCGGTGCGAAGCTGCCGGTCGTCTACGATTCAGTCGGCAAGGATACGTTTCTCAGGTCGCTCGATTGTCTGCACCCTCGCGGGCTGATGGTCAGCTACGGGAACGCTTCCGGGTCGCCGGACCCGATCCCGCCAAACCTGCTTGCGCAAAAAGGATCGCTGTTCCTGACACGGCCAACCCTGTTCCACTATATCGCCAAGCGCGAGGAGCTCGAGCAGTCGGCCAAAGAACTTTTCGACATGGTGCTGTCGGGCAAAGTGAAAATCGAGATCGGTCAAACCTTCCCGCTCAAGGATGCCGCCGAGGCGCATCGCGCTCTCGAAGCGCGCAAGACGACGGGTTCGACTGTTTTCACGGTCTGATGCACCACCTTCACTTTTGAAGTTTGCGCTAGTAAGGCTCCGCGACTTTTTACCGACCCGAAGAGGAAATCGTTTGGCTAAGGAAGAACTTCTCGAGATGCGCGGGCAGGTGGTCGAACTGCTGCCCAATGCGATGTTCCGCGTGCGGCTCGAGAACGGCCATGAGATCCTGGGGCATACCGCAGGCAAGATGCGTAAGAACCGCATCCGCGTGCTGACCGGTGACGAAGTGCTGGTCGAAATGACGCCGTACGACCTGACCAAGGGCCGGATCACTTATCGCTTCATGCCGGGCCGCAGCGGGCCTCCGCCCCGCCCCTAGGGCGGCGGCATGCGTCTGATCCTCGCTTCCGCCAGCCCGCGCAGGCTCGACCTGCTTGCGCGCATCGGTGTGATTCCCGACGAGATCGTCCCCGCCGATATCGACGAGAGTGTCCCGGCGGGCGAGCTTCCGCGCGATCATGCCCTTCGCCTTGCGCGCGAGAAGGCCATGGCGATCGCCGCAGAGCATCCAAACGATCTGGTTCTGGCAGCCGACACCGTCGTTGCCGTGGGACGGCGCATTCTGCCCAAAGTGGAGGATGAGGCCACGCTTCGCGTTTGCATGCGATTGCTTTCCGGGCGCCGCCATCGGGTCCTGACAGGCATCGCGTTGGCGGCTCCGGGCCAACCGCTTCGTACACGGCTCGGCGAGACCATGATCGCGATGAAGCGGCTGTCGGACGATGAGATGGACTATTACGCCAGTCACGGCGAATGGCGCGGCAAGGCCGGGGGCTACGCCCTTCAGGGCTATGGCGAGGTGTACGTGCGCCAGATCGCCGGCAGCTATTCGAATGTGGTCGGCCTTCCCCTTGCCGAGACACGTTTGCTGTTGAAGTCCGCGGGATATCCAATTGCCTGAATGGGTCGTCGAGCGCGGGATCGGTGAGACCCGCTCGGTACGCATCCATGCCGGTGAGATCGTCGAAGCGCGCGTCCTTCTCGAAGGTGTTGAGCCGGCCGGGGCAATTCTCGAGGGTCGGCTGATCGAGACGGGCTTCCCTGCCGTCGCGCAGGTGGGGTGTCAGCAATACCTCCTCCCCAAGGGCGCGCCTGGTGTTACCGAAGGCGCGCTCATTCGGATCGAGATCACGCGTGAGCGGATCCCAGGCATCGAACCATGGAAGAGGCCGCTGGCCCGGCTGACTGACGAACCACTACGTCCAGCACAGCCAATGGACGCTGAAGTCCTTCCGTTCCCGTCACCCGAGGATCGGCTCGAGCGAGCGGGATGGTCGGACCTGATCGAAGAGGCGCGAAGCGGCATCGTCCGGTTCGAAGGTGGTGAGCTTCGCATCTCACTGACGCCGGCAATGACGCTGATCGACGTCGATGGGCGTCTACCTCCGTTCGACCTTGCCGTCGCGTCCGCGGTTGCGGCGGCTCGTATGATCCTTCGGCACGGAATCGGCGGGTCGATTGGGATCGACCTTCCAACGATTGCTGGAAAAGACCAGCGACAAGCGGTTGGAGCCGCGATCGATGCGAACCTTCCGCTGCCGTTCGAGCGCACGGCGATGAATGGGTTCGGCTTCATTCAAATAGTTCGCGTGCGAGCGCGCGCGTCGACGTTCGAGCTGGCGTCCGACCGGGCTCCGTTTGAAGCGCGGGTGCTCCTTCGAAAAGTCGCGATGGATCGAACTGGGGCGACCTGCCTTGTCGCCCATCCGTCAATATCCGCCGTCTTCGAGCGCAATGTGGCCTGGATCGACGCCCTTGCGAGACAGATCGGCGGCGGGGTTACCTTGCGAAGCGACCAATCGCTCCCCATCCATGGCGGGTATGCGCAAAACGTCTGACTCCAAGTCCTGCCCGATTTGCCGGAAGCCACCGTCCGTCGAGCATGCTCCATTCTGCTCGCGCGGATGCAAGGACCGAGACCTCCTTCGATGGCTGGGCGGGGGCTATCGGATTCCCGGTCCCAAGGCCGATCCCGGGGTGGACAGTGAAGACCACGAAGGTTAGGGAGCGCGTCGCTTGGACGGGCGGCCCGCCCGGTCACGAGAGCCCAGGTAGCTCAGTTGGTAGAGCACGTGACTGAAAATCACGGTGTCGGCGGTTCGATTCCGTCCCTGGGCACCACCCCCTGAAGCGTGTCGTAATGGGGCAATTGGGACACTAGCCTTCCCTTGCCGCCAATTTGGCATAAGCTGCCGGCTACGTCGCTGGCGGGGTTCCAATGAAAGTCGTCATTCTGGCAGGCGGGTATGGCACCCGCATCTCGGAAGAGACTGCCCAGAAACCGAAACCTATGGTCGAGATTGGCGAGCGGCCAATTCTCTACCATGTCATGTGCCATTACGCGGCGTTCGGTTTCAACGACTTCTACGTTGCCTGCGGTTACCGCGGTGAGGTCATCAAGAAGTACTTCGCCGACTTCTGCTATCACGCTCAGGACTTGATCGTTTCGCTGAAATCCGGCGACGTCGAGATGGTCGGCGGAGCACCGCCAGACTGGCGGGTCCATGCGATCGACACCGGGCGTGACGCGATGACTGGCGGCCGCCTCTTGGCGCTGCGTGATTATGTCGGCGACGGCCCGTTCATGTGCACCTATGGCGATGGTCTCAGCAGCGTCGCGCTCGACCAGTTGGTCGCCTTCCACCGGAGCCACGGAAAACTGGCAACCGTTACAGCCGTTCACCCGCCCGCGCGCTTTGGTCTGCTCAAGCTGGAAGGCGACCATGTTGCGGCATTCTCTGAAAAGCCGCAGACCGACACCGACTGGATCAACGGCGGCTTCTTCGTCTTCGAGCCGGAGATCCTCGATTATATCGAAGGCCCTGAAAGCTCGCTGGAAAGGGACGTGCTCGAGCGGATAGCCGCCGACGGCCAGCTGCAGGCCTTTCGTCATTCCGGTTTCTTCCAGCCGATGGACACGCTTCGCGAGAAGCAGCTGCTGGAGGAGCTGTGGCAGTCCGGCAATCCGCCCTGGGTCTGCAAGCCATGATCGCAGACGCTCTGAAGGCCTATTCCGGCAGGCGAGTCCTGGTCACCGGCCACACGGGCTTCAAGGGCGCATGGCTGTGCGCATGGCTGGAGCGCCTCGGCTCAAAGACGACGGGCTATGCCTTGCCGCCGGAAAGCCGAAGCTTGTTCCTCCAGGCGCGGATCTCCGACCGGATGCATTCTTTGGAAGGCGACGTCCGCGACCTTGCACATCTGCAGGCGGCTGTCCGGGAGGCCGAGCCCGAGATAGTCTTTCACATGGCCGCGCAATCCTTGGTCCGCCCATCCTACGACTTTCCGGTCGAGACCTTTGCGACGAACGTGATGGGAACCGCGCACCTGCTGGAAGCAATCCGTGGCTTCCCGTCGATCAAGGCGGTGGTGATCATCACCAGCGACAAATGCTATGAGAATGACGGACGCTCGACGCCGTTTAGCGAGACTGACCCGATGGGCGGTCACGATCCGTACAGCGCCTCGAAAGGTGCAGCCGAACTGGTGACTTCGGCCTACGCGCGTTCGTTCTTCGAAACCTCCCGCTGCACGGTCGCAAGCGGGCGCGCCGGCAATGTCATCGGTGGCGGCGACTGGGCCGTCGACCGGATAGTCCCCGACCTCGCCCGCGCGGCAGAGACGGGCGCGACTGCCGTCATTCGCCGTCCGGGAGCCGTCCGTCCCTGGCAGCACGTTCTGGAGCCGCTCGGCGGCTACCTCCTGCTTGGGCATCGCGCTGCGACGGAGGGTCACCGATTCTCCGGAGCATGGAATTTCGGTCCGTCTGAAGACGAGATTGTCCCGGTCCGCGAACTGGTCGAGCAGCTCCGCGGCCGCTGGCCAGAGCTGAAGGTCGCATATCAGTCCGAACAGACTGGGCCGCACGAGGCAGCCGTCCTGCGTCTCGACTGCACGAAAGCTCGCAACGAACTCGGGTGGCGGCCTGCACTAGGCCTGTCACGAGCGCTCGATATGACCGCCGAATGGTATCGCGAGGCAGCCGAAGGGTCGCCTGTCGCAGTCACCGACCAACAGATTGCAGCGTACGAACAGCTGCTCACCGAACAGGAGGAACGTTGCCAATGAGTTCGACGCGAGCTTCTGCGGCGACGGCAAGTCAGCCGGGCGGAGCGCCCGCCATTCGCGTCCCATACGGGCGGACCGTCCACGGCGAGGAGGAGATCGCGGCGGTCGTCGAAGTCCTGCGCACATCGACGCAGATGGGCGCGAACGTTCGGAAGATGGAAGCGTCGGTAGCGGCCCTGTTCGCCAAGGACCACGGGATCATGGTCAATTCGGGGTCCAGCGCAAACTACCTCGCGGTCGAGCTGCTCGGTCTCCCGGTCGGAGCCGAGGTAATCACGCCTGCACTGACCTTCGCGACAACGGTGGCGCCGATCGTAAAGAACGGCCTCGTGCCGGCCTTCGTCGACGTCGAACCGGATACTTTCAATGTCGACGTCGAGCAGGTCGAGGCGATGATCGGCCCGAATACCCGGGCCATGATGGTCCCATCGCTGATCGGAAACCTGCCTGACTGGGATCGCCTGGCCGAGCTCGCCGCCGCGCATGACCTGCTGGTCGTCGAGGATTCCGCCGATACGCTAGGAGCAACCCTGCGTGGGTCCAGCACGGGAACGCGGTCTCACATCAGCACGACGAGCTTCTATGGCTCGCACGTGATCAACTGCGCCGGCAATGGCGGAATGCTGTGCGTCAACAGGGACGACTGGGCCGAAGAGGCGAAGCTTCTGCGGAGTTGGGGACGAAGCTCGTCCTTGTTCGTGGATTCCGAGAATCCCGAGCATCGATTCGGGGTAACGCTCGAAGGCATTCCCTACGATGCAAAGTTCGTGTTCGAGCGGATTGGTTACAACCTGGAGCCGTCGGAGATCGGAGCTGCATTCGGGCTCGTCCAGCTTGGCCGGCTGCAGTCGAACATCGACGCCCGCGTCGCCAATTTCGACGCTCACCTCGCTTTCTTCTCCGACTATGCCGACTGGTTCACCCTTCCGCGGCAATGCGAGGACAGCCGCACGGGTTGGCTGGCTTTACCACTGATCCTGCGTGACGAGGCCCCGTTCACCCGGCGTCAATTGCAGACATATCTCGAGGGTTGTGGAATCCAGACGCGGACGGTCTTCACGGGCAATATCCTTCGCCAGCCGGGATATCGCGACATCGTTCGGCGTGAGGCTTCGGGCGGCTATCCCAATGCCGATCGGGTCATGCGAAGCGGCATGTTGGTCGCCTGCCATCACGGTCTGAGCGAGACCGATCTCGCCTACGTTCATGAGCGCTTTCGCGACTTTGCCGGGCAGTGGTAACCCATGCGCATTGCGTTCAACGGGCAGCGGCTCGCCGGCCAGCCATTCGGCGTCGGGCGCTACCTGGAATACATCCTTGGGTACTGGAACGAGCAGCTGGCTGACGGCGAGGAGCTGAGTCTCTTCGTTCGGCGGCCCCTGAACGAGCGACTGGCGGGAGCCTGGCCACGCATCCGGACGGTCCTGCTTGAAAGCCGCATGCCGGGCTTGCCCTGGGAAACGCTGCGCCTCGGTCCCGCCGCCGCCGACCACGATGTGCTGTTTTGCCCGGCCTACTCGGCGCCGCTCGGCTATCGTGGACGGCTTGTTGTCGCGACGCACAGCGTCAACGAGACGGAGCCGGCTGCGCATAGCTGGCTTTACCGTCAGACTTACGCGCGGCTCTACAAGCACTGTGCCCGGCGCGCCGATGCAGTCATCGTTCCGGGTGAAAAAACGAGACGCGCTGTCGAAGAATATTATGGCGTTCCGAAAGATCGGCTTCACATCGTTCACCAGGGGGCGGACGAAGCCTTCCATCCGATGGACGACCAGCCCGGCCTGTTGTCGGCTACACGCAAGCGCTTCTTCGGTTCGGACCGGCCGTATTTGCTGTTCGTAGGCAAGGGATCGCCGCGACGGAATATCCCGATGCTGATCAAGGCATTCGCCCGCCTGCGGAAAGAAGGGAAGTGGCCGCACGGCCTGCTCCTGTTCGGGCCCTACAGGGGCGATGTCCCGCTCGAAAAGCTGATCCGCGACCTGGGTGTCGAAAACGACGTGGTCCAAACCGAAGGGGTCGTGGAACATCATTCGGACCTGGCGCCGATATATGCAGCCGCGGACATCTTCATTCACCCGTCGGAGAATGAAGGATGGTCGATGACCACGACCGAGGCGATGGCGGCAGGGACCGCAGTCATTGCTGCCAATCGCGGCGGTCTCGGCGAGGTTGCGGGCGGGTACGCCTACATGATCGAGCCCAGCGTCGACTCGCTGGTCGAAGCGATCCAGGCAGTGCTTTCGGATGACAATCTCCGCGCCGACCTACGCCGGAAGGCGCGCGAGCGGGGAGAAGCGCTCCGCTGGGAAAAGCTTGCTCAACAGACTTTGGACGTCGTCCGCGACGTCGGAAAACGATCGCAAAGGGGTCGCTGATGCTTGGAAAGACCGTTTGTCGCGCCTGCGACAGTACCAACATGTATTGCTTCCTCCCGATGGGCGACCATCCGGCGGCGAACGCCTTTGTCAGGCCTGAGAACCTCGACAAGCCGGACGTGCTGTTCCCGCTGGAAAGCCATGCCTGCCTGGATTGCGGCCTGATTCAGATCCCGGATCCGCTGCCGGCGGACTTCTACGTCGACTATGTCTACATGCCGTCGGCAACTACGACCATGCCGGCGCACTTCGCTGCGCTCGCGCACCAGTTCCGCGAGAAGTTGGTGACCGCGCCAGGCCAGCTTGTGGTCGACATCGGAAGCAATGACGGATTGCTTCTCGCCGCCTGCCTGGGCGAGGGCATGCGGGTTCTCGGCGTCGATCCGTCCGCGAACATTTCCCAATTCGCCCGCGATCGCGGGGTCGAGGTCTTCAACGAATATTTCACGGCGGAATCAGCCGTGCGCATCCGGGACCAGTACGGACCGGCGCGCGTGATCGTTTGCACGAACACGTTCAATCACATCGACAATCTAGACGACTTCATGGCTGGTGTGGCGACCCTGCTGGACCCCGAGGGAAGTTTCGTGCTGGAGCTGCCGCAGGCTCTCACCTGCATCGAGCTCAACGAGTTCGACACCGTCTATCACGAGCATCTGTCGACCTTTACGGCCGCTTCGCTTGTCGCACTTGGCAGGAAATTCGGGTTCAAGCTGGTCGAACTTGAGGAGCTGCCGATCCATGGTGGATCGATGCGCTGTACGCTCAGCCGAGTTGGTGAGCCCTCCGCTGCGGTCACCGCCTATCTCGAACGCGAGAAGGCAGCGGGTCTGTTCACGAAGGAGGCCTACGATCGCCATGTCGAGCGTGTCCACGCCATCCGTTCCGAGCTGATGAGCCTGCTCGAAAGGCTTAAGGGCGAGGGCCGTCGGCTTGCCGGCTATTCGGCGCCGGCGAAGGGCAACACGCTCCTCAACTATTTCCGCATCGGGCCGGACACGCTCGAGTGGATTGCTGACCGCAACGAGCTCAAGCAGGGGCGCTATACGCCCGGAATGCGGATTCCCGTCGTGTCACCGGATCGGATTGCGGCCGACCGACCCGATTTCCTGCTCATTCTCGCCTGGAACTTCAGGGACGAGATCGTGCAGCAGCAATCTGAATTCCTCGCCAAGGGCGGGAAATTCATCGTGCCGATCCCCCGTGTCGAAATCATCGGCAACGAAGGATAATTGTCTCGTCGCCAGTTTGCGTATGAAGGTGGCACGGCGATAATGTTCAGGACCATAGTCATCATCGGACTGCTTCAGGTCCTGACAATCCTTGTCCAGGTCGTCAGGGCCAAGGTGATTTCCGTTGATCTCGGCCCGGCCGGGCTCGGTTTGGTCGGCCTGACTGACCAGCTGATCATCCTTGTCGGCATGGTATTCGCGCTTAGCCTGCCGACCGTGGCGGTGCGGGTGATGTCCAGGTCGTACGGGCGTCCTGACTTCGCGCGTCAATATGCTGCCTTTCTGCAAGCAATCGTTGTCGCGTCGGTAATCGGATGCGGTGCCCTCGGCATCGCCCTACTTGCTCGCCCCGCGCTGTTCGGCCCGACGGTAGCAGCGTACTCACTCGAATTCGGAGTGGCGTTGGTCAACGCGCCGTTGTTCGCCCTCGGACTGTTTCTTCCGAATGTCCTGGCGGCGGGTTTGCGCCCGGTGGGCGCTGCCAGTCTTTCGTTCGCGATTGCCGCGATAACGACCGTTGCGGCCGGCATCGGACTGCTGTGGGGCGATATACTCGAGATCTATGTGGCTCAGGCCATCGCGATCGCCGTACTGATTGCTTGGGCGCTCATCTATTTCAAGCGGACCCTCCACCTGCCGGTTTTCGACAGGAATGCGAGCTTGATTGCCGAGATACGCGCGAGGCCGGACATCATTCCCACGGCCGTTGCGTTCTACGCGTCGCTAGTCGGCACTGCCTTTTCGCTGCTCGTCGTAAGATACGTGACTGCACATTCACTGGGGATCGAGACCGGCGGGTGGCTTCAGGCAATACTGAGCATGGTCCTCGCAGTGGGAGCGGTGATGGTCGCAATGGCGGCGCGATACCTCGGCCCACAGCTCAACCGGCCTTCGCCTATCGCCGATAAATTCGCCACGTTCGACCTGTTCCGCCGCCGCCAGCTCATGCTTCTGATCGCGATGTCCGTGCCACTGGTATTGTTCGCTAAATTCGCGCTGATCGTCCTGTTTTCATCCAAATTCATCGTGGCCGCCGGTTGGCTTCCTGCATTTCTCGTTTGGCAGTTGGTCATCATCCAGACGAACGTCCAAATGCAATTGCTGTTCGCGCTCGACGAGCTCTGGATCGTGACCGTCAAGTCGATTGCGGGATGCATTGTCTCGACACTGCTGTGCGTCGCCCTCATTCCGCATTTCGGCATGAACGGCGCCGCTGCAGCAATGCTCGCCGGGGCCATCGTGACATTCGCCCTGGGCGCGCAACGGCTGCATCGCCGTGGCTATGTGATGACCGGATCTTCGATACTGCTTGTCGGATACGCAGTCGCGGCACTGATGATCGCGCCCTATTTGGCGCAGGGCGAGGTCCTCGGCTCAATCCCGCTCAGAGTGGTCGCCTGCCTCGTTCTGATTGGGGGCTTGTGGCCATTCCTCACGCCTGATGAGAAGGTCTCGATCAGGCGCTTCGGCCGGCAGTCCGCGGCCCCTGTCGGCTGAGAGGCAATCGCCCGGTTTACTCAGCTCGCTCTTCGCCGACTGCCTTGATCTTGCGAGCCGGCACGCCGCCCCAGAGCTCCCCGGATGGAACATTACCCCGGACTACGCTGCCTGCGGCTATGACTGCATCGTCGCCAATCACGGTGCCGGGCAGGATTACACAGCCGGCGCCGATCCAGACATTGTTTCCGATCTCGATGCCAGATCGGCTTTCATCCCACCGAACATGGAAGCGAGGTTCGCCCGGCCGCAAAACGTGGTTCGCCGCAACAAGCACATTGTACTGCGCAATTCCTGTACCCGCGCCGATGCGGATCGTGCCGCCGGCCGCGCGCACATTGGAACCGACGCCGATGCTTGACCGGTCGCCGACGATCAGGCGTCCAGGCACGTCGCTAAATGGCGAGCGATGATACACCAGTATGACCGCATGCGGTCCGACCGTTACATCTTTCCCGAGCTCGATGGCGTCGAGATCGTGAAATCCGTAGTCCCAGATAGAGGTCGCATGTGCGTTGAGGGTCGAATGACGCGCGCGAACGCGATAGGCCGATATCGCCATGATCGCGCGTTGCCGCATCGGCGCGAACAGTGCGTGAAGGCCACTCGCAAGGCTCATGCCGCGCATCCTGCCGAAATTCTCGACCGGTGCCACTCGATCGTTTGAGCGAGGCCGCGGACTAGCGAGATCGTCGGCCTCCAGGCGAGAAGACGCTCTGCCTTCGACGCGTCGCCGCGAAGGTCGACGATGTCGTTCGGACGATCCGGAAGCTCGCCTAGCCTGAGGAGATGGGGGCGCCCCATCATGCGCCCAATCGTGAGAGCTATGGTACGGACCATTGGCGCCTTTCCGCTCGCGATATTGATCACTTCGCCTCCTGCATTGTCTGCGGTCGAAGCAGCCAGGATCGCCGTCACGAGATCGTCGATATGGAGCATGTCGCGCCGCTGTCGTCCTTCGCTCAATGGGAATGGCCGCTCCGCCAGCAGGGCCTCTATCAAAGCGGGGATCATGAAGTCGGTCGACTGGCCGCTCCCGTAGATCAGGGTTGGCCGCAGGGTCACGGCTTCGAAGGGAAGGGTAGGCTGGAGCGCCTCGAGCAGATGCGTTCCGGCCACCTGGCTGGCCGAATAGGCCGATCGCGGCATCTCTCGCTGCGTTTCGACAAACGGGGAAGGTCCGCTGCCATATTCTTCCAGGCCGCCGAGCCGGACCAGGCGGCGGATCGGTGCCCCGCTCGCGCAGGCGGCCTCCACCAAATTAATGAGACCGTCGACATTGACGCGAAAAGCCTCCCGGATCGGAGCCCAGCCTGACATGTGCCGGGCACGCGAAACCCCCGCGCAATGAATGATGCGATCGGGTCGAGCGCCTTTCAGACAAACTTCAAGTGCAGCCCTATCATGCAGATCGCCGGTCCATCGGCGAACTCCGCCAAGATCTTCCAGCCGCGGTGGAGTGGAATCCGGGCGAAGGAGCACATGAACCTCACGTCCTTCTGCCAGAAGGTGGCGTGTCACGTGGGATCCGATGAATCCACTCGCGCCAGTAACCAGGACGCGATTCATCGCGCGCGGCTTCGTGAATGGATTGGTCCGCGTCGAGACTTCGCCGGCATTGCTATTTTCCTGCCTCTGAGGGCGATTGGAACAGAGCAACCGGACGTTTCACTGTCAACGCGCGTCCCCCCGCGCCCTTCGGATTCCGCGCAAGTAGCTGGCTGAAGCGCTGCGTGGTTCGCAAGTCTCTCGAGGCTCTTCCCGCAAGTCCTGTTCCAATTTGAACCAAGGAAGCTGAGCCGGCTTGTCTCCAAATGCTTTCCGATAGAGCGGAGGTTGACGCCGTGGCGTGCTTATAGCTTGCTGTCGCATTCCGACGTCTTGGGAATTCAAGTGGATCGCATTCGGTCAAATCATGAGGTTTCAGGGCTTCGGAACGGTGCTGGGATCGTGCGTCTGGATCGAGACCTGGCCTGGCGAACCTTATTGTTCGCCGCGCTCCTTCTTTGGCCGCTCATCCTTTTCGGGCGCCCCGCCTACATCGCCGACAGCGCCGCTTACGTTAAGGGCGGCAAGGCATCCGTCGAATTCGTCATCGGCAAGGCGGATCTCATGGCTGGCCCCCCATCCGGTCAAAGCAGGGGAGCAAATGAAGCCGTAGAGACGAGTTCGGTAGAGCGCGCACGCTCCGAAGCCGCGAGCGCCAGGGGCGTCCGATCGATCCCTTACAGCGTCCTGGCCTATCTCTTCAGCTGGCCAGCCTACACCATGATCGGCCTTGCCCTTTTCCAGACTGTGCTGGCCGCTTTCGCTTGCGCAGTCGTTGCTTCGAGCCTCGGCGTTGTTTCGAAGAAAGCCTATCTGATCCTCGGCATCACGCTGTCAGCTGCGTCGTCCCTCCCGATGTTCACTGCATTCGCATTGCCCGACGTTTTCGCCGGTATTGTCGCGGCCTGCCAGATCGTCCTGTTTACCGGTCTCGAGCGTCTCTCGCGGGGTGTTCGTTTCGCCCTGGCCGCAATCGCAAGCCTGGCCGTCGCAGTTCACGCGAGCATCGTTCCGCTGGCCCTGTGGCTATGCATCGCTGGGACGGGCGTCGCGCTTTGGCGCCGCAAATCCGAGCTGCGGCCGGCAATGCGACTGGCATGGCTTTGGGCGCCCCTCCTGGCTGGCGGGATCATCACGGTCGGCGCCGGCTTCGTCGCCTTCGGCGAAACGAGCGTCGTCGCGAAGCACTATCCCCACGCGCTGGCCCGGTCGGTCTCCGACGGACCGGCGCGCTGGTATCTGGAAAAGGAATGCCGGACCCCTCGGTATGCCGTGTGCGAGGTCTTCGGCACAAAGATCCCCACGACCGTGGGCGGATTCCTGTTCAACGATACCGGTCTCGACGGACGCGCAACCCCGGAACAGATGGACAGGATACGCGCCGAAGAGAGCGAAATCGTCTTCCGGGCCGCGCTCGCCTATCCTGGGACAGAGCTTGGGAACCTGGCGCAACACGTCGTGAAACAATCCGTCTGGTTCTGGGTGCGGCCAGCCCGGTACGGAGACCAGGTCCGTCCGGATTCATCGGGAAACCCCGATTTCGTGGAAATGGCCAACATCCCGTCCGCCACGATCTATGCCCTGAATGTGGCCATCTACGCCGTGATTGCACTTTGCACGGTCTGGATCGGCATCAATGCTCGACGCCTGACGCAATCTCAGTTGACGGCTATTTCGCTGATTATCTCGGTTCTCGCGGTCAACGCAGCTTTCTGTGTGTTGGCGTCTGGGTTGTCCGATCGATACCAGGCGCGCCTGGCGTGGATCTTCCCTCTGTTCGTCTTGAGTTACGTGCTGTCTCGGCATGACAAGGAGCGCAGCCTTTAGGGAAGGGCCGAGTGGGGCCATTGGCTCGTGGCGGTCCGCCAATCCTTACCGGCGCGTTTATGTTGTTTCGCCGACACACCATTCCGGAAAAGCGTCGCAAGCGGGTCGCGGAATCTTGTTCTGTTAAACTTATCGGACAATGAGAGCGCCACGTGCGCCCAGCAATCATGGGCCGAATAAGGGGAGTAGAATGAGAACGAACCTGCGGCAAAACCTGCTCGCGACGACCTTGCTGGTCGGCGCCAGCGCATTGGGAGCGCCCGCCTGGGCGCAGGATACGGCACCAGCCGCATCTGAACCCAGCGGTCCAGTCGAAGCCCAGCCCACGCCGTCGGTTTCGGCCGAGGGTGAGGACGTCCAGGGTGGACAGGACATCATCGTCACCGGTTCGCGCATTCCGCAGCCGAACCTCGAGAGCGCCGCTCCGGTCACGGTCGTCAACGACCAGGACGTGAAGCTCTCCGGTTCGACCAGGGTCGAGGACGTTCTCAACCAGCTGCCGTCGGTCGGCGCTGCGCAGGCGTCGGGCGTTTCGAACGGCGCAACCGGCACCGCCGAAGTCGACCTTCGCTATATGGGTGCGAAGCGCTCGCTCGTCCTGATCAACGGCCGCCGCATGATGCCGGGCGACCCGAACAGCGCGAACCTGTCGGCCGACCTTAACGTCATCCCGTCGGCGCTGATCCGCCGTGCGGAAGTCCTGACCGGCGGTGCATCGTCGGTGTACGGTGCGGACGCGGTCGCGGGCGTCGTCAACTTCATCATGGACACTGAGTTCGAAGGTATCCGCTTCGACGGCAATTGGAGCACCTGGCAGCACAACCAGGATAATCCTCGTGTGGGCAATTGTGCCAGCGTCGCAGCAGGACAGGGCTACTGTACTGGCCGGACCGTTGGCGACACGATCCACATGGCGGACATCATCAACAATCGCGGTTTCCCGCTTCCGACTGGCAGCGTTACGGACGGCCGCTCGATCGACGGCACCGTCACCATCGGCGCCGGCTTCGACGACGGCCGCGGCCATGCGGTTGCCTATTTCGGATATCGCAACACGAAGCCCGTCCTTCAGCGCGACCGCGACTACTCGGCCTGCGTTCTGCAGAACACGACTCGCGGCACTCCGCGTTGCGGCGGTTCGGCGACTGCAAATCCCGGAACTGCGGTCATCTTCGCGACGACCACGGAAGGCAGTGTCACGTCGACGGTCGCGGCTCTCGGGCCGGGAACGATTACGCCATTTGCCCAGAACCTCTACAATTTCGCTCCGCTGAACTATTTCCAGCGGCCTGACGAGCGCTACATTGCTGGCGCGTTCGCGAACTATGAAATCAGCCCGGCCTTCAAGCCGTACCTTGAGTTCATGTTCATGGACGACCGCACGCTGGCGCAGATCGCGCCGTCGGGCGACTTCGGCAACACGCTGACCATCAACTGCGACAACCCGCTGATGTCGGCTCAGCAGCTCGCGGCGATTTGCGGCAATCCGAACAACCTGATCAACGGGTTTGTCGGGAATTTCCCGCTCGCGGCTGGTGCCTCGTACAACCCGAACCCGGGTGCTGCGCCGATCAACTTCTTCGATGCTCGCGGCAACACGTACAATCAGGGCTTCTTCCAGTTGCTTCGTCGCAACACGGAAGGCGGCCCGCGTATTTCCGATCTTCGTCACCAGGCATGGCGTGGCGTGCTCGGCATGCGTGGCGACCTGTCGAACGTGTTCTCGTATGACTCGTACTTCCAGTACGGCCGTACGAACTACACGCAGGTCTACAAGAACGAGTTCTCGATTGCGCGTCTGAACCGCGCTCTCAATGTCGTGAACGTCGACGCCAATGGCGCAGTCGTTCCGGTGGGAACGGCGGGTTCGCAGATCGTCTGCCGTTCGGTTCTCGATCAGTCGGATCCGACTTGCGTACCGTACGATCCGTTCGGTGCCGGTCCGTCGGCCGCCGCCGTCAACTACCTGAACGTCTTCGGCGTCATTCAGGGCATTACCTCGGAGCAGATCGCCAACTTCAACGTGACCGGACTGCTTGGCGAGATGGGCTGGAAGACTCCGTGGGCCGAGGATGGCGTCGCGGTTAACGCGGGTGTCGAGTATCGGCGTGAGTCGCTCGAATTGAACCCCGACCAGTCGTTCCAGACGGGCGACCTCACTGGCCAGGGAGCACCAACGCTTCCGGTCAGCGGCAACTTCAGGGTCTGGGAAGTGTTCGGCGAAATGCAGGTGCCGATCATCCAGAACAGCTTCATCGATGAGCTGACCTTCAGCGCCGGCTATCGTAAGTCCTGGTACACGACCAGCAACGACCGCAAGTACGACACGGACACGTACAAGCTCGCTCTCGAGTTTGCACCAATCCGCGACATCCGCTTCCGCGGCTCGTACAACCGCGCGGTTCGCGCCCCGAACATCCAGGAGCTGTTCGCCCCGCAGTTCGTCGGACTCGACGGCAGCGATGATCCTTGCGCAAAGGTCATCACCGCCACCGATTACGGCTGTCTCGCACAGGGTCTCGTCGTCGGTCAGTCGCCGACTGCCAACCCGGCCGGACAGTACAACGGCCTGCTCGGTGGTAACCCCCAGCTGACACCCGAAAAGGGCACGACGATCACACTGGGCACCGTGATCCAGCCGAGCTTCATCCCGAGGCTGGCGCTGACGGTCGACTGGTGGGACATCAAGCTGGAGAACGCGATCCAGGGTCTGGGCGCGGATGCCATCCTGAAGACCTGCGTTGCCGACTCGACGGCAAGCTTCACGTCGCCGGCCTGCGACCTGATCAACCGCGACACCGCGGGCTCGATCTGGTTGACGCCGAACGGCTACGTGAGCGATCTGCCGCTGAACACGGCGAAGATGCGCAACCGCGGTATCGACGTGAATGCCGCCTACTCGCATCCGCTGTTCAACTTCGGCAAGATGTCGTGGAGCTTCCTCGGAACGCGCATGCTTAAGGCGCGGGTCGATAACGGCCTGTCCGAGCCGTACGATTGCGTCGGCTTCTACGGTCCGGTCTGCTCGGGCGGCACGGTTGCCGCGTCGGCCCCGATCCCGAAATGGCGTCACAAGATGCGTGCGTCGTGGCAGTCGAACTTCGGTCTCGGCCTGTCGCTGGCGTGGCGCTATGTCGGCAAGGTCAAGGCTGAAACGACTCAGGACAACAACACGGTTGGAGGCGACTTCAACTATGAGCCGGGCCTGAGCGTGAAGGCGCAGAACTACTTCGACCTCTCCGGTACGTTCAACCTGATGGATCGGGTCAGCCTGCGGGCAGGTATTAACAACCTGTTCGACAACGACCCGCCGCGTATCACGGGTGGTAACGCCAACCGTAGCGGTTCGAACCTCTGCCCGGCCGGTCCGTGCAATGGCAACACCTACCCGGGTACCTGGGATGCTCTCGGCCGCCTGTTGTGGGTTGGTGCGACGATCGACTTCCTGCCTCCGAAGCCGGCTCCGGCTCCGGTTGTGCCGGCAGCCCCGCCGCCGCCGCCGCCTCCGCCGCCGCCTGCTACGCAGACCTGCCCGGATGGTTCGGTGATCCTGGCGACCGAGGCCTGCCCGGCCCCGCCGCCTCCGCCGCCTCCGCCGCCGCCTGCGCCAGAGCGCGGCTAAGCGTAACGGCTAGCCAAGAATTGGGCGGTGGGTCTTCGGATCCGCCGCCCTTTTCTTTTGCGCGCCATACCGACGGCTGAGGCTGTCACTCGTCGGCAATTGCGCTAGACAGCCGCTCATGACCGCCGTTTCCGTTCTCGACGACCAAACCGCCGCCGCAATCCGCGAAGCCATAACGGCTGCTCGATCAGGCAGAATCCCCGAAGCAGTAAGCATCGCCGAACGCGCGCTCGCCAACGGCGGAGACGTCGCCGCTCTCAATGCGATGATCGGCACTTTGCACTGTCAGACCGGCAATCTGGACGCAGGGATTCGGCACCTTCAAGCCGCCCGGCAGGCGCGCCCTTCCGACCCGGTCGTTTCCTCCAACCTGGCAACCGCTCTGGCCCAGAAAGGCGATTTCGCAGGGGCGCTCGATGCTTTGTCGGAGGATGTGGCGCGTACCGATCCGACCATGCAACTCTTGCGCGTTCGGGCATTCCTTGCCCAGCAGGTCGGCGACTATTCTGCGGCGATCCGGACTTACGAATCCATCGTCGCCGTAGCGCCAGAGGATTGGGAGAGCTGGAATAACCTGGGCAATGCCCGTCGGCTGGCCGGCGACATCGAAGGCAGCGTGGCGGCGCTCGAGCGCGCTTCGGATCTCAATTCGGCAGCGCCGCCCATCCGATTGAATTACGCGACGGCTCTTGCGGCGGTAGGCCGCGTCGACGATGCGGAAGCCCAGCTTCGCCGAATGGCGGAGGATTTTCCGCAAGACACCAAATCCCTTCGCGAGCTGCACGCAATGCTGAAGGAGCTGGGCAGGGAAGAACCGGCCCTCGAAGCGATCGAGGCTGCATCGAAACGCGATCCTGCTGACATCGAACTTCTTCTCGCGCTCGCGAGCCAGCGTCTCAACCTCCTTCACACCGAGGCTGCAGAGGAAGCCTATCGCAAGGCGGTCGAGCGTGAACCTGGCAATTCGCTCGCCAATCTGGGCCTTGCGGTGGTTTTCGAGCTGACCAACCGGACCGGCGACCTTTCGAACCTGGTCAACGAAGCTCAGAAGCGCGGAGTTGGCGAAGATGTCCTGAACTTCATTCGGGCGTTCGATTATCGCCGTCAAAAGAAGTTCGATGAGGGCCTCGCTGCGCTGGAGAAGGTTCCCGACGAGCTGGAGACTGCGCGCCGCTGCCACCTTCTCGGCCAACTCGAAGAAGGGGCCGGCCACTACGACGAAGCCTTTGCCGCCTACACGCGAATGAACGAAATCCAGCGTGGCGATCCGACCCGGCCTGAGGAGCGCGCTGCGGCTTACCGTACCGTCGTCGGCAACCAGCGGGAGACCATTTCGGCCAAGTGGCTGAAGGGTTGGCGCGAAGACGCTTCCAAGTGCGATCGTCCGTCCCCGGCGTTCCTGGTCGGCTTCCCGCGTTCAGGCACGACCCTCCTCGACACGATGCTCATGGGACATCCCAACGTCGAAGTCCTCGAAGAAGAGCCGACGCTGCTCAAGGCGTCCAAGATCCTGCCCTTCGATGCGCTTGCTGATGCGAGCGACCAGCGGATCGAGGAAGCGAGGAATGAATATTTCAAGGTCGCCGGTGAGCGCACCCCGCTCGCGCCCGGCAAGCTGCTGATCGACAAGAACCCATTGTCGATGAACGCCTTGCCGACGATCCGCCGGCTATTCCCGGAAGCACGCATCATCCTCGCGCTGCGGCATCCGTGCGACGTTGTGTTCAGCTGCTACGCAACCAACTTCAAGCTGAACGACGGCATGTCCAACTTCCTTGGCCTCGACACGGCTGCGGAGCTCTATGACCTCAGCTTCTCCTATTTCGAAAAGGCGCAGGGCTTGCTCGGGCTATCCGTTCACAAGGTCGTCTACGAGAATGTCGTCGGCGATCGCGAAATCGAGCTTCGGTCTTTGCTCGATTTCCTTGGCCTCGAATGGAGCGACGATGTTCTCGACCATGAGTTGACCGCTCTCAGCCGCGGCCGCATCAAGACCGCGAGCTACGCTCAGGTTGCGCAGCCGATCTACAGTCAGGCGGCGGGACGCTGGACGAACTTCCGCGAGCACCTCGAGCCGGTCCTCCCCGTTCTCGAGCCATGGCTAGCCAAGTTCGGCTACAGCCTGTGATCTGATGCAGTCCGGCGGCCTCGTTACTCAAGCAGAGCAGGCCGTCGCGGCGGGCGATCTGCGTCGGGCGGTGACCCTTCTCAGCGAGGCTGCGGAAGGAAGCCCGGGTAATGCCGAGCTCTGGATGAAGGTGGCTGCACTTCATCGGGCGACCGGCAGCCCCGACGCCGCGCTGGAAGCTGTCCACCGTGCGCTGACCATATCGCCGCTCGACTTTACCATGCTGCTGATGCGAGCGAGCCTTCTGCAAAGGCTCGGTCATCCGGACGCGGGACAGGCCTGGAGCCATGCCCTTGCCCAGAAACCGGACGCGGACCTTCCGCCGCAGCTCGCATCTGTCGTCGCAGAGGGCGAGCGGCAACATGCTGCATGGATCGACGCCCGGGAACGCCGCATGAAGGCGGCGATGGGGGGAGTCGAGCAAGGCGCGGACGACCAGGAACGGGCGCGTATCGAGCGTTTTCGGAACAACGTGCTCGGCCGAACGAAGCCCTTTTACAGCACGCCGACGCACTTCTTCTTTCCGGAGCTTGCCCAGCGCGAATTCCATCCGCGTCTCCTGTTCCCCTGGATCGATGAGCTCGAGGCGGCGACCGAAACGATAGCGTCCGAACTTCAAGCCGTGATGGCTGCGGAGCGCGCCGAGCTCGTGCCGTACATTCAGTACGACGATCATCTTCCGCTTGCGCAGTGGCGGCCGCTCAATCGCAACCCGGACTGGACCGCAATTCACCTGTGGCGGAACGGCGAGCTGATCGACGCCAATGCTCGCCATTGCCCGCGGACGCTGGAGCTGCTCGAGAAGTTTCCGCAGCCGACCATCGGTGGCTCTGGCCCCAATGCCATGTTCTCACTGCTAGCGCCGAATACGGCGATTCCGCCGCACGTGGGTGTCAATAATGCTCGGCTCGTCTGCCACCTCCCGCTTGTCGTTCCCGAGGGTTGCTGGTTCCGGGTCGGAGCGGAGACCCGCTACTGGAATCGCGGCGAAGCCTTCGTGTTCGATGACACGATCGAGCATGAGGCGCTCAATCCAAGCAATGAGCTGCGCGTCGTCTTCATTTTCGATGTCTGGCATCCCGATCTCAGCGAGGCGGAGCGCAACGCGGTCGCGGCGCTGATCGGAAGTGAGGGCGGAGTTGGCGCGTTATGAGCGAGACGGCATCGATGGCGTCTGCGCTTTCCAGCTCTGTCGATGTCGCGGCCCTCGCCGATCTTGCGAGCAAGGCGCTGGAGGAAGGCGAAGAGGAATGCGCGCTTCCGCTGATCGAGCGTGGAGCCAGTCAGGCACGAAGCGCGCTTCTGTGGCAGTGGAAGGGGCTGCTGGAACGCTCGCTCGACGAACATGACCGAGCGCTGCAATCGTTCGAAGAAGCCGCGAAGCTCGCCCCCGGAGATGCGAGCATCGCTCACGGTCATGCGCGCACGGCCATGGAGGCCGGGTTGGACGCCCGACCGCTCTACGAACGCGCACTCGCCCTTGCACCCAAGAATGGCGAACTCCTTGTCGGCATGGCCGCTGCGCGTGCCGCCTGCGGGGAGGGCGACATTGCGATTTCAGATCTGCAGACGAGGCTCGAGCGGGCACCTGCATGGTTGTACGGGCACGAGCAGCTCGCCCAACTGATGGCGACGGAAGGCCGTGCCGCGGAAGCGACGTCCTCTCTTGAGCAAGCCCTGATGCTGTTCCCCGCAGCGCAGCCGCTCTGGGAGACCCTGCTGCACGTGCAGCTCCGCCGCGGGGCCTACGGCTCGCTCAAGGAGATCGTCGAACGAGCGAGATCGTCGGGCGTGAGCGCGCCTGAGTTCCAGATCTACGAGGGCATTCACGCGGCGGAGTTCGACGAGGAGGCGCAACCGGCGGCGCTCTTCGGATCCTTCCCGGAGGCAATCGACAAGGCGCTAGAAAGTTGGCGAATCCGTCACTTGCTGCGCGTCGGCGAGGTCGATGCCGCATTGCCGCTGATCGATCGCCGTTTGAAGACCGACCCGAACGCGGAGATCTGGGCCTATACGGCAACGGCCTGGCGGCTGGCGGGTGACCCGCGCTCGGAATGGCTCGAAGGTGATCCCCGGCTCGTCTCCGTTATCGACCTGTCAGATGCGCTGCCTCCGATCAAAACACTGGCGGAGACGCTGAGGGCTCTTCACGTCGCGAAGGGCGAATATCTGGACCAATCCGTGCGCGGCGGCACGCAAACCGACGGCCCGCTGCTCAGTCGGATCGATCCCGCCATCCGCCACCTGCGACGGGCGATCGTCGGCGCCGTCGAAAATTTCAAGGCGCAGCTTCCGCCTACCGACGAGAAGCATCCGCTGCTTCGGCATCCACGCGATCGACGGGTCAGATTCACCGGCAGCTGGTCGGTGCGGCTGAGGTCCGAGGGCCATCATTCCAACCACGTCCACCCCTTGGGCTGGATCAGCTCCGCGCTCTACGTCGCGCTACCCGAGCGCGGGCCGGGCGAGCGCCAGGATGCGGGCTGGTTCACTTTGGGCGAACCGGATCAGCTGCTTGGTATCGACCTGCCACCCTGGCGAAAAATCGAGCCGAAAGTGGCGCAACTCGTCCTCTTCCCGTCATGGATGTGGCACGGGACCGTTCCGTTCGCGGAGGGCGAAAGGTTGACGGTTGCGTTCGACGTCGGGGCGCCGCGCTGACGCCGTTCGTCGAAAAAATCTTTGAGGTTGAGGTCCACAGAGGCGATAATCTTCGCTTCCCCTGAGGAGGGTTCAGTATGTTCAAAGCCTTTTCTGCGTCCATGGCTGCAGCGCTTCTTGCTGGAATGACCGGCACTGCGATTGCCCAAGCAGCCGCTCCTGCGCCGCAGGCTCCCGCCCAAGCGTCGACACCCGATCCCAACGAGGTAGTCTGCGAGCGGCAGGAAATCCTGGGCAGCAGGCTCGCAAAGAGAAAGGTTTGCCATACTCGGGCCGAGTGGGCGGACCTCAAGCTCCAGGATCGCCAGGATCTCGAGCGCGCGCAAACGCGGCGGGGAATGAAGGGCGAGTAAGCCCGCTTACGCCTTCCAATATTGTGGATAGGCTTGCTTGAGCTTTGCAAGCTTGGGCCGGTCGTTCACGATTATGTACGGGTAGTACGGATTCCGCCGCATGAAGTCCTGGTGATAGGCTTCGGCGGGGAAGAAGGGGCCACTCTCGATTCTGGTCGCGATCGGCCGCCTCGCGCGCAGCTGCGCGATGAAGCTTGCTGCAATCTGCCTTTGCGCGGAGTTCTGCGGGAAGATCGCCGAGCGATAGCTCGGCCCAACGTCGGGGCCCTGCCGGTTCACCTGCGTGGGGTCGTGGGCAACCGAGAAATAGATCTTCAGCAACTGCGCGTAGCTGACCTGGCTCGGGTCGAAGCTGATCCTGACCGCCTCGGCATGGCCCGTCCGTTCGGTGCTCACCCGGTCATAGTTCGCGTCTGAAGCTGAGCCTCCGGCATAACCCGATACGACGTTGGTCACGCCTTTCACGTGCTCGAACACGCCCTCCATTCCCCAGAAGCAACCGCCGGCAAGGACGGCTGTCTCGATGGGCGCCTTGGCGGAGGCGGCGGTGGCCAACGAGAGGCACGCCGCGGCGAGGGCGCTCAGAACGGGGGCTCGGTTAGGCATCGATTTGGCTCCGGAAGGTTCTCACATCTGCCATTCGCGGCGACCAGCCAATTGGTTACGCGACTAATCGCGATCGGGTGCGCCAAGTGGAAAATAATGCCTGTAGGGGCGCCCCTCGTCGACCGCCCTGGCGACAATGGGATGCGCAAGCAGGCGGGCGCGATACGCCGCCAGCCTTGGCCGGTCTGGTCCGATTTCCTCGATCCAGTCGGCGTAGAACAGGCTGGGAGCGGCGGCGCAGTCGGCCATTGTGAAGCTCTCGCCGACGGCCCAAGGGCCTTCGCCGAGATTTGCCTCCAGCCAGTCGTAGGCCGTGTGCAGGTCCCCGCGCGCCTTCTCCACTCCGAACGGATCGCGATTGGCGCCTTCCGGGCGGATCGTATCGGCTACCGGCCTTTGCATGTTGCCCATGACGTACAGGTCGAAGAAGCGGTCGAGGAAGCGGACTCGCCGCCCCGTCTCGCCTTCCGGAATCCAATCGTTGGATCCGCGATGGTGGGCATGGAGATGCTCGATGATCGTGGAGGACTCGAACACTGGCCGGCCCTCGTCGATCAGCAGCGGGAAGAGCCCGTACGGCGAGTGCCGCTTGAGCTCTTCCATATTGGCCGGATCCTCGATCATCCGATAGTTGAACGGCGTTTCGTCGGCCCATAGGGCGATCAGCACCTTTTGAGTGTAGCTGCTGAACGGGTGCCCGAAGAACTCCAGGCTCATGCGTCCTCCCGGGCCCATTTCTCGCGGCGCTCAAGCTCGGCCTCGCTCGGCTCCTTGGTCTCGAACGTGCCGGTCTTCACGTCGCCCGCCGGCTCGTAGATCGCCGTGACGACTCCCGTTCCGGAGACGAAGCTGTCGACAAGCTTCAGGCCACGCGGCTCCAGCGACCCGTCGAAGATGCTCTTTCCTTCCCCGAGTACGACGGGGAACGTCATCAGCACCAATCGGTCGATCAACCCCGCCGAGATGAGAGGCGTGTATAGCGTGCTGCTTCCCTGGATCAGAAGGTCCCGGCTTCCGCTGCGCTTGAGCTCTTCGACGGCCGCGGCCGTATCGCCGGATAGCTTGTGGCTATTCTCCCAGCTCAGCGGCTCTTCCGAATGGGTCAGCACATATTTGTTGATGCGCTGAAACCTGGCGCCGATCGGATTGTCCTGGTTGTACGGCCAGTAGGCCGAGAAGATGTCGTAAGTCCGCTTTGCCAGGAGCAGGTCGTACTCGGACCCAAGTATCTTCTCGAACGGACCCATGTCCTCGTCCCAGAAAGGCGCCGTCCAGCCTCCGAACCGGAAGCCTCCGGTCGGATCCTCTTCGGGTCCGCCCGGCGCCTGCATGATGCCGTCGAGCGAAAGGAAAACGGCGCCAGTCAGCTTACGCATCGACCTTGTCCCCGCGCAGGGCCGCCTCGATCTTTGCGACGTCGATCTTCTGCATCGTCATCATCGCCTCGAATGCGCGCTTGGCGGCCGCTCGATCGGGATTGTCCATCGCTTCGAGCAGAACACGCGGCGTGATCTGCCATGAGAAGCCCCACCTGTCCTTGCACCAGCCGCACTCGCTTTCCTTTCCGCCATTCTGGGTGATGGCGTTCCAGTAGCGGTCGGTCTCTTCCTGGTCCTCGGTCACGACCATGAAGCTGACCGCTTCATTGGCCTTGAAGTTGGGACCGCCGTTGAGGCCAACGAAGCTCTGGCCGAGAACAGTGAAATCGACGGTCAGCTCCTCGCCCTGCTCGCCGCCAGGGAAATCCGAGCTTGCCGAATGGGCCTTGCCGACATGAGTATCGGGAAAGACCGAGGCATAGAATTCGGCCGCCTTGCGCGCTTCGCCCTTGTCGAACCACAGGCAGGTGGTCAGCTTGTTACTGGCCATTTTCTCTCTCCTCAGGCCTTGCCCACGAGTGCGAATTCCGCGCCCTGCGGGTCGTTTCCGATGATGATGTGATCGCCACCCGGGACTTCGTGCGGTCCCATGGAGACAGTTCCGCCGCCGGCTTTCACCGCCTCGACCGCAGTCGAGATGGACGGGACGCGGAAGTAGTAGCGCCAGCCGCTGCTTCCGCCGGGCATGACGCCGCAGACCGCGCCGATCGTCGTCCCGTTGTGAGCGAAGAAGCGATATTCGCCGAGCTCGCCCATCGGCATGAAGTCGTCGCTCGTCCAGCCGAACAGCTCGTCGTAGAATTGGCGCGCGGCGGCCGGATCGGCCGTCGTCAGCTCGTTCCATCCGACACGCTGCTCAGCCGTCGCCGAAAAGACGTCGCTTTCGGCGTCGGGCTTATCGGCCGGCGGAATGGGCTTCATGACGTAGAAGGGATTGCCCTGCGGGTCAGCGACCATCGCAATCCGGCCCTGCGGAATATCGAAGGCGGGCATCAGCGCCTTGCCGCCCTTCGCCTCGATCTTCGAGACCGTCGGGTCGACGTCGTCGACCCCGATGTAGCCCAGCCAAATCGGCCGGGCGCCGTGCTGTCGCATCTCGTCCGTGAGGCCGAGTACTCCGCCGGCAAAGCCGCCGTCGCTCCGTCCGATCATTCGATAGTCCTGGTTGCCCGGGATGCTCTCGCTGATCTTCCAGCCGACCACGTTTCCGTAGAACGCCGTCGCGCCATCGGGATCGGTCGTCATTAGCTCGTACCAGACATTGCTTCCCTGCAGCGGCCGGGGCGTGGTTGCCGTTTCGGATCTGGTGGGCGCGTCAGTCACTTCGGACATTGTCCGTCCCTTTCTTTGCGCTTTGACGCCGTTCAGGCGTTCTCGATTGTCCTGGCGGGCGTGCTGTCGAGGATCGGCTCGAAGCCGCCCCAGAACATACGTTGTCCGGAGAATGGCATGTCACCATCCGGCTTCATGCTCTCGTCAGCCATGATCTTGGCCCAGGCGTCGTCGCGAGCCTGCTTGTCCGGCCATTCGATGAAGCTGAAGACGACCGTTTCGCCGTCCTCGGCCTTCACCGCGCGGTAGAAGTCGGTGACCTTGCCATGATTCACGTCGTCGGCGATTGCCTCGACGACCCGGTTTGCGCCGTGCTCGCGGAAGACCTTCGCCATCTTGGAAGCGAGTTCGCGGTATGCTTCCTTCTTGCTCTCCGGCACCGGCACGACGAAGCCGTCCGTATATCCGCCTGTCGAGCCGCCTTCCTCGACGATCGCGTCGAAGCCGCCCATGATCATCCGCTTGCCGTCGAAGGGCATGGTCTCACCCATTTCCTTCATTCGCGGATCGCTCATCATCTTCTCATTGGCCGCGTCGCGGGCCGCCCGGTCGGGATATTCAAACCAGGAGAAGACGACCTTCTCATCGGGCTTGGCGTCGACGGCTTTTCGGAAGTCGGTCACCTTGCCTTCCGGAACGTCGCTGTCCCAAGCCTCGAAGTGACGCTGGACGCCGATCTCGTGGAACAGAGGAGCCGCGCCTGCCGCGTGCTTCCGATACTCCTCCCGCCTGCTCTCCGGGACTGGCAGCACGAATCCTTCGAAATAGGTCATTGTCCTCTCCTTCGGGTTCGGGAATTCAGGATATCCTGGTTCAGGCCGGCTGCGGCTCCGGCTGGTTCTTCGCAAAGACTTCGAGCTGGTCGGCGAGCGCGCGCTGGAAGGCGGGCCTCGCCTCGCCGCGAGCAACTAGTGCGGCGAGATTGGGGAATTGGTCGACTGTCTTTCCACCGCGGAGCTGCCGGAGCACGGTGACGAGCATCAGGTCGGCGATGGTGAAACGCCCCTCAAGCCATTCCTTGTCGCCTAGCGCATCGGACATGCATTTCAGTCGGCTGTTGAGACGTTCGAGAAACTTCGGGCGCGCCTCCTCCGTCCACGGTTCGCCCTTGTTGAAGACATTGATCATGAGCAGCGGGAAAATGGCCGGCTCGACGCTATTCAGTGAGGCGATGAGCCAGGCGATCGCGCGCATCCTTTGCGCGTGATCCGCCGGCAAAAGGCGCTCATCCTGCAAACCCAGGTGGATCAGGATCGCGCCGCTCTCGAACAGCTGAACCTCGTCGTCGCGGTATGCCGGGACCTGCCCGAAGGGCTGCTCGCAGAAATATTCGTCCGGCCGGGGCTTGGTGACGTCGAGCAGGCGAACCCGGTAGGGCCGATCGATCTCCTCGAGCGCCCAGCGGACCCGAAGGTCTCTGACCAGCCCTTGGGCAAAATCCGGTACCCAGCGATAGGCCGTCACTTCGGAAGATGCAGTCGAATCGACCGGCATGGCGTGCGCTCCTTACTCCACTATCAGCTATCAGCAGTGACGGATTCGACAGGATGTGCGCCCTGTTCGGCCATCTGTGGGTCCATCCACATCGGCTCCCAGTGATGCCCGTCCGGATCCTCGAAGCTGCGGCCGTACATCATTCCTCCCATGTCCTGCTTCGGGCCGGGATCGGCCCTTCCGCCATTGGCGGCAGCGACCTCGACGAGCTGGTCCACTTCGGCCGCGCTAGCGCACGACACGCAGAGGATGACTTGGCTGCTGCTGTGAGCGTCAGCAATCGGCTTGCTGGTGAACGTCGAATAGAAGGGCTTGGTCAGCAGCATGATGTGGATGGTGTCCGACAGAACCATCATCGCCGCAGCTTCGTTGGAGAACTTCGGCTCGTTCCGGGCGCCGATCGCTTCGTAGAAAAGCTTGGACCGTTCGAGGTCATCAACCGGCAGGTTCACGAAGATCAACCGCGCCATCTTTCTCTCCCTTGCGACTCGATTTCCTTGCCTTCTGGCCCGTGAAGTCATAAATTGCAACTGACTCGTTAGAAAAAGTAACTAAGTTGGCGAATTCAGAGGCAAAGAGACGGTACGACGATGCCTGCGGGCTGGCCCATGCGCTGGAGCTGATCGGCGAGCGTTGGGCGATGCTGATCCTTCGCGAGCTAACGTACGGTTCGAAGCGCTTCTCGGAATTGAGAGCGGATCTACCGGGAATCAGCGCCAATGTGCTGACACAGCGCCTGACCGAACTTGAAGAGCGCGGGCTCGTACGGAAGATGCGCCTGCCGCCTCCTGCGTCCGTGCAGGTCTATGAAGCGACGCCATGGGCGCTCGAAGTGGCTCCGGTGATCGGAAAGCTCGGCAAATGGGCGGCGCGCAGTCCGCTTCACGACCCGACGCTTCCGCTCAGCCACGCGGCGATCATGATGTCGCTTGAAACCATGATCGATGCGGACCGGGCGCAAGGCATGGAGGGCCTTTTCGGCTTCCGCTTCGGGGAGACGAGCTACTCCGCGAAGCTCTGCGGCGGCGAGCTGCATGTGGAGCGGCGACTGGATGCGCGGTGTGACGTGGTCATGACGACCACTCCAGAGGGCCTCGCGGCGGTGATCTACGGCGGAGCGCCCCTAGAGACGATCGGCGTCGAAGGGGACGTCGAACTGGCGCGGCGATTCGTCACGCTCTTCCCGCTTCCCGAGAAGGTCGACTAGCACCATCCATCTTATTGAGGCGCCAGCGCCCTTCCCGTAAGGGACTCCACGATGACCGAACTATCCAACGTGAAGCCCGAGAGCCGCGGCGAGACCGTAATGGCCGCACCCGACAAGATGGCGAAGATCCGCGACCTTTTCGGGATCGACAGCGACATGGAAGTGCCCGCGTTCAGCGAGGCCGACGAGCGCGTCCCCGATCTCGACCCTGCTTACGTCTTCGACCCGGACACGACGCTGGCGATCTGCGCCGGCTTCGCGAAGAACCGCCGCGTGATGGTCCAAGGCTATCACGGGACCGGCAAGTCCACCCACATCGAGCAGGTTGCGGCGAGGCTGAACTGGCCCCTGATCCGCATCAATCTCGACGCGCACATCAGCCGCATCGATCTCGTCGGCCGCGACGCGATCGTGCTCAAGGAAGGTCAGCAGGTTACCGAGTTTCGCGAAGGCCTGCTTCCGTGGGCGCTCCAGCACCCGGTTGCGCTCGTGTTCGACGAATATGATGCCGGCCGTCCGGACGTGATGTTCGTTATTCAGCGCGTGCTGGAGACCGAAGGCAAGCTGACCTTGCTCGATCAGAACCGGGTGATCCGCCCGAACCCGTTCTTCCGGCTGTTCGCCACCACCAACACCATCGGGCTCGGCGATACGACCGGCCTCTATCATGGCACCCAGGCGATCAATCAGGGCCAGATGGACCGCTGGAACATTGTCGCGACTCTCAACTACCTGCCGGCCGCGGTCGAGGCGCAGATCGTGCTCGCCAAGTCGGGCGAGTATGACAATCCGGATGGCAAGACGACCGTCGAGAAGATGATCAAGGTGGCGGACCTGTCGAGGCAGGGCTTCATCAACGGCGATATTTCGACCGTGATGAGCCCGCGGACGGTGATCAGCTGGGCGCAGAACAGCCTGATCTTCGGCGACGTCGGTTTCGCGTTCAGGGTGACATTCCTCAACAAGTGCGACGAAGCCGAGCGACCGCTGATCGCCGAATATTATCAGCGGGTCTTCGGCACGGACCTTCCCGAGAGCGTGGCCTCCAAGGCCAGCTGAACCCGAATGGCAGAGGCGATCGACCTGTTCCGGCGTGCCCTTGCTGGGGCGGCGCGGGCGATCGCTCGCGATCCGGATGTGGAGGTTGCCTTCGCGTCCGAAGCTGCGCCGCCATCAGGAAAGACCGCCCGCGTCCCGTCGCCTGGCCCCTCGATGCAGCCCAAGCTTGTCGCCGAGGCGCGCGGGGCTGCCGATTCGCTGGCGTTGCGGCTCCGCCATCACAACGACCGGCTTCATGCGTCCGCAGCGCCCGTCGACCCGGATGCGCGGGCGGTTTTCGATGCGCTGGAGACGGCACGCTTCGAGGCGCTCGGTGCGCGGACCATGTCCGGCGTTCGGAACAACCTTTCTGAACTGACCGAGGCTCGTGTTCGTGGCGACGCGATCCTTCGCGCCCGGAGCGCGGAGGAAGTGCCGCTTGCAACGGCGATCGGCCTCCTCGCCCGCCAACGCCTGACCGGCGATGCACCGCCTGCTTCCGCCAGGTCTGGCCTCGATCTCGTCGCGCCGTGGATCGAGGAGAAGGCCGGCGTCGAGCTCGATGCGCTTGCACTGACGCTCGACGACCAGGCCGCCTTCGCGAAGGTTGCCCGACGGCTGCTAGAGGACCTCGACCTGGCGGCAGCATCCGAGGAAAGCGAGCAGCCTCCGGAAGAAGGCGGAGAAGGCGAAGAGGGAGAGGAAGGCGGGCCCGAGCAGGGCGAGGACGAGAATGAGACGGGTCCCAGTGCTGGCGAGGCCGAGATGCGTGCCGAGCAGGTCGACCAAGAGGGCGACGCGGACACCTCGCCGCAGGAGATGGAGCTCGGCGACGACGATCTGGCCGATGGTGACGACACCGCCGAAAGCGCATTGTCCGCTCCGGCCCGTCGCAACTGGGACCTTTCCCCGGAAACAGACTACAAGCCTTTCACGACGCGCTTCGATGAGATGGTCGAGGCGGACGAGCTTTGCGACGAAGAAGAGCTGACCCGGCTCCGCGCCTATCTCGACCAGCAAATGGGCGGACTTCACAATGTTGTGACAAAGCTCGCAAACCGGCTGCAGCGGCGCCTGATGGCACAGCAGGCCCGAAGCTGGGACTTCGACCAAGAGGAGGGGTTGCTCGACGCTGCGCGGCTGGCACGCGTCGTCGTGAACCCGATGCATTCGCTCAGCTACAAGATCGAGCGCGACACGGAATTTCGTGACACGGTCGTCGGCGTCCTGATCGACAATAGCGGATCGATGCGCGGGCGCCCGATCGCCATCGCCGCAATTTGCGCCGACATCCTCACTCGGACGCTGGAGCGGGTCGGAGTCGCCAGCGAAGTGCTCGGCTTCACGACACGTGCGTGGAAGGGCGGGCAGAGCCGCGAGCTATGGCTCTCGGACGGCCGTCCGGCGAACCCGGGCCGCCTCAATGACCTCCGCCACATCGTCTATAAAAGGGCTGACGAGCCTTACCGCCATGCCAAGCGCAACCTCGGCCTTATGATGCGCGAGGGCCTGCTCAAGGAAAACATCGACGGCGAGGCGCTGCTCTGGGCACACAATCGGCTGATCGCGCGGCCGGAGGAGCGCCGAATCCTAATGGTGATTTCCGATGGCGCTCCGGTCGATGATTCGACTGCGTCGGCCAACGGCGGCGCCTATCTCGAGCGTCACCTTCGGCAGGTCATCGAATGGGTGGAGCGCAGGTCTACGGTCGAGCTGGTCGCGATTGGAATCGGGCACGACGTCACGCGCTATTACAGCCGTGCAGTGACGATCATGGATGCGGAGCAGCTTGGAGGGGCGATGATCGAGCAGCTCGCCCGATTGTTCGAAACGCCCTGACCGGACGAAGTTGGGCCCGGCGCACTACGCACACCGGGCCCCCCTCGTTACGCGACGCGAGGGATACAGTCGGCCGTGGCCGGCCTCTTTGGGCAACGAGGAAAAGGGGGAAACCTCGTCACTTGAGAGACTTATGCCCGATTCGTCCTTCACTGAAACTGAACGGAACTCGCAACATTCGTTCAGGAAATAGGCTTCCTATTGCGAGCCATTCTCAAGAAGCTATGGGCTAAACATGAGTCCGAAAATGATTCGCCTCCGCGGCCTCTGGTTCCAGATTCACAAATGGCTCGGCATCTCACTTGCCATCCTGATCATTCCGATCTCGCTGACCGGTGCGGCGCTGGTCTGGCACGACTGGATCGACCGGCAGCTCTACCCCGAGCGATATCCAGTCGCGGGATCGGCAGACCTGCCGCCCTCGGCTTATGCCGTCGGCGCCTTGAAGCTCGCGCAGCCTGGCGAGCAAATTTCCATGCTCACGTTTCCCCAAGAGAATGGCGCGGTCCAAATAACTTTGACGAAGCAGCCGGCAGGCGGGGGGAGGCCTTCGCGGGCGATTGTTTGGCTGGATCCGAAGTCCGCGCAACCGATCGAACGCGGAGGTCCTCGGGACGGCGCGCTGGGCCTGCTGCATGTGATCCACGGCACCTTCATGCTGGGACCCATCGGAAGGCAGATTGTCGGCTGGATCGGGGTTGCGATGCTACTGTCTTCGCTCACCGGCATCTGGTTATGGTGGCCGCTGAAGGGCAGCTTCGCGCGCGGACTACGCTGGCGGCGCCGGCCGGATTTCAATTCGAACCTGCATCACACGGGAGGCTTCTGGATCGCGCTCCCGCTCGCCGTGCTGTCAGCGACCGGAGTGTGGATTTCCTTCCCGGCGGTGTTCAACCCTCCGAACGGACCTCAATCAGGGCCGTCGCAGCCGCTGGCGGCACCGGCACAAAGTCCTGATGAAGCCGTCGCGGCAGCCCAACTGGTAGTGCCGGGCGAGGTCGCGTCGATTGCCTGGCCGACGGACAAGAAGGCCGCTTGGATCATATCTGTCAGAAGCGAGGGCAAGCCGGTCGAAGTGAGTGTGAAGGATTCGGACGCAGACGCATCCGTTGCGAATGCCACGCCCGAGACATTCGCGCGGACGATGCGCCGAATTCACGACGGCACCGGAATGCCGCTGCTGTGGCAGGTGGTCATCTTCTTGGGAGGGATCCTGCCGGCGGCCCTGGCGGTCACGGGGATATTGATGTGGCTGCGCATGCGCCGGCGGCGCAGAAAGCATCGGCGCAGCGCTGCGGCGTTTGCAGAGGAAGAAGCTCTGGCGAACTAGCAGCCCTGCTCGGGCTGCCGCAGGGTTAGGCCGCGGCCTGACCCTTCTTGGCGATCTCGCGCTTCAGCTTGCGGACCTTTGGCGACAGTTTGTCGTCGCTGGTCTTCAGCAGCCAGTTGTCGAGGCCGCCGACATGCTCGACCGAACGCAGGCCGTGCGTCGAAACGCGCAGCTTCACGCTCTGGCCAAGAGCATCGGAGATCAAGGTCACGTTCTGCAGGTTCGGCAGGAACGTCCGCTTGGTCTTGTTATTGGCGTGGGAAACATTGTGTCCCACCTGCCGGCCCTTGCCGGTCAGCTCGCAAACGCGCGACATGATGTTCAATCCTGATTCTTTGGGACGGGCCACCCACAAGAGGGGCCCGGAAAGCCGTGGCCCGATACCCTTAAGGGGGAGACACGTCAACTCTTGCGAGGAAACCCGGACGCCAACAACTGCGTTGTGTCGGCAACGTAACAGAGGGAGCAGGGGATGCGCGCAGTTCTTCTCGTCTTGATCCTGGCGGTCGTCGCCTTGATCGTGCTGGTGGCCACGGGCCTCCTGGATATCAATCAAATTCGGCCCGCGAAGGCGCCGGAAGTGTCGGTGACCCAAAACGGAATCACCGCTACCGGCGGGCAAACGCCCGCTTTCGACGTTGAAACCGGAACCGTCAGTGTCGGGACGGACCAGAAGGACGTCTCCGTCCCGGTTCCGACCGTCCGGGTAAACGCGGCACAGGGCAATCAGACGCAGCCGGTAACCAACACCGCGCAATAATCGACGAATCGACAGGGCGGGCGGCGTGGATTAGCCGCTTCACGGTGAGTTTTCCGCTGCCCTTGCCGATGCGCCGCGCGCTCGACCTCGCCCGCGAGGCAGCCGAGGAAGGGGAGGTGCCCGTCGGAGCGGTCGTCACCAAGGACGGCGAGGTCATCGCCGAGGCGCGCAATGCGATGCGCGGAAGTCTCGACCCGACTGCGCATGCAGAGATCGTCGCCATCCGTTCTGCCGCCGAGAAGCTCGGCCAGTCGCGCCTCGACGGTTGTACGATCTGGGTGACACTGGAGCCTTGCGCGATGTGCGCTGGCGCGATGGCGCTTGCTCGCGTGGAAGCCGTCCGCTTTGGCGCTGACGACCCAAAGGGCGGCGGTGTGGTCCACGGCGCGCGCATATTCAGCCAGCCCACCTGTCACCATCGACCCGACGTGCTCGGCGGGATTGGCGAAGCCGAATCGGCGGAGCTGTTAAAGGCCTTCTTCGAAGAGCGTCGCTAAAGCCGAGCCGTTTCGTATGTGAATCGATGTTCGCTTGTGAACAAAAGCGCTGCTAGGCATTTAACGCAACGCCCATGAGCGATCCTTCCCCACTTCCCTGGTTCGATATCGTCATCATCCTCGCGCTGGTGCTGCTCAACGGCGTCCTGTCGATGAGCGAGCTCGCGATTGTCTCGTCGCGAGAGGCGCGACTGAAGGCGATGGCAAAGAGCGGGAGCAGCGGCGCCCAATGCGCACTCGACCTCGCCGCCAATCCCGGGCGCTTCCTGTCGACCGTGCAGATCGGGATCACTTTGGTCGGCATCCTTGCGGGCGCCTATTCGGGAGCGACTCTCGGCAAGCCTGTTGGCGAGCGAGTTGCGTTATTGGGGCTGTCACCCGAGACGGCCCAGACAATCGGTTTTGCGGTTGTGATCATTCTGACGACATTCGCTTCGGTTGTGATCGGCGAACTCGTGCCAAAGCAATTCGCCCTTCGTTCGCCTGAGCCGATCGCGGCGATTGTTGCCCGTCCGATGCTGTGGCTTTCGTGGCTCACCCGCCCGATCGTCTGGCTTCTCGACCGCACAAGCGCTTTGATCTTCAAGATGCTGGGTCTCAATCGTGAGTCCGAGAACACGGTGACTGCGGAAGAGCTTCACCTTGTGGTCGCGGAGGCGCAGACGGCCGGCGTGCTCGAGGAAAGCGAGCGGGCGATCATTTCCGGCATTGTTCGCTTGGCCGACCGCCCGGTTCGCGAGGTCATGACCCCTCGCACCGATGTCGACTGGGTCGACGTAGGTACATCTTCTGAGGATCTCCGCGCCGCGCTGAAGGACACTCCGCACAGCCGCATCCCTGTCGCGGACGGTTCAGTCGACAATATCGTTGGGGTGATTCAAACTCGCGACCTGCTCGAGGCGCTTCTCGACGGGCGAGAACTCAATTTGCGCGAACTTACTCGCTCGGCTCCTGTGATTCCCGACCTGATGGATGCGATGGACGCGTTAGTCGTGCTCCGGTCGGCCGATGTACCGCTCGCCTTAGTTCATGACGAATATGGGCATTTCGACGGGATCGTGACTCCGGGGAGCATTCTTGCCGCGCTTGCGGGAACCTTCGCTCACGATGTCGAGGAGGGTGAGGAGCCGGATCTGTTCGAGCGCGAGGATGGAAGCTGGTTGGTGTCGGGGGCAGCAAGCGCGGACTTGCTGTCCGATCGTCTTGGAGTGCACATGCCCCACGACCGCGATTATTCGACCGTCGCCGGCTTTGCCTTGTCGGTCCTCAAGCGGCTCCCGCAGACCGGCGAGACCTTCGCCCACGACGGCTGGAAGTTCGAAGTTGTCGACATGGACGGGCGGAAGATCGACAAATTGCTCGTTTCGCGCCCCAAGCGGCGCTCGCGCGAGCATGAGCCCGCGCAGGTCGAGCAGGACTAGAGCTTGCCGAAGCGGCTTTCGAAGCCGTCAGTGTCTCCACGCGCAAGATAGTCGGCCTGCTCGATGACACGGTCGCGTTGCAGTCGGCCGCGGAACGGCCCGAGCTGCCCGTCGAGCCGATCGAGCTCCTCCGGGGTTAGGCGCGAGAGCTGCTCGAAACGATTGTAACCGAGCGCGTGGAGCGCATCCGCGAACTTCGGGCCGACGCCCTTGATCCTGGTGAATTCATCGCGCGCTTCTCCGCCGGCCAGCGCCTGGTGAACCGGCGCTTTGATGATCTCTCCGGCAACGTCGCTCGTCGCCGCCGCGGCTTCACCTGCGAGCCCACGCCCTTCGGCCTCCGGCCTCGGATTCGACATGTGCGGACGCAGCGGCGTGGAATCGCCCAGCTGAATGCGCTGGCGAGGCCGCAGGAGCAACCACGCGACAATAAGAACGACAATCGCCGCGATGACGATCAGCCAGAGATTCCCACCAAAATCCATCACCATCTCCACTGCGCATTCGAGCGGCGCCGAAGCTCGAGCAGATACGCCAGCACCAGCCCAACGCCAAAGCTGACAAGCGCCGCAAGTTCCACCTCCAGCAACAATGGCAGCGTGAAATTCGGCGGCCGGTCGGCCCACCAGACATTGGCCACGCCCGGAACATCGTTGAGAATTCGTACCAGTTCGCTGCGCTGGAAATCGTCGGCCGGCCCGGAAAGGACGAGCGCCCGTCTGATCGGATTGCGGGGGACGACGGCGGTGACCGGTGCCATTTCCCAGTCGACGAGGACCTTGCGAGTAAAGCGCTCGGTTTGAGATGCAAAGCGCTCGCCCTTACCGACCGGAGCGTGCCAGATGGCTCCGAACGCGAGGACGAGGGCGGCCCCGCCGGCAAGCACGAGCACTCGCCGGCGCCTCCAGTTTATCGTCCTGAACTGGTTTGGCGCCCGCTTGCGGAAGGCGATTGCGCCGACGTTGACCCCTGCGACGACTGCCAGGGTCAGGACCGGCCAATAGAGATCCCAGAGAAGGTTCATTCGCTCACCGCCGGCTCGGCGCGCTCGAGCTCGCGCCACCCGATATCGCGACGGTGGAAGCCGTCAGCGAAGTCGATCTGGTCAACGGCGCGATACGCGCGCGCCCGGGCATTGGCGAACGTGTCAGCCACGGCGGTCACGGCCAGAACCCGCCCCCCCTTAGCGACCAATGTCTCTCCAGAACGCGCGGTCCCCGCGTGAAAGACGGTCACGCCGGGCACCTGCTCGGCAGCCTCGATTTCCCGGATGAGCCCGCCGCCCTTTGGCGTGCCCGGATATCCATGGGCGGCGACGATGACCGTCATCGCGTGGTTGTCCGACAGCTCCGGCCTCTGCTCGCCCAGTCGCCCGGTCGCGACGGCGTAAAGCAGCTCGGCGAAGTCGCCCTCGATGCGCGGCATGATGGCTTCGCATTCCGGATCGCCGAAACGGACATTGTATTCGATGAGCTTCGGACCTTCGCTCGTAAGCATCAGGCCGGCGTAGAGCACGCCTGAGAAAGGCGTGCCCGCCTCGGCAAGTGCCCGAACGGTGGGGCGGACAATCTCATCCATCGCTTGCTGCTCAAGCTCGGTGGTGAGGACTGGCGCCGGGCTGTAGGCGCCCATTCCGCCGGTGTTCGGTCCGGTATCGCCTTCGCCAACGCGCTTGTGATCTTGTGCCGACGCGAGCGGGACGGCGGTCTCGCCGTCGACCAGCGCAAACAGGCTCGCTTCCTCGCCCTCGAGAAACTCCTCAATGACCATTGGGCCGTCACCGGCGGCATCAATCGCGGCCTCCGCTTCCTGGCGGCTCATGGCGACGGTCACGCCCTTCCCGGCGGCGAGGCCGTCGGCCTTGATGACGACCGGAATTCCGAACTGTTTCAGCGCGTCGTGCGCCGCCGCCGCAGTTTCGATCCGAACATAGCCCGCCGTTGGAATCGCGTTCGCCGCGCAAAGGTCCTTGGTAAAGCCCTTCGAGCCTTCGAGCTGAGCTGCTGCTGCATTGGGACCGAACACGGCAAATCCCGCTTCGCGCAATGCATCTCCGACGCCGGCCACGAGCGGTGCTTCCGGACCAATGACGACGAGACCGATCGAGCGCTCCTTCGCAAGCGACGTCACCGCCGTCGGATCGCATGGGTCGATTGCGACGCATTCCGCCCACCGGGCAATGCCTGGATTTCCGGGTGCCGCAATAAGCTCGACGCAGCTGGGCGATTGCCTCAGCCGCCACGCGAGCGCATCTTCGCGTCCACCCGAACCCAGCAGCAGGATGTTCATGGATCTCCCCGAAGACAGCGGCAGCGGCCTGTTAGCCGAGGCCAAGGCCGGCGACAACGCGCCTGCGCTGTCGGTCACCGAGCTGTCGATGTCGCTGAAGCGTACGATCGAGACGTCCTACGGGCGCGTGCGGGTTCGCGGCGAGATCTCCGGGTTCAAGCGCCATGCGTCCGGCCACTGCTATTTTTCGCTGAAAGACGAGGGCGCGTGCATGGACGCAGTCGTCTGGCGGGGGAGCGCACAGGCGCTCGCGTTCCGGCCCGAGGACGGGGCGGAGGTGATCGCCACCGGCAAGCTCACTACCTACCCGGGGCGTTCAAAATACCAGATCGTCGTCGAGCGGATGGAGCTGGCGGGGGAGGGGGCGCTCATGGCGCTCCTCGACAAGCGCAGACGCGCGCTTGCGGCCGAAGGGCTGTTCGACGTGGAGCGCAGGCGCAAGCTGCCCTTCCTTCCGCGCGTGATCGGCGTCGTGACGTCACCGACGGGAGCAGTGATTCGTGACATCCTTCACCGACTGGAGGACCGCTGCCCCACGCATGTCATCGTCTGGCCGGTTCCGGTGCAGGGCGAGGGTGCATCGGCGAAGGTGGCGCAGGCCATTCGTGGTTTCGGCGCGATCGAGACAGGCGGGCCGGTGCCGCGGCCGGATCTCCTGATCGTCGCACGCGGTGGAGGCTCGATCGAAGACCTTTGGGCCTTCAACGAGGAGGAGGTCGTCCGTGCTGCAGCTGAATCGCCGATCCCGCTGATTTCGGCCGTCGGTCACGAGACGGACACGACCCTGATCGACTTGGCTTCAGACAGGCGTGCGCCCACTCCCACTGCCGCCGCGGAGATCGCGGTGCCCGTTCGATCGGACCTGATGGCGCTTGTCGACGATCTGGGGCGGCGCTCGGCGTCCTGCCTGACTGTCCATGCACGGCGCGCGCGGGAGCGGCTCGACCTGACGGTGCATCGCTGGCCTAAGCCCGAAGCCCTGTTTGCACCCGTTAACCAGCGGGTCGATGATCTCGTCGGAAGGCTGCCCAGGGCGCTTGCCGCACGGGCCGCGCATGCTCGCGCGGACCTCAGCGCGGTCGCTCCTCGGCTGCGCAGCGAATTGCTCTCCGACCGGGTCTTGCGGGCGAGAGACCAACTGGCTTCCCTCTGGCGACTGGCCGAGCTCGCTCATCCCGACAGACCGCTCAAACGTGGATTTGCGCGCGTCACAGACCGGGCAGGCAAGACGCTGACCCATGCCGCAGATGCCATCGCGGCGCGCGAGCTGAAGCTGCACTTCGGCGACGGGACGGTCGACGCGACCGCTGGGGCGGCGCCAAGCCAGCCTGCTCGGGTTGAGCGCCCGCGCCGGGCACCCTATGTCGCACCCCAGCGGGGCCTGTTCGATGAGCCTGAGGAATAAGACATGCTGATGAGTGGAGCCGGACGCGCAGCGCGCCTTCACTATCTCCCCGGGACGTTTAGGGTCCTTTCGAACGGCGACCACGTCATCTGCGCCGTCACGGGCACACGGATTCCCTTGCATGAGCTTCGGTACTGGAGCGTGGAGCGGCAGGAAGCCTATGTCGATGCGGATGCGAGCGTCGAGGCCGAGAAGAAGGCCGCCGACCGCTAAGCGTCTGTCGTTGGTCGAAAATTCGTTGGCCGCAGCAACAAGATGAGTTTACAACACGCGTAATCGAGCTGCCGACTGAGCGCGCTCGAATGAATTGCATTCGATGGAGGCGACTATGCTTGTTCGCCTGTTTGCGTTGGTGATTGTCGCGGCGACCCCTGCTGTGGCGGCAACGCCGTCGGCCGGTCAACAGCAATCCAGCATGGCCAGCGACGCCAACGAGAAGATTTGCGAGAGCATTCCGGTGATCGGCAGCCGCCTCGCGAAGAAGCGGGTGTGCGCGACGCGCGCGGAGTGGGAAGAGCAGAGGCGGCAGGATCGCCAGGCAGTGGATCAAATCCAGAAGCAGATCGCTGGCCCGTGCAGCGTGGTCGCCAACAAGAATATCGGAGCGCCGTCATGCTGAGCCGTCTGGCCGTTGCGTTAGTCCTCGTAGCGTCGATGGTTTCGACGCCCGCGTTTGCGGAGAAGGATCAGGCACCTAATACTTCGACCGGTAATCCCAATGAGCGGATCTGCGAGAATATCGTCCTCACCGGCAGCCGCCTAGCGACCAAGAGGTTCTGCGGAACTCGGGCTGAATGGGCCGACCGCAAACGGGAGGATCGGGAAGCCCTGGAAAGCGCACAGAAGAGTCCCTGCGTCGTGACTCACACAGGAGCTGGCGGAAGGGCGGCCTGCTGAGGCGCCCTTGACCCTGATCCCCGGCTCGGTTCCAAGTCGGGACATGACTTCGGGGAGCATTCAGCAACATCTCGCGGAAGCCCAGCGCGCAATGCACGCGGGGCAAGTCGATAAAGCACGCCATCATCTCGATGCAGTCATCGAACTCGACCCAACGGAGCCGAATGCCCGGAATGCACTGGGGCTGTTCGCTTTGGACCAGGGGGACGCGCGAGCGGCGGCCGCTCATTTCGAAATTGCATGCGACCGGGACCCGAAGGCACAGCCGCTCTGGATGAACTTGGCGCGAGCGCATCGTGAGCTTGGGGATTCCGAGGCCGAGCGGGCGGCGCTCGAAAAAGTGCTCACGATCGACCAGCGGGACCTCTTGGCGCTGATCCGGCTGGCCGAGCTCCATGAGCGTCTGGGTGAAGAGGCTTTGGGCGCGAAGAGGTGGGGAGCCGTGGTCGCGCTCTCGTCCGGCATTCCCGACCGGTTGCCCGAACTCGAGCAGATCGTCGACCACGCGAAAGCCTTCGTACAAAAGCACCGGCAGCATCTCGCAAACGCGATCGATGCGAAGCTGGCTGACGACCTTTCAGGGGCGAGCACTCGGGACCGTCGGAGGTTGCAGGCTGCGGCGGATCACTGGCTGGGGAGGCGGGGCATCTACGCCAACCATTGCGAGGGGCTGCACTACCCGTTCTTGCCTGCCGACGAGTTCTTCGATCGAGGGCATTTCCCGTGGCTCGAACAGCTCGAGGCGGCCACGCCCGAAATCATCAAGGAACTGCAGGCAATCCTGGCAGAGCGCGATTCCGGCGTGGCGCCTTATATCTCGATGCCTCCCGGCGTTCCGCCGAACAAATGGTCGAGGCTCGACAAGTCGCTGGACTGGGGAGCCTTCCATCTCTGGAAGGAAGGCGTGCGCATGGACGACGCCTGCGCCCGCGCTCCGCGGACGACTGAATTGGTCGAGTCGCTGCCTTTATGCCGCATCGAGGGCCGCGCTCCCGCGGTATTTTTTTCGATCCTAAAGGCCGGCAGCCACATCCCCCCGCACACCGGCGTAACCAACGTGCGCAGCATCGTTCACCTGCCGCTGATCGTGCCCGAGGGCTGCGGTTTCCGGGTCGGCGGCGAAACGCGGGAGTGGCGTGTCGGCGAGGCGTTCGTCTTCGACGACACCATCGAGCATGAGGCCTGGAACCGCAGCGGTCATGACCGCGCGATCCTGATTATCGACACATGGAACCCGCATCTCAGCGAGCACGAGCGGGAAATGATCGTCCGTTTCTACGCGGCCGCCGACGAGCAGCGAGGCGTGTTGCTCTAAGCTATTCCGCCGCTTCCCGCACCGATTGCTCGGCCTGAACGAACACCAGCCCGCCATCGCCCTCGTCGACGCGTACCAGCGACCCGTCCTTGACCTCGCCCGCTAGAATTTTGTCCGCGAGCGGGTCCTGGAGGTACTTCTGGATCGCCCGCTTGAGCGGCCTGGCGCCGTAGACCGGGTCGTAGCCGACGCGGCCCAGCCAGGCGCGGGCGGCATCGGTCAGGTCGAGGCGGATCTTGCGGTCCTCAAGCAGCTTCTGAAGCCGCGCGACCTGGATATCGACGATTGGGCCCATGTGTCCCGCCGACAGGCGGTGGAAGAGGATGATCTCGTCGAGGCGGTTGAGGAATTCGGGACGGAAATGGGCGCGGACGACCTCCATCACCTGCGGCTCGACCTTTTCGGCTGGCTCGTCCTCGCCGAGAGAAGCGAGATATTGTGAGCCAAGGTTGGACGTCAGGATGATGATGGTGTTCGAGAAGTCGACCGTGCGGCCCTGGCCATCGGTCAGGCGACCGTCGTCGAGGACCTGCAACAGTACGTTGAAGACGTCTCCGTGCGCCTTCTCCACCTCGTCGAACAGGACGACCTGATAGGGGCGGCGGCGAACGGCTTCGGTCAGAACTCCGCCTTCCTCATATCCGACATAGCCTGGAGGAGCGCCGATCAGCCGTGCAACCGCGTGCTTCTCCATGAACTCGGACATGTCGATGCGGACCATCGCGTGCGCGTCGTCGAACAGGAATTCGGCGAGCGCCTTGGTCAGCTCGGTCTTGCCGACGCCGGTGGGGCCGAGGAACAGGAACGAGCCGAGCGGGCGGTTAGGGTCCTGAAGGCCGGCGCGTGAACGGCGGACTGCCGCGGACACAGCCTTGACCGCATCTTCCTGGCCAATGACCCGGGCGCCGATCAGCTTTTCCATCTGGAGCAGCTTCTCGCGCTCGCCCTCCATCATCCGCTCGACCGGAACGCCGGTCCAGCGACTGACGACGGAGGCGATGTCTTCCGCCGTAACTTCCTCACGGAGCATTGCGCCCTTCACGGCCGCCTGCGCTTCGGAGAGCTGCTTCTCCAATTCGGGGATGCGCCCGTACTGAAGCTCGCCAGCCTTCGCCAGGTCACCGTTGCGCTGCGCCTGCTCCAGCTCGATGCGGGCGGCGTCGAGCTGCTCCTTGATCTTCGCCTCGGCGCTGATCTTGTCCTTCTCGGCCTGCCAGCGCTGCGTAAGTTCGGATGACTGCTGCTCGAGGTTCGCGAGTTCCTCTTCGAGCTTCTTCAGCCGGTCCTTCGAGGCCGCATCCTGCTCCTTCTTCAGCGCTTCTCGCTCGATCTTGAGCTGGATGATGCGCCGGTCGAGGTTCTCGATTTCCTCGGGCTTGGATTCGACCTCCATGCGGATGCGGCTCGCGGCTTCGTCCATCAGGTCGATCGCCTTGTCAGGCAGAAAGCGGTCAGTGATGTAGCGGTTAGAAAGCGTCGCCGCGGCAACCAGGGCGCCATCGGTGATCCGCACGCCGTGGTGAAGCTCGTACTTCTCCTTGAGCCCGCGAAGGATCGAGATAGTGTCGGGAACGCTCGGCTCGCCGACGAACACCGGCTGGAAGCGCCTCTCCAGAGCAGCGTCCTTCTCGATATATTTGCGATATTCGTCGAGCGTCGTCGCACCGATGCAGTGAAGCTCGCCGCGTGCGAGCGACGGCTTCAGCAAATTGCCGGCGTCCATCGCGCCCTCGGCTTTGCCGGCACCGACGAGCGTGTGCATCTCGTCGATGAAGAGGATAATCTCGCCAGCGGCTTGCTTCACCTCGTCGAGGACGCCTTTGAGGCGTTCCTCGAACTCGCCGCGATATTTCGCGCCGGCGACCATGGCGCCGAGGTCTAAGGCAAGCAGGCGCTTGTCCTTGATGCCGTCGGGAACATCGCCGTTGGTGATGCGGAGTGCGAGCCCTTCGGCAATCGCGGTCTTGCCGACGCCCGGCTCGCCGATCAGCACCGGATTGTTCTTGGTACGGCGGGCGAGAACCTGGATTGTCCGGCGGATTTCCTCGTCTCGGCCGATCACCGGGTCGAGCTTGCCCTCGCGCGCAGCCTCAGTGAGATCGCGGGCATATTTCTTGAGCGCGTCGTAGCGATCCTCGGACGACTGCGTGTCCGCGGTTCGGCCGCCACGAAGCTTGTCGATAGCAGCATTGAGGTTCTGAGGAGTGAGTCCCGATTTCTGAAGTGCGGTCCCGACGTCGGTGCCCTTCGCTAGCGCCATGGCGAGCAGGATCCGCTCGACCGTCACGTAGCTGTCGCCTGCCTTCTGGGCGATCTGCTCTGCCTGGTCGAGGACGCGGATGGTGTCGCCGTCGAGCGCAGGCGCTTGCGTCGCGCCGCTTCCGGTAACGGCCGGAATCTTCGCGACCAGCGCATCGACTTCGCGCTTCGCCGCTTTGGGGTCTCCGCCAGCCGTTTGTATTAGGCCGGCAGCCATTCCCTGCTCGTCGTCGAGCAGCGCCTTCAGCAAATGCGCTGGCGCGATCCGCTGATGATGCTCGCGGACGGCGATCGTCTGGGCCGCCTGAAGAAAACCGCGTGCTCGATCAGTGAGTTTTTCGAGATCCATTAAACACCCCTCTGCCTTGGGGCCGATATGGTGTGGCCGTTAAACCACTCAAGGGACAGGATGCTAGGGCTGGGTGTCCGTTGAAACGGGCGTTGGTGCCAAAGGGTCTGTTCCGTGAGGCGCATAGACGACCTTTGCGCCGATCGTCGTCGCCGGTTCGGCGGTTGGCTGAGTCTGCGGACCCATCGTTACCGACGCCAGATCGCTCGGCTTGATGATCGCCGGGCAACTGGCAACGTTGGGATCAGCACCCCAGCGCCGGTACTTGGTCGTATCCACATGGAAGCGCAGGAAGGCGTAGAAGCCGAGCCCGACCGAATAATCCGTGCCGCGCCGGGCATGGACCGCGCACAGCTTCCGCATCAGCTCCTCGCGCGTCGTCTGCCGGAGCGGGACCATGTCGATCGCCGAATAATGCTTGTGCGCGCTCTCGGGAGCTCCACCCGCGCAGACGTTTAGATTTGGGTTGCGGTAAGCGGACACGGCCTCGACCGGGCCCACGGTTGGGACGACGTAATCCTTTATGTAGCGAAGCGTCTGAACGATGTGCGGCCACTCGGTCGTCGGCGGGACCTCGAACGGCGCTCCACCGCACCGCTGCCAGGACGTCGCCGTGCGCAGAATCTGCCAGGTCGGAAGGATGCCGGAAACACCCCATTCGGTCAGGTAGGCATTGAAGGACTTTACCGCCCCCGCATGCCTTGGTCCCGCCGCGTACCAGCTGCGGTAGCCGGGCTCGTCTTGGCCGATCGAGATGTAGTCGGCGGCGGGGTTCCAGCCGGCATGCATCGGCACCGGCACGGCATTCGAAGACGGAGGATAGACCGTCATCTGGGCAGCGGCCGGGGCCGCGACGAATAGCAAAAGGCTCACGATCCAACGCATTGCGCCCATGATACTCCTACCCGGCGGCTTGCAAAGCGCTGAATGCCAGCCCATCGTCGCAGCAATGGAGCGCCCGGTCGAAGTCGAGCTGCCGCACAAGCTGGGCCGGGAGGAAGCGCGGCGGCGTATCGCCGGCAACGTACACAGGCTTGAGGATCATATCCCGGGCGGCGCTGCGCAGGTGAGTTCCAAATGGGTGGGCGACCAGCTCAATCTCGACATCACGGCAATGGGGCAGAAAGTCGCCGCCTTGATCGATGTCGAAGAGACGAAGGTTCGCTGCCGGGTGATGCTTCCGGGTATGCTGGCGTTCTTTGCCGCGCCGATCGAGGCGGCCCTGAATATGAAGGGCCGCGATCTTCTACTGGAAGACAAGAGCAAGAAGGACTGATTGCTGCATGCGCCATTTCGCGGTCGTCGGCTCCGGCCCAGCGGGCTTTTACACTGCGGAGGCTTTGAGCAAGACGTACGGGGACAAGGCAAGGATCAACATCCTCGACCGCTATCCCGTTCCGTACGGCCTGATCCGGTTCGGAGTTGCGCCTGATCACCAGTCGCTGAAGGCCGTGTCCAAGCGCTACGACAAGGTGGCGGACGAGCCCGGCGTCGACTTCATAGGTAATGTGACGGTCGGCCGCGATGTATCGGTCGAGGAACTGCTCGAACTCTACGACGCCGTGATCCTCGCGATCGGGGCGCCGCATGATCGCAAGCTCGGCATTCCCGGCGAAGATCTTGCTGGCGTCGTCGGCTCTGCCGAATTTGTCGGCTGGTACAACGGTCATCCCGAGTTTGCCGACCTCGATCCACCGCTGGGCGGCACGCATGCGGCGGTTATCGGCAACGGCAATGTCGCGCTCGATTGCGCGCGGATCCTGTCGAAGACCCCGCATGAGTTCGAAGGGTCGGACATCGTCGGGCACGCGCTGGAGGCGCTCGACGGATCGGCGATCCGCACGGTTACAATCCTCGGCCGGCGCGGACCGCACCAGATCGCGATGACCCCGAAGGAACTCGGCGAGCTTGGCCACCTGGAAGAGGCGTCGCCGGTCGTGGACGCCGCCGACTTCCCGCCCATGGAGGCCGACGATGCGCTCGAGCCGGGGCACCGCAAGTCGATCACGATCCTGCGGGAGTTCGCGGGAACGCCGGCTGACCCGGCCAAGCCGAAGCGGATGGTCTTCGATTTCTTCGCCAAGCCGCTGCGGATCGAGGGTAACGGCAAGGCAGAGCGGATCATCGTCGAGCGCACCGAGCTCGACGAGAATGGCGCGGCGAGGGGCACTGGCGAGACCTATGAAGTGCCCGCGTCGTTGGTGATCACTGCGATCGGATATTCGACGCCGCAGATGGCAGGCGTCCCCTACGACGAGCGTGGCGGAAAATTTCGCAACGAAGGCGGGATCATTGGTGACCGGCTGTATGCGGTCGGCTGGGCTCGTCGGGGCCCGACCGGGACGATCGGGACCAACCGCCCCGACGGTTACGAAGTTGCGGAGCAGGTTGCGACGGCCATGCCGGCGGCCGCCAACAGCGACCGCGCGGGCGCGGAAGGCCTCAAGCGGCTGCTCAACGAACGCGGAATCATGCCGACCGACTATGACGATTGGCGGAAAATTGAGGAAACCGAGGTGGGACAGGCCCGGCCGGGAAGTCCGCGCGAGAAGTTCGTCCGGGTCGAAGATTGGCTGTCTGCCCTCGGCCGGTGATTGCCGGGTTGCGCTTGCCGATTCCCCCATCTATCTAGCCGCGGCCTTGGCTCCCGCCGCGACCGCCGGTCGCAACTCAAAGCGGGTTCCGGTCGGGGAGTAGCTCAGCCTGGTAGAGCACTGTCTTCGGGAGGCAGGGGCCGGAGGTTCGAATCCTCTCTCCCCGACCATTCACCGCTGACGCGGATCGATGATCTCCGCGTTGATCCCGGAGATCGTAGTGCACCCCGTTAGCGCCATTGCGACGCGCATTTCTGCTTCGATCAGCTTGAGCACGTGCGTTACGCCGGCTTCGCCACGGCTCGCCAGCGCGTAAGCCCACGCTCGTCCGATTAGGACGAAGTCGGCACCGAGCGCGATCATCCGGACGACATCGAGGCCTGAGCGAACGCCTCCGTCGACGAGGATCGGGAGTTTGCCGTCGACGGCCTCGGCGATCGAGGGCAGGGCGCGAGCGGTCGACGATGCTCCGTCGAGCTGACGGCCTCCGTGATTCGAGACGACGATGCCGTCGACACCGTTGGTCACGGCTGCCCGGGCTACGTCAGGCTCGAGTATGCCCTTGATGATCAAGGGTCCGTCCCAATTTGCGCGGACCCAGTCGACGTCGTCCCAGGTAATCGATGGGTCGAAATTAGCGCCGATCCAGCCGAAATAATCTTCGAGGCCGGTGTCCTTGCCGAGGACTGGTTCGAGATTGCCGAGGCTGTGCGGCCGCCCTTGCAACCCCACATCCCAAGCCCAGCGGGGACGAGTAAGCGCCTGAATGGCGCGCCGCATCCGCGTGCCTCCCGAAAGCCCCGACCGGTGATCCCGGTAGCGACTACCAGAGACAGGAAGGTCGACGGTCAGCAGCAGGGCGCCGCACTTCGCTTCACCAGCCTGCGCGAGCCGGTCGCGGACAAAGCCTCGATCCTTGATGATGTAGAGCTGGAGCCAGAAGGGCGATTGAAGCTCGCCGGCGATCTCCCGAACGGGGCAGACGCTCAGCGACGATAATGTGAATGGAACGCCAGCCGCGCGGGCTGCTCGCGCTGCCTGCACCTCTCCTCGGCGGGCATACATTCCGGCAAGCCCGATCGGGCAAAGGCCAACCGGCAAGGACCATTTCTGGCCGAATAGTTCGGTCGTCAGATCTATCTTCGAAACGTCACGTAGAACGCGTTGGCGGAGTGTAACGTCGCGCAGATCCCGCATGTTCGCGGCGAGAGTCACTTCGTCGTAAGAACCGCCGTCAAGATATTCGAACAGGAAGTGCGGAAGGCGAGCTCGCGCAAGCTCGCGATAGTCGTCGACGTTAGCCGCCTTCCGCATTCAGCCTTCAGGTCGCGAACTTGGGATCGAGGCGATACGCTTTCCGTTTGAGCGCCGGCCATGCCAACAAGTTCGCCGCAAGCGGTAGCCCGACCGCACCCTGCTGCGCCGTGATTTCCGGAGCACCCTGTGGCGGTCTGTTGATCTGGTCGCCGGCCGAGAGGGCCATGATCTGCGCCTGGCAGGCCCGCTCCAAATAGTAGAGGCGGATGAAGCACTCGCCGACGTTCTTGCCGACCGCGAGCGTGCCGTGGTTGCGCAGGATCATCGCATTCTTCGTGCCCAGGTCCGCGACCAGCCGGTCGCGCTCGTCGAGGTCGACTGCGACGCCTTCATAATCGTGGAACGACACTTCACCGCGGATCAGCATCGCCGTCTGTGTCAGCGGAAGGAGACCTTCCTGATGGGCGGATACCGCCTGCCCCGCAGGCGTGTGGAGGTGCATCACGGCGTGTGCATCTTCTCGCGCCATGTGGATCGCCGAGTGGATGGTGAAGCCTGCGGGATTGGTGATGAACGGCGTCGGCTCGACCGGATTGCCGTTGACGTCGACCTTCACGAGCGACGAGGCCGTCACTTCCTCGAACATCAGTTGGTAGGGATTGAGCAGGAAGTGATGTTCCGGCCCCGGGATGCGCGCCGAAAGGTGGGTGAAGATGAGGTCGTCCCAACCGTAGTGGGCTACCAAGCGATAGGCTGCGGCGAGGTCTTCGCGGATCGCCCATTCTTCGTCGCTGACTTTGCCCCGGAGCGACGGGATTTCGACCGACTCCATCGGCTTCGTGTCGTTCATTCCGCGATTGATCGAGTCCACGCGGTTCATTGTGGCACCTCCTGCCGGTCCGGATGGGCGGCCGCGAAAGCCTCCAGCCGGTTCGCGTTCTCATCGGCTCGCACCAGCGTCGGGTAGCCGTCAAGCGGAACGTTGAAGCGGCGAGCGTTGAAAAGCTGCGGAACCAGGCAGACGTCGGCCGCGGTCGGCGCATCGCCGAAGAGGAACGTCCCAGCTCTCGGCGCGGCGAAAGTTTCCAACGCCGGCAAGCCCTCGCTGATCCAGTGCGCGTACCACGCATCGACCTCTTCCTGGGAATGGCCGAGCTCGTTCTTCAGATATTTGAGAACCCGAAGGTTGTTCAATGGATGGATGTCGCAAGCGACCATCATCGCCATGGCCACCACATGCGCCCGCTCGGCGGCAGGCGTAGGGATCAGGGGCGGAGTGGGAAACCGCAAGTCGAGGTAGTTGATGATCGCCAGGCTCTGGACCAGCCGGTGACCGTCGATCTCGAGCATCGGAACGAACCCCTGCGGGTTCAGTGCGCGATACTCATCGGACTGCTGTTGGCCCTCGAGCAGGTTCACCGGCCGGCGCTCGTATTCGACGCCTTTGATGTTCAGCGCGATCCTGACGCGATAGGAGGCGGAAGATCGGTAGTAATCGTGAAGGATGGCTTGCGGCATGGCTGCCGATTAGCCGTTCGCACCGACGCCGTCATGCGACAAGTTCCGCGCCCTGCGCGTTTATCGCTCCATGCCGTCGACCGTCATCCGCCGTTTTCTTTATGCTCCCGGGTCCCGCGAGCTCACGGTCGAGTTCGTGAGAGGCCGCCGGTACATTTACTCGGACGTTCCCCCAGAGGACGTGCAGGCATTTCGTGGCGCCTTTTCAAAGGGCGCACACTTCAATCGCCACTTCCGCGAACGATTTCCCTGCCGGGAGCTTGCTCCCGCGGACGGGGGACGAGCCTAGCTGTTCTCGCCGCCCTCTTCGGTCTGAAAGATGCTTTCGACCGCATCGATCCGCGCCGAGAGGCGAACGGTTTCGCCTTCGACGTCCGCGACCAGCCCCGCCGGGATGAAGTGGTGATGACCTTCATGCGAGCCGGCACCGCTGCTGTCACGGGTAAGCTTGATCCGGTCGCCCTCGATCTTGTCGACCTTTCCGAGCGGCGTGCCCTCGGCATCAATAACCTGCATATGCTCGCGGACTTGATCCAGGCTGCTCATCCCCGTCTCCTCTTTGCTTGTGCTCGAACTGCAGGACGTAAGGCGCTCATAGCGCAAAGGTTCCGTGCCGGACATCGGAACCGCAGTCCGCGAGCTTCGTTCGTTTCGCCATAACAACAGAGTAACAGGGAGTAATGCCATGGCCGACGATCGTGACGAAGTGGAACGCACGACCGTAATCGAGACTGACGGCGGTGGCGGCGGAGGAGGCGTCCTCGCCGTGGTCCTGCTGATAATCGTCGTATTGGTCCTGCTCTTCCTTTTCCGTGATCAGCTGGGCTTCGGGAGCAAGACCGAGGTAAAGGTCCCCGACCAGATCAACGTCAACGTCAACTAGGTCGACCAAAACGCGCGGTAGGCGAGTCCCGCGCGGCTCGGGCGCAGTTCCAACAGGGGCTGCGCCCGTTTGAACTTGTCGCTTCCAAGTTCTAACGCGGCCCGATGCAGGGTACGGATCTCCGCTACATGAGCGGCTTTGGCGGCCATTTCGAAAGCGAAGCTGTCGAGGGCGCACTCCCGAAGGGCCGGAACAGCCCGCAGCGGCCGGCCTTCGGCCTGTACGCCGAACAATTGTCCGGGAGCGCCTTCACGGCACCTCGTCACGAGAACCTGCGGAGTTGGCTCTACCGCCTGCGACCGACGGCGGACCATCGTCCGTTCGTGCGTTATGAAGGCGCGAAGCTGTTTGCGCCGGGGACGGTGAAGCAGCCGCTCGCGCCCAATCGCTTGCGCTGGAACCCTCCCGGCGACCTTCCTTCCGGCGCCGATTTCGTCGACGGCATGGTGACCATGCTCGCAAACCGCGATCCGTCGGATCTCGAAGGCGTAGCGGTGCACCTCTACCGGGCCCAGCGGAACATGGAGAGCCGCGTCTTCATCAACGCGGACGGCGAGCTGCTGATCATCCCGCAGGAAGGCCCGATCGAGCTGCAGACCGAGCTCGGCCGAATCGAAGCGGGTCCGGGCGACATTGCGCTGATTCCGAGAGGCGTGAGGTTCCGCGTCAGGCTGCTGGACGGCGAGGCGCGCGGATATGTCGCCGAGAACCACGGCCTTCCTTTTCGCCTTCCTGACCTTGGCCCGATCGGCGCAAACGGCCTCGCCAATCCGCGCGATTTCGAGGTGCCGGTCGCATCCTACGAGGACCGCGACGAACCGACCGAGGTCATCCAGAAATATCTGGGCAGCCTGTGGACGACGACGCTCGATCATTCGCCGCTCGACGTGGTCGGCTGGCATGGGAATTACGTTCCGTGCCGCTACGACCTGAACCGCTTCAACACGATCGGTACCGTCAGCTACGACCACCCTGATCCGTCGATCTTCACGGTGCTGACCAGCCCGAGCAACGTGCCGGGCAGGGCGAACGCGGATTTCGTGATCTTTCCGCCGCGCTGGATGGTCGCCGAGGACACGTTCCGGCCGCCCTGGTTCCACCGCAACGTGATGAGCGAGGCAATGGGGCTGATCTACGGTGAATATGACGCGAAGGCAGAGGGCTTCGCACCCGGGGGTCTGTCGTTGCACAACCTGATGAGCGGGCACGGTCCCGATGTCGAAAGCTGGAAGAAAGCGAGCGAGGCCGAGCTGAAGCCGGCCAAGATCGAAAGCACGCTCGCCTTCATGGTCGAGACTTGCTGGCCGTACCGGCCGACACAGTTCGCGCTCGACCGAGCGCAGCCCGATTATGACGAAGCCTGGGCGGGCTTCCCAAAGGCGAAGTTGCGGTAATGACATTGGACCAGACGCACGATCCGAAGCTCGCCAGCTGGGTTGAGGGCGCTGAGCCCGGCAGCGACTTTCCGATCCAGAGCCTACCGATCGGAATCTTCTCGGAGGCGAAGGGTCTTCGGCGGCCCGGGGTCGCGATCGGCGATTATATTCTCGACCTCACTGCATCAGCCGACCTTCTCGATGAGGAGTGGCGCGAGGATTTGTCGCAGCCGATCCTCAACGCCTGGTTGTCGCGCGGTCCGGAAGCGCATCGCGCGTTGCGCCAGCGCTTGTCCGAAATCCTGAGCGACGAACGCTATCGCGACGATGTCGAGATAAACCTGATCGGCCAGAGCGAAGTGCGGATGCACCTGCCCTGCCTGATCGGCGATTACACCGACTTCTACGTCGGGATTCACCACGCGACGAACGTCGGGAAGCAGTTCCGGCCGGACAATCCGCTGCTTCCGAACTACAAATATGTGCCGATCGGCTATCATGGCCGTGCAAGCTCGGTACGGGCATCGGGCGAGCCGGTGGTCCGGCCCAGAGGCCAACGCAAGCCTCCGGAGGCCGATGCTCCGGAATATGGGCCAAGCCGGCGTCTCGATTACGAGCTGGAGCTCGGCATCTGGATTGGGCGGGGGAACGACCTCGGCCAGCCGATTCCGATCGGCGAAGCCGGTCAGCACATCGCGGGATATTGCCTGCTCAACGACTGGTCCGCGCGCGATCTGCAGGCGTGGGAATATCAGCCGCTCGGGCCCTTCCTCGCCAAGAACTTCCTGACCAGTATTTCGCCGTGGATCGTCAGTGCCGACGCGCTTGCGCCGTTCCGCACGCCGATGCCGCCGCGGCCGGAAGGCGATCCCGACCCGCTACCTTATTTGAGCAATGATGCCGACCGTCAGAGCGGGGGGCTGAGCATTCAGCTCGAGGTTACGCTTTCCACCGAGAAGATGCGGCAGCAGCGCCAGGCGCCTCATGTGCTGTCGCGCGGCCGGGCGGATTCGGCGATGTACTGGAGCGCGGCGCAGATCGTGACCCACCATTCGTCGAACGGCTGCAACCTCCAGCCGGGTGACCTGATCGGCACAGGGACGCTGTCGAATGACAGCGATCAAGGTCTGGGCTCGCTGCTCGAGATCAGCCGCGGCGGGAAGCAGCCGATCGAGCTGCAATCCGGCGAGAAGCGTAGCTTCCTTGAAGATGGCGATGAGGTGACGCTACGCGCCTGGTGTGAGCGTGAGGGCGCAGTGCGGATCGGGCTCGGCGAGTGCGTAGGACGAGTGGTCTCCGCATATTAGCCTGTAACTTTTTTGGGTGATGGCGCGAATCTGAGTTCAGATGACTGAACTTACGAACATCAATAGGCGGGCCTTCATCGGCGTCGCCGGAGCCGCCGGAGCGGCGCTGACTTTCTTGTCCGTTGGACGAGCCAATGGCGCGAGCAGGAGCTTCGAATTCGCGCTAAGCGACAGTGACTGGCGAAAACGTCTCGGACCCGAGCGCTATCGCATCCTGCGCGAGGCTGGAACGGAGCGGCCCTATTCCAGCCCGCTCAACAAGGAGCATCGACGCGGGACCTTCGCTTGCGCCGGATGCGGCCTACCTTTGTTCAGTTCGGCGACGAAGTTCGACAGCGGCACTGGCTGGCCAAGTTTCTTCCGTCCCTTGCCGAATGCAATATTGACGAGAGCCGATCACAGCCTGTTCATGGAGCGAACCGAGGTGCTGTGCCGCCGTTGCGGCGGGCATTTGGGCCATGTGTTTGACGATGGCCCAAGGCCGACCGGTCTTCGCTATTGCATGAACGGGCTCGCCCTGAAGTTCGTCCCCGCTTAGCGCTCGTTGTCCCAGATCATCGAGATGATCTTCCAGCCTTCCTCGGGGTGGCGGAAGAGCTGGATAGAGTTGATTCCGCGACGCTCGGGCTCGGCATCGTCGAGCGACGTCCGCGCCTCGTAATTGCTCCAGACGTGAGCCATGTTGCCGAACACATCGATCCGGCGAGCCGTCTCGATCTCGTAGAAGTTGTTGGTCGTGAAAAAGGGCGTCGTGTTCTCCGCATAGTCGTCGAGGCCCATCATCTTCATTTCCGGACGCCCCTGCTCGTCGACCCAGGTACGGACCTGCCTCGCTTCCGGCAGGAAGCTGTTCCGCTGTCGCGACCAGTCGCGAGGGCCCGCGGGACCGGAAATCATCGCGTACATTTCGTCGATAACTGCGCCGATTTGCTCTTCGTCGCTCATGCCTTCTCCTCACTCACGCGGGTCATCGCCAGCGCAGCCAGCGCCATGACAGCGGCTGCAAAGGCCATGGTGTAGATCGGCTCGTCCGGGAAGAACGCCTTCATGATCGAGCCCATCACTGTTGCGACCAGCAACTGGGGCACGACGATGAAGACGTTGAACAGCCCCATGTAGATGCCGAGCTTCTTCTGCGGCAGGTTCGAAGCCAAGATGGCGTAGGGCATTGCCAAGATCGACGCCCAGGCGATGCCGACACCGACTTCTGCGATCAACAGCTGGTTGGCATTCTTGAACAGGAAGAAGCTCGCGTAGCCGAGCGCGCCGCAAAGCAGCCCGATGATGTGCGTCTTGACCTTGCCAATTCGACGCGCGAGGAATGGCAGGATCGTCAGCGCTGCGATTGCGGCAACGCCGTTGTAGGTCGCAAAGAGTACGCCAACCCAATTGCCGCCTTCCTGGTAGGCGGCGCTATTCGCGTCGGCCGAGCTGAAGAAATATTGCGCGACTACCGGCGTGGTGTTGATCCACATGATGAACAGGGCCGACCAGCTGAAGAATTGCGCCAGCGCGAGCTTCTTCATCAGCGGCGGCATGCCCGAAAAGTCACCGACGATGCTTGACAGCATGTTCGAAGATCGGCCGCCCCTCGCCATCTGGATTCCGACGATCGATGCCAAGCCATAGGCGATCAGCAGGCCGCCGAGCAGATAGACTTCTTTCTCAAGACCGAAGGCGTCGGTGCCGGCAACAATGGCGGCGCCAGCCGCGATCCAGACGATGCTGGTAGTGAGCGTTCGCGCAGCGAGTGCACGGATGGTTACGGTCCCGTCATGCGCGATTTCACCGTCATCGAACGCGCTCACCTCTTCAGGCGAATATTCGCGGGTGGTGACGATCGTCCACATCACCGCCGCGAACAGTGCGACGCCACCGGCCCAGAAGCTGTAGCGAACGGTATCGGGGATCTGGCCAGCCCCGGCCTCATTCGCGACGCCCCAATGTTCGAGCAGGTACGGGAAGATCGAGCCAACCACGGCGCCTGCGCCGATAAACGCGGTTTGGACCGCATAGCCCGCAGTGTGTTGGTCGCGCGGCAACATGTCGCCGACAAAAGCGCGAAATGGCTCCATCGAAATGTTGAGGCTGGCGTCCAGCACCCACAGCAGCAAGGCGGCCATCAGCAGCACTTGCGATAGCGGCATGAGCAGTAGCGAAAGAGCGGCGAGTATGGCGCCCGTCAGGAAGTAAGGACGCCGCCGCCCAAGCCGGCCTAGCCAGGTCTTGTCGGACATGTGCCCGATGATCGGCTGGACAAGCAGCCCGGTCAGCGGGGCGGCGACCCACAAGGCCGGAAGATCGTCCAGGCTCGACCCCAACGACTGAAATATCCGCGACATGTTCGCGTTCTGGAGCGCGAAGCCGATCTGGATGCCGAAGAAACCGAAGGAAATATTCCAGAGCCCGGCGAGACTCTGCCGGGGTTTTTCGCTCACAGGCATGCTCTCTCCCTCATGCGCTCGCGCACAAGCTGGCAGAACAATCGGCGTTGGACAATTCGCCCGGTCAGGCGGGCCGGCTCGAGTCCCGGATCACCAGCTTGACCGGCAGCAGTTGGTTGCGTGCGGTCCCGAACTCGACGGCCTCCACGGCTGCTTCCACCAGTCTCTCACCGGCTTTGCGGGAGTCCTGGCGCACGGTGCTCAAGGGCGGGCTCGAAAGGCTTGCAGCGGGAATATCGTCGAAGCCGACGATCGCGACCTCCTCCGGTATCGCCCGGCCGAGTTTCTGAAGCGCGTGCATCGCGCCGATCGCAGCGACATCGCTGGCGGCGAACACTGCATCAAATTCCACGTTGCGTCGGCGGAGCTCATCGACGGCATCGCGCCCCGCCTGTTCGCTCGGCTCGGCATCGACGCAGAGGCTGTCGTCCGGCTCGATGCCTGCAGCCTTTAGCGCCCGGCAATAGCCGCGCCAGCGGTCGTGGAATTCCTGGAAGCCGGGGCGGACAGTGCCGATGAAGGCGACCTTCCGGCGTCCGCTCTGCAAGAGATGCTCCGTCGCATCGAAGCCGCCCTGCTCGTTGTCCGAGCCGACCGTTGCTCCAAGCTGGGATCCGCCAGTGGATCCCCAGCGGACGAAATGCGTGCCGCGATCGACCAGCCGATGAAGTAGGGGCTCTGACTGGAAGTAGTCGCCATAGCCAAGGAGAATGAGCCCGTCCGCCTTGTGCGTGTCGGCATAATCGACGTGCCAGTCGGACGAGAGCTGCTGGAACGAAATGAGCAGGTCGTACCCCGTGTCCGCGCACTTGCGGACCATCGCGCCGAGCATCGACAGATAGAACGGGTTGATGAGGTTATCGTCGGCCGTCGCTTCCTCAAAGAGCAGAGCGAGGGTCCTTGAGCGGCTGCGCCGGAGTCCCGACGCATTCTTGTCGACCTTGTAATTGAGCTGTTCTGCGGCGGCGAGGACGCGTGCGCGGGTTTCGGCGCTGACCGACGGGCTATTGTTGAGGGCGCGCGAGACCGTCGGCTGCGACACGCCGGCAAGCGCTGCGATGTCGAATGAGGTCGGCCGCCTCTGCATCTTCTCCCCTCGGAGCAGATTAGGCGGGCTGAATACGTATGTATAGGCGCGGACCCCGTTCCGCAGGCTGAAACCTCTGATATCCCTCATCTTCGGGAGAGGGCTTCATGCCCAACAGGAAGTCGTCGCGGCGAAACGCCGTGAATCAGGGGAACGAAATCGATGATCATCACGTCTTCGCGCCTGCGTCTGGCCGCCGCGGCGAGCCCGCTTGCGCTCGCATTGAGCTTCGTGGCCGCAACGCCCGCAAGCGCGCAAACCGAAACGACTGAGCCGGCAGACACAACGGCCGCAGCGGCGCAGGAAACGACCGATCAAGCGGCGGCTCAGGAGCCTGCCAGCGAGGACAAGGCGATTGTCGTCACGGGCTTCCGCGCCGCTCTCGCCAGCGCCACATCCACGAAGAAGCGGACCGACCAGGTCGTCGAAGCGGTCACCGCGGAAGATATCGGCAAGCTTCCGGACAATGGCATCGGCGAATCGATTGCTCGCCTTCCGGGCATTTCGGCGCAGCGTGCACAGGGCCGCGCCAACATCATCTCCATCCGTGGCTTTGGTCCGGACTTCTCCGTGACGACGCTGAATGGCCGTGAACAGACCACGACGAATGACTCGCGCGCGGTCGAGTTCGACCAGTTCCCGTCTGAAATCCTGAACCAGGTCGTCGTCTACAAGACCCCGGCGGCAAATCTGACCAGCCAGGGCCTCGTCGGCACGATCGACCTTCGCACGATCCGCCCGCTCGATGCCGGCAAGCGCATCATCGCGGTGGGAGCGCGCGGGAGCTACGTCGACCAGAAGCTGCAGCCTGATTCTCACGACCTGGGCTATCGCGTGTACGGCACCTACGTCGACCAGTTCGGCAACGGCGATGTCGGCATCGCCTTGTCGGCGTCCTACACGAACGAGCCCTATCAGACGAAGGACTGGAATTCCTGGGGCTATTCCAACCTGAGCTCGACCGATTCCAGCCAGATCTTCAACGGAACGAAGATGTGGGTCGAATCCAGCGACCTCAAGCGCCTCGGAATCAACGGTACCATCCAGGCTCGTCTGAGCGACAATATTTCCACGACCGTCGATGCCTTCTATTCGAACTTCAAGGATCACGTGAACCAGCGCGGGTTCGAGTTTCCGGCGTTCGGCAATTTCCCGCTGACCAACGTCACCACCGAGGACGGCCTCGTTACCGGCGGCACTTTCAACAACGTTTTCGGCATCGTCGAGAACTATGCGAACGATCGCGACGCCGACCTCTATTCCGTCGGCTGGAACCTCGCGTTCGACAGCCACAGCGGATGGAGAGGATTCGCCGACCTCAGCTGGTCGCGCACCGATCGCAGCGATCGGTTCCTCCAGACGACAGTCGGTACTGGCCGCGGGCGCAGCGGAGCCTCCGACAACATCGATTTCAGCTGGACTGACGAAGGTCCTGTCTTCAGCCCGAACCTCGATTATTCGGACCCGAACATGATTATGCTCACAGACGTCCAGGGTTGGGGCTGGTTCAACGGGCCGATCAATCAGGCAGGCTACGACAACCTTCGCAAGACCCGAGACGACCTCAAGCAGGCTCATTTCGAGATCGAACGCGAGCTCGACTCCTTCCTGAGTTCAGTGAAGCTCGGCGTGAGCTATACTGATCGCAGCAAGAAGCTTCGTGCGGTCGAGGCCTATCTGACCCCGGCGGGCGGCGTGGACGAGATCGCCGTTCCATCGGATCTAATCCTCGATCCCGTGGAACTGGATCGCGGCATCGGGCCGATCCTGACCTACGATCCGCGCGACCTGATCGACGCCGGAGTGCTCGACGTGGTGCCGGCTCCCTGGGGCGACCAGAAGGCCTACAAGGTCAGCGAAAAGCTGTGGACGCCGTACGTCATGGGCGTGATCAATGCGCAGCTCGGAAGCACGGAACTGACCGGCAACGTTGGTGTGCAGTTCGTTCACACGGACCAGAGCTCGACAGGCCTGGTCGGGGCGAGCGGCGTGTCAGGACTCATCTCGAGCACGAAGAGCCGAAAGTATTGGGAAGTCCTTCCCAGCCTGAACCTGTCGTTCCGGATGCCGAACGACTTCATCATCCGGTTCGCTGCATCCAAGCAGCACATCCGTCCTCGGATGCCGGACATGGCCAACAACTTCAATTATTTCACCGATCTATCCCTTGGCGGTATCATCCGGGGTGACGGCGGCAATCCCGACCTGAAGCCGTATGCGGCGACGGGCGTCGACCTGAACTTCGAGAAGTATTTCGGGTCGAAGGGCTACATCGCGCTCCAGACTTTCTACAAGCACATGGACCGCTACATCGCGAGCGGGTTCACCGCGTTCGACTACAGCGGCTATCCGCCTCCAACCAACCTTCCGCCGGTCAGCACAGACGGCATTCTGTTCGGGCAGGTCAATACCAAGGGCGGTTACATCTACGGCGCCGAGTTGGCCGGCACCCTTCCTTTCGACGTGTTCTCCGACGCGCTAGCAGGTTTCGGCCTGACGGGCGGTATTGGATACACGAAGACCAAGGTGAAGGACTTCAACGGGAATTACAGTTCGATCCCGGGCTATTCGAAGTGGGTCGGCAACCTGACCGCCTTCTATGAGAATAGCGGATTCAATCTCCGCGGCAGCATGCGCTACCGGTCGGAATATCTGGGCGATTTCGCGCTCTACAGCGGGGGCCTCGACCGGCAGGTGGTGCAGTCGGAAACCATCTTCGACGCACAAGTCGGATATGATTTCCCGACGTCGTCGATGCTTCGCGGGCTGTCGCTCTACGTGCAGGGTCAGAACCTTACCGACGAGCCTTCGAAGACGCTTCCGCAAGGTGCGAGCAACGACCTCCAGTTCCTGAAGTACCAGACTTACGGACGCCGCTTCCTTGCGGGCTTCACGTACAAGTTCGGTGCAGAGGCTCCGCCGCCGCCGCCACCTCCGGCGCCTCCGCCACCACCGCCGCCGGCCCCGCCGCCGACGCAGACCTGCGCGGATGGATCGGTGATCCTGGCGACCGACGCTTGCCCGGTTCCGCCGCCTCCGCCTCCGCCGCCGCCACCGGCGCCCGAACGCGGCTGATCTTGAGCGAACCCGGTGGCGCTTGAAGCGTCGCCGGGTCCGCGCGATGAAAGAGTGACATGAGTGAAACGGGTCAGCGCCGGATCGTCGTCGTAGGCGGCGGCACAGCCGGATGGATGGCCGCGGCCACGCTGTCTCGTTTCCTCGGAAACACTTCGATCATTCTGGTTGAATCCGATGCGATCGGCATTGTCGGCGTCGGCGAAGCGACGATCCCGCAAATACACTTGTTCATAGGTGGACTGGGCCTCCACGAAGCGGACATCGTTCGCGAGACGAAGGCTACCTACAAGCTCGGGATCGAGTTCGACGGCTGGTTGGAGCCCGGCCATCGCTACATGCATGCGTTCGGAATCGTCGGCCGCGCGGTCGGCGTTATCCCGTTCCGCCAGCTTTGGCACAGCGCGCGTTCCCACGGCCTCGCCGAGGAATTTGGCCACTATTATTTCAACGAGGTCGCCGCTCGCATGGGCCGGATGGCCATCCCTGAGGGGCCGGCGAATTCAGCGCTCGGACTGGTTCACGCCTATCATTTCGATGCGTCGCTCTTCGCGGCCTTCCTCCGCCGGTACGCCGAGGAGCGCGGGGTCACTCGCATCGAGGGCAAGATCGACAGCGTCGAACGCGATGAGCAGGGCGGTGATGTTGCTGCCCTTTTGCTCGACGGCGGGCGCCGGATCGAAGGTGACTTCTTCCTGGATTGCACCGGGTTCCGTTCACTGCTGCTCGGACAGACGCTCGGCATTGGTTTCCGCGACTGGTCGAATTATCTTCCGTGCGACCGGGCGCTCGCCGTTCCGTGTGCGAGAAGCGAAAACTTCCGCCCGTTCACGCAGTCGATTGCGCGCAAGGCGGGCTGGCAATGGCGCATCCCTCTTCAGCACCGGACCGGCAACGGCCACGTCTATTGCAGCAGTCAGATTTCGGACGACGAAGCGGCGTCGATCCTTCTCGAGCATCTCGACGGGGATGCGCTCGACGATCCGCGGCCGCTTCGGTTTACCGCTGGCATGCGCGAGCAGGTCTGGTCGCACAATGTCGTCGCGCTAGGCCTTTCGGCGGGCTTCATGGAGCCACTGGAATCCACGAGCATTCACCTGATCCAGTCCTCGATCGCCCGATTGCTAACATTCCTTCCGAAGGCTTCCGCCGGTCCCGCGGTCCGCGAAAAGTTCAACCGCCAAACGGCGACCGAGTGGGAGCAGATCCGCGACTTCCTGATCCTCCACTACAAAGCCAACCGGCGTATTGGGGAGCCGTTCTGGGATCAGTGCCGCGACATGCCGATCCCTGCCACGCTGGCCGAGAAGATCGCGCTCTTCGAAGAGGCCGCAATCATCGTGCGCGAGGACAACGAGCTTTTCACTGAGGAAGGCTGGGGGCAAGTCATGATCGGGCAGGGCCTGGAGCCGCGCTCGTTCTCGCCATTGGCCGCCGCTCTCCCACGTGACGAAATGGCGGCGTATCTCGCCAAGCTCGCGGCCACTTATCGCAGCGCTGCAGCTGCATTGCCGACGCACGCCGAATTCGTCGATTCAATGCTCGCGAAGTCCGCACGACGTAAAGAGGTACACGCCTGATGCCGCTAATGATTGCGCTTGCTGCGATGGCCGCTGCGGCGCCCGCAGCCGATTACCGTGCGCGTCTTCCCGAAGACGAGGTCATCTACTTCCTGCTGCCAGATCGCTTCGAGAACGGCGATGCGTCCAACGACAGGGGTGGATTGAAGGGTGACCGTCTCGCCACCGGTTTCGACCCGACGAGCAAGGGCTTTTTCCATGGCGGCGATCTTAGGGGGCTGACCAAACGGCTGGATTACATCCAGGGAATGGGCGCTACCGCAGTCTGGTTGTCGCCAATTTTCAAGAACAAGCCTGTGCAGGGCAACAAGGGGCAGGAAAGTGCCGGCTATCACGGCTATTGGGTGACGGACTTTACCCGCGTCGATCCCCATCTCGGCACCGACGCCGACTTCAAGGCTTTCGTCGATGCTGCGCACGCGCGCGGCATGAAGGTTTACATGGACATCATCGCCAATCACACGGCGGACGTCCTTTATCCGAGGGAGTGCGAAGGAAAGGGCGAGTGCCCGTACCGCAGCATCGCTGACTATCCGTACCAGCGGCGCGGCGGCGTCAGCGGCGCGGCGATCAACCCCGACTTCGACGGGCGCGATTTCTCGAAGCTGATCGACCCCAATTACGCCTACACCATCACGGTCAAGCCGGTGGAGAAGGCCATCAAGGTCCCGGCCTGGCTCAACGAACCGATCTACTATCACAATCGGGGCGACACGACGTTCAAGGGCGAGTCCAGCCAGATGGGCGACTTCGTCGGGCTGGACGATTTGTTCACCGAACATCCGCGCGTCGTGCAAGGGATGATCGACATCTACGGATCGTGGATTGATCGGTTCGGCGTCGACGGCTTCCGGATTGATACCGCGCAGCATGTGAACCCGGAATTCTGGGCGCAATTCGCACCGGCAATAATGGCGAGGGCTCGCTCCAAAGGCATTCCGAATTTCCATATCTTCGGCGAGGTCGCGACCAGCGAAATGGACCCGGCGCACACGGCCGTGAATACGCGCGTCGACAAATTGCCGAGCGTCTTGGACTTTCCATTCGCGCGCGCCGTGATTGACGTCGTCGCGGGTAAGGCCGGCACCGACGAGCTCGCGAAGCTGTTCCGCGCCGACGCCCTGTACGAGGGTGGCACCGAGGCTGCGCTGCGCCTACCCACATTTCTCGGCAATCATGACGCCGGCCGTTTCCCTGCGCTCCTCAAGATGTTCGGGCTTCAGGCGGACAACGAAGAGCTGCTCAAGCGCGACCTGCTGGGTCACGCGATGCTTCTGACCCTGCGTGGCGTACCGACCATCTATTCGGGCGATGAGCAGGGTTTCGTCGGCAAAGGCGGCGACCAGGATGCACGGCAGGACATGTTCGCTTCTCGGGTCGCCACCTACATCGAGGACAAATTGCTCGGGACGAACGCGACGACCGCGCAGTCGAACTTCGACACCAACCACCCGATCTACCGCGAGATCGCGAAGCTCGCCCATATTCGGACGAGCAATCCGGCGCTGACTCGTGGCCGCCAAGTCGTGCGCTTCGCGTCGGAGAAGCCGGGTCTGTTCGCAGTGTCGCGCTTCGACCCAGCGGACGGCCATGAGGTGCTGCTGGTCTTCAACACGTCGACGCAGCCGATCGAGCAGAACGTCCGCGTGGAGACCGCGTCTTCGAAATTCACGACGCTCGCTGGTGCATGCCCTGCCACTTCTGTTGCGCCGGGAAGCGTACAAATCATGCTTCCGCCACTCGGCTATGCGGTGTGCGATGCTCGCTGACGAGGCGCGTATGCAAAGCGCTGCCGCTACTTCGACTGCGTGGTGGCGCGGCGCGGCGATCTATCAAATCTACCCGCGCAGTTTTTCGGATTCGAACGGTGACGGGATCGGCGATCTGCCCGGCATCACCGAGAAGCTCGATTACGTCCGGGATCTCGGCGTCGACGGCATCTGGTTGTCGCCCTTCTTCACCTCACCGATGCGCGACTTCGGTTACGATGTCGCCGATTATTGCGGTGTCGATCCGGTGTTCGGGACACTCCGTGACTTCGATATGTTGGTCGAGCGTGCGCACTCGCTTGGGCTGAAGGTCATCATCGATCAGGTCTATTCGCACAGTTCCGACCAGCATCCCTGGTTCCAGGAAAGCCGGTCGAACCGCGATAATCCAAAGGCGGACTGGTACGTGTGGGCGGACGCAAAGCCGGACGGCTCTCCTCCGAACAACTGGCAATCCGTTTTCGGCGGGCCTTCGTGGACCTGGGACGCGCGGCGCGGGCAATATTATCTGCACAATTTCCTGCCCGAGCAGCCCGACCTCAACGTGCACAATTGCGCGGTGCAGGATGCGTTGCTTGACGTTGCGCGCTTCTGGCTCGATCGCGGTGTCGACGGCTTTCGCATCGATGCGATCAACTTCGCGATGCACGACCCGGAGCTGCGAGATAATCCGCCTGCTCCAAACGGCGGCAAGCGCACGCGTCCGTTCGATTTCCAGCAGCATCTCTACAACCAGTCGCATCCCGACATCGCGAAATTTCTCGAGCGGTTGCGGGCGGTCACGAACGAGTATGGCGACCGCTTCACCCTTGCCGAAGTCGGTGGCGATCATGCGCTTGGAGAGATGCGCGCGTTCACCGAAGGCAATTCACGGCTGAACAGCGCCTACGGCTTCGATTTCCTTTATGCGGAGAGGCTGACACCGCAGCTCGTAGCGCGCGTCGCGAAGGATTGGCCGAATGACGCGGGCTGGCCGACCTGGGCGTTCGAGAATCACGACGCGCCCCGGGCGATTTCTCGCTGGGCCGACGAAGACCATCGCGACCAATTCGCGCGCGTGAAGATGTTGCTTCTCGCGACACTGCGGGGGTCGATCATTCTCTATCAGGGCGAAGAGCTGGGGCTGCCCCAGGTCGATGTGCCATACGAGCGGCTGCAGGATCCTGAAGCGATCGCGAACTGGCCGCAAACGCTAAGCCGCGATGGCGCTCGCACCCCCATGCCCTGGAAATGTGATGCGCCAGAGCTTGGCTTTTCGCAGTCGGGGCCTTGGCTTCCCGTGGGTGAGAGCCACGCCGCGCTCGCGGTCGATCAGCAGGAATCAGACTGCGGGTCTCTGCTGCAGTTCACACGCGAAGCCTTGAGGCTCCGCAACAAGCACATTGCGCTGCGCCAAGGATCGATGGAGATCGTGGAGTCAGAAGGCGACGTGCTGGTCTTCGACCGGATTGCAGGATCAGAGCGATTGCGGTGCACGTTCAACCTCTCGGATCGACCGGCGACCTATGGTGTGGCGGTAGGCAAAGCCTTCTTCAGCACGGGCAGCCTCGACGGCGGGAAGGTCGGACCTTACTCGGCAGTGATCGAGGAGATCACATGACCCTGCTTCGCATGCTTGCCGCCTTCGTCCTGTGCCTCGTTGCCGTCCCTGCCGCTGCTCAGGACGTGGCGCAGGCGGCTGCCGGATCGCGTGCCGTCGCGGGAGTCGATTCTCCTTCGGGAACGATCCATGTCGACGTGACGCTCAATCCGGAAGGCCGCGTCGGTTACAAGGTGTCGCGGCTCGGCAAGCCGGTCATCACCGAAAGCCGCCTCGGTTTCCTGTTCACCGACGCCCCCGAGATGCTGCGCAATTTCGCCTTTGCTGGGCAGTCGACCCGTGGCTTCGACGAGGCCTGGGAACAGCCATGGGGCGAGTATCGAAGTGTCCGCAACCACTACAATGAGCTGACCGTCAGGTTCGACGAGAAGAATTGGGACAAAAGGCGGATGACCGTCGTGTTCCGCGTCTACGACGACGGCGTCGGCTTCCGTTACGAGCTTCCGCAGCAGACGAAGCTTGGACATGCGAACATCGCGGATGAACTCACCGAGTTTGCGATCGCCGAGCCGGGGGAGGCCTGGTGGGACCCCGCGTTCGAATGGAACCGCGAGGAGTATGTCTACAACCGCACGCCGATTGAGCAGGTCGGGACTGCTCAGACTCCGCTGACCGTTCGCACCGTGAGCGGGCTTCACCTGTCGTTCCATGAAGCGGCGCTGGTCGACTATTCAGGAATGAACCTTCGCCGCGTCGGCGGGCGGACCTTTAAGGCGGTTTTGACGCCGTCTTCCAACGGCCCGAAGGTCAGCCGCGATACGCCATTCGCGACTCCTTGGCGCGTGATCATGATCGCTCCCGATGCGCCGTCGCTCTACCGCTCCGCACAGATCATCCTGAACCTCAATGAGGCCAACAAGCTCGGCGATGTGAGTTGGGTGAAGCCGATGAAATATGTCGGCATCTGGTGGGACATGCACCTTGACCGGAAAACGTGGAATTCCGGCCCGAAGCATGGAGCGACCACCGAATACACCAAACGCATGATCGATTTCGCCGCGAAGAACGGATTCGGCGGCGTGCTGGTCGAAGGCTGGAACAAGGGCTGGGATGGCGACTGGTTCGGACGCGGGTTCGAGTTCAGCTTCACCGAGCCCTACCCGGACTTCGATATCGCCGAAGTGACGCGCTACGCACGCTCGAAGGGAGTCGTGCTGATCGGGCACCACGAAACAGCCGGGAACATAGCCAACTACGAGAAGCAGCTCGGGCCAGCGCTCGATCTTTATCAGCGTCTCGGAGTGCCTGCCGTGAAGACCGGCTATGTCGCTGACGCCGGCGGCATCCAGGCCGAAGGCGCGGACGGCAAGATCCACTTCGAATGGCACGAAGGCCAGGTGATGGTGAACCACCATCTGAAGGTCGTCACCGAGGCGGCCAGGCGGCACATCGCCGTCAATCCGCACGAGCCGGTGAAGGACACGGGCCTCCGCCGCACCTATCCGAACTGGGTCTCCCGCGAGGGCCAGCGTGGTATGGAATACAACGCCTGGGGCGAGCCCAAGAACCCGCCCGAACATGAGGCGAATCTCGTCTTTACGAGGCTGATCTCGGGACCAATGGATTTCACGCCTGGCGTCCTTAGCCTGACCGGCAAGAACAACACGCAGATCCTGTCCACGCTTGCGAAGCAGCTGGCGCTCTACGTGGTCATCTACTCGCCAATCCAAATGGCGCCGGACCTGATCGAGAATTACGAGGCCAATCCGCAGACGTTCAAGTTCATCAAGGACGTCGCGGTCGACTGGGACGAAACGCGCATGCTCGCCGGCGAAGTCGGCGACATGGCAGTCTTCGCGCGCAAGGCTCGGGGTTCGGACCAGTGGTTCGTCGGCGCAGTAGGCGACGAGCAGGAGCGCCGCTTCGACGTCGCGCTCGATTTCCTGAAGCCGGGCCAGCGTTATCGCGCGGAGATCTACCGCGACGGCGATGACGCCGACTATCGTACCAATCCGCGCTCGATCGTGATCGAGCAGAAGGTGGTAACGGCGAGGGCCAGACTTGCGATGCGCATCGCTCCGGGCGGCGGAGCAGCAGTACGTTTCGTCCCGATCCGCTGATGTTCCGACTATTCCTGGCAGTGCTGCTTTTGCTCGTCGCCGAACCCGCGACGGCAAAGGTTGACGCCGGAACGCTGGTCGATCTGGGCGTGGTTCATTCGAAATATTCGGACCCGCGTCACGTAACGGTATGGCTTCCGAGCACCTACAAGCCAAGGGGCCCGCGCCACGCCGTCCTTTACATGCACGACGGCCAGAACCTGTTCGATCCGGAAACCGGATATGGCGGCATGGAGTGGAAGGTCGACGAGACGCTCGACCGCCTGATCCGTGAAAGGAAAGTTCGGCCGACGATCGTCGTCGCCATCTGGAACACGCCGAAGAGGCTTCGCGAATATGTGCCGTCCAAGGCCTTCGGGCATTTGCCGCCGCAATACATGGATCGGGTCCGCCGCCTTTACGGCGGTGATCCGCTGTCCGACGGCTATCTCAAGTTCATCGTCAGCGAGCTCAAACCCAGGATCGACAAGCGCTTTCGAGTGAAAACGGACCGCGCCAACACCGCGATCATGGGGTCGTCGATGGGCGCGCTCATCTCGCTCTATGCGGTCGACGAATATCCGCAGGTCTTCGGCGGCGCGGGCATGGTCTCGACGCACTGGCCGTTGTTCCTTCCAGCTGACGGCGGGAAGTCGATTACCGATCAGGAATATGAAGTCGTCTCGTCCGCGTTCGAGCGATATCTCGCGCCCGCGCTACCGAACCCGAAGACGCACCAGCTCTACTTCGATCACGGCAGCGAAACGCTGGATGCAATCTATGCGCGCTACCAGAGAAGGATTGACACAATCGTCGCCCATCGCGGATATCGTCAGGGTGTAAATTGGATAAGCCGCAACTTCCCCGGTCAGGCGCACAACGAGATCAACTGGGCTTCACGGCTCGAAATCCCCCTGCGCTTCCTGCTGCCGCCGGAAAAATCCGTTCGGTCAAAATGATGCAGGCGTTGCGGCCGGTGCGAACGATTGTCACCTTGCGCGCGTGAGCGAGCGAAAGGCAACGATCGATGACGTCGCAAGGGCGGCAGGGGTCGCGCGCGTTACCGTTTCGCGGGTCCTGAACAACGAGCAAAACGTTCGGCCCCAGACGCGCGAGAAAGTGCGGCAGGCGGTCGAGGCGCTTGGCTATTCGGTCAATCAACAGGCGCGCGCACTGGCCAGCGGAGCGGGCCGAACGATTCTGCTCATCCACTCGCACGACCTCGAGCGGGAGCCGAACAGCTATTATCATTCGGGCCTTGAGCTAGGAGCGCTGCGCGCCTGCTCCGCGCTCGGTTACGATCTGGTCACGCGCGCGGTCGATCCGGACCGGGAGGACCGCAACCACCTGCTGTCCTCGATCATCGAGCGGGAGCGGCCGGCGGGGATTGTGCTGCCGCCGCCGCTGTCGGACGACGTTGACCTCCTCCTGGCAATGAAGAAGGCGGGGGTGCGCGTCGCCGCGGTATCAGCGGGGGAACAGGGGCGGGCGGTCGTTTCGTCTGCGGGTATCGACGAGCGCGCCGGCGGCCACGCGCTGGGCACCTATCTCACTTCGCTGGGACATCGACGGATCGGCTTCATCAAGGGTCCGGAAGATCATTTGGCCGCATCGCTCCGCTACGACGGATTCCTCGACGCGCTGGCTGAGGCAGGCATTAAAGCAGAGCCGTGGACCGCCTCGGGCGACTTCACCTTCAAGTCGGGCGTGGAGGCGGCAGAACATCTGCTTCGTGAACGCAAAGGGATCACCGCGCTCGCCTGCGCCAACGACGACATGGCCGCCGGAGCAATGCTCGCATTGCATCGCGCCGGAGCGGCGATTCCCAAAGACATTTCGGTCACGGGCTTCGACGATACGCCAATGTCGGAAATCGTGTGGCCGCCGCTCACCACGATCAGGCAACCGATCAAGGACATCGCCGAGCGCGCCGTTCACATGTTGATCGAGCGGGCTCTTGACGATGCCGCCTGTTACGAGGCGCTCCCTCACGAACTCATCATTCGGGAGTCCACTGCGGCTCCGGCGCAACACTCGGAAGCTTGACTCCCGCGATCCTTTGACGCACCAAAATGGAAGCGCTTCCATTGGGAGAATGGGGGCGTCGGCTTGTGCGTACATCGCGGGCAAGCCTGTACAGGGGAGAGAATCATTGATCAGTTCGACGCTGAAGGCCCGCCGCGCATTTCTACTGGCCGGCACTTCGCTCTTGCTCGCCGTTTCGTCGGAAGCTTTCGCGCAGGACACGACGCAACCGCCGACTGATCAGCCGCAGCCAGGGGACACGGCGCCGACGCCAGGCAATCCCGAGCCGACCGATCAGTCCTCGGACCAGGCGATCATCGTCACCGGCATTCGCCGCGGTATCGCGTCGTCGATCGATACCAAGCGCCGTGAGCAAGGGATCGTCGAAGCGGTTTCGGCCGAAGATATCGGCAAGCTCCCCGACATTTCCATCGCCGAATCGATCGCACGTCTCCCCGGCCTCGCCGCTCAGCGCGTCAACGGCCGTGCGCAGGTCATTTCGATTCGCGGCCTTGCGCCTGACTTCACGACGACGTTGCTCAACGGACGCCAGCAGGCGAGCTCGGGCGACAACCGAGCGGTCGAATTCGACCAATATCCGTCTGAGCTCCTGGCAAGCGTCGTCATCTACAAGACGCCCGATGCGAACATTGCCGGCTTCGGTCTTTCCGGCACGGCGGACCTTCGCACTGTCCGTCCGCTCAATTTCAAAGAACGGACCGTGGCGGTCAACGTTCGCGGCGAGCTCAACGGCGGCGGCAAGCTCAACGATGACGTCAAGAACTGGGGCGGTCGCGCGTCGGTCAGCTACATCGACAAGATCACTCCGGAGTTCGGGATCGCGCTCGGCGTCGCCTATCTCGATTCACCGTCGAGCAACCGCCACACCAAGGCCTACAATTACGAGACCTTCTGCTGCGGCATCGAGGCGAACATCTCGCCGGCGGATGCCCAGGACGCGACGTTCCTGACGGGGCAGGAGGTCTTCGCCTACTCACGTAACAACAAGCGCCTTGCGGCGATCGGCATCGCCGAGTGGGAGCCGAGCGATCGGGTCCACACGATCCTCGACCTTTACTATTCGCGCTTCAAGCAGCGCGAGACGATGCGCGGTGCGCAATGGTTCTCGAACGTCTGGGCGGACTCGCAAACGTTCACCGGTGTCACCACGCAAGACGTCGGCGGGACCGAGCTCGCCGTTACGGGCACCGCGAACGGCGTCGCTCCTCAGCTTCGCAACGACTACAATAAGCGTGACGACTGGTTGTTCGCTGCTGGCCTGAACAATGAATTCAAGTTCAGCGACCAGCTCTCACTGATCACTGACCTCAGCTATTCCCGTAACCGGCGCGTAGAGACGGTGACGGAGACCTACGCTGGCTACGGCTGCTGCGTCACCGCGGCCGACCAGAACGCAAACCGCGTATTCGATTCCATCAGTTGGGACATCACCGGCGACGCCTTCCCGCAGTACAGCACCGGCCTGGACTACGCCGATGCGAGCCAGGTCTCACTCGGCGATCGCGCTCCATGGGGCGGCTGGGGTCATGACGGCCTGTTCAAGTCGCCGCACGTCAAGGAGCAGATCTACGCTGCGGACGCCGGCCTTCGCTACCAGCCGATGAACAGCGTCATCGAGGCGATCGATCTAGGCGTCAACTTCACCCGCCGCGACAAGAAGAAGCGCGTCGACGAGTGGGACCTTATGCTGAAGAACGATCGTCTCCAGACGCTTGTCGACAGTGGTGATCTGGTCGACCCGACCTCGCTCGATTTCGCAGGGCTTGGCAATGTGCTTAGCGTTGATCTGCCGAGCGCCCTCGACCGCTATTACGACTTTGTCGAGCTCGAGGATGCGAACCACTTCGACAAGGCGTGGCGGATCAAGGAAGATGTGACCACGTTCAAGGTTCGCCTGCAGTTCGCATCTGGCGACCTCCACGGCAACATGGGCTTCCAGGTTGTCAACCAGAAGCAGGAGTCGACTGGCTCGCGGATCAACTTCATCGATTCGCCTGCCACGATTGAGATGGTGAAAGAGGGCACCAGCTACTGGGACTTCCTGCCCAGCCTGAACGCCTATTACGATATCGGCGGAGGTCATCGGATCCGCTTCGCGGCGTCGAAGGTGCTCGCGCGTCCGCGCATGGACGATATGCGTGCCAACCTGACGCCAGGCTTCAACAGCAGCGTTTGCGGCGGGAGCCCGCCGTGCGTTCCTGGCCAGACGGTCAATCCATGGTCGGCAAGCGGAGGCAATCCGGATCTGCAGCCATGGCGGGCTTGGGCAGCCGACTTAGCCTACGAATGGTATATCGGACCGGCGAGCTACATCTCGGTCGCTGCATTCTACAAGAAGCTCGACAACTACATCTTCACTCGCGTGATGCCGTTCGATTTCACAGGCTTCCCGCTTCCATCGACGGCGGCAAACATTCCCGCGGGAGTGATCGTCAGCCCGATCGGGACGGTCACCATGCCGGACAATGGTCCGGGCGGAGACCTGCAGGGCGTCGAAGTCAGCGGAGCGCTGGAGCTCAAGCGGCTCACGTCGCTACTGGACGGCTTCGGCGTGATTGGCAGCTGGTCGAAGACCACCTCGAACCTCAATCCGACCGACAATTCCGGCGAGAAGGTTCGAATTCCGGGCTTGTCAGGCACGGTCTTCAACATGAGCGGCTATTACGAGAAGTACGGCTTCCAGGCTCGCCTGAGCTATCGTTACCGCTCGCCGTACAAGGGTGAAGTGGTGCAGCTGTTCACCAACCGCGGCTTCACGCAGATCCTTGCGGACAAGCAGGTCGATGCGCAGATCGGCTACACGTTCCCGGATACGAGCTCGCTCAAGGGTCTAGGAGCGCTCCTCCAGGTCTATAACTTGACGAACTCGCCGTACCGGACACGCATTGGTCTGGACCAGGGCGGGCCGACAACTGCGGATGGAGGCACGTTCATCGAGACGTATGAGAAGTACGGCCGCCAGTACCTGCTAGGCTTCAACTACAAGTTCTAAGGTAATCATGTCTGCTTTTTCGAAGGTCCGGAAGCACCGGCGTACGCTCCTTCTTGGCCTTTCGGCATCGCTGCTTGCGGCTTGCCAGACTGCGCAGACTGCTCAGTCGATCTGGCCGGCCGCAGCGGTTCCGCCGGCCACTGCGGCGGATGCGGCGATTGATGCGCGGGTGCGGTCGATCGTTGCCGGCATGACTCTCGAGCAGAAGATCGGGCAGATGACTCAGCCGGACATCCGCTCGATCAAGCCGGACGAGGTTCGCCAGTATTACATCGGCTCGATCCTGAACGGCGGCGGCGCGTGGCCGGCCATGAACATGCATTCGAGCGTGGACGACTGGCTGAAGCTGTCGGACGAATTCTACAAGGCGTCGATGTCGACCGACATGACGGTGAAGATCCCCGTGATATGGGGCACCGACGCCGTTCACGGTCACAACAACATCTACGGAGCGACGCTCTTCCCGCACAACATCGGGCTTGGCGCGGCGCACGATCCCCAACTGCTGGAGCGCATCGGCCGCGCAACCGCCGAGCAGGTGCGCGCGACCGGAATCACCTGGGCCTTCGCCCCGACGCTGGCGGTCGTCCAGAACCCGCGCTGGGGGCGGACCTATGAAAGCTACAGCTCGGATCCCGAGCTCGTCCGCAGCTATGCCGGAGCGATGGTCCGGGGTCTTCAGGGTCGGCTGGGCAGCCCCACTTCCGTCCTCGCTACGGCGAAGCACTGGCTGGGCGACGGCGGCACTCTCCACGGCGTGGACCAAGGTGAAACCCGCACGAGCGAAGCCGACCTCTATCGGACTCACTCCGCGGGCTATTACGGTGCGCTGGCGGCCGACGTTCAGACGGTCATGGTCAGCTATTCCAGCTTCACCGACACCGCGTCCGGACAGCAGTGGGGCAAGATGCACGGTAACGCGCATCTCGTCGGAGATGTGCTCAAGCAGCGCCTCGGATTCCACGGCCTCGTCGTCAGCGACTGGAACGGCATCGAGCAGGTCCCGGGCTGCACCAAATGGCACTGCCCCCAGGCGATCAATGCCGGCATCGACCTGATCATGGTCCCGGACGACTGGAAGCAGTTCATCCCTGCGACGGTGGAGGACGTGAAAGCCGGCCGTATTCCGATGAGCCGCATCGACGATGCCGTCTCGCGGATCATCCGAGTGAAGCTCAAGTCCGGGCTGTTCGACGCTTCGCCGGCGACGGGTCCGCATCCCGATGCGTCGGTGATGAGCTCTCCGGCGGCCCGCGAACTTGCGCGCGAGGCGGTGCGCAAGTCGCTCGTCCTACTGAAGAACGATGGTGGCGTTCTTCCGTTCAAGCGGAGCGGCAAGATCCTCGTTGTTGGCGCCGGTGCGGACAGCTTGCCGATGCAGTCCGGCGGCTGGTCGCTGACCTGGCAGGGCGACAATACCAAGACCTCCGAATATCCGAACGCCGAGACCTTGCTGGCCTCGATGCGCAAGTCGCTGGGCGCCGATCGCGTCGATTACAGCGCCGATGGCACCGGGGTCGATGTCAGCAAATACAGCGGCGTCGTCATGGTCGCTGCCGAGCAGCCCTATGCCGAGATGAAGGGTGACATCACCTTCCCCGCGCCGCTTCGGCACAGCGCTCGCTATCCCCAGGATCTGCAGGCACTCGATCGGGTCAGCGGAAAGGGCGTTCCGGTCGTGACCGTGCTCTATTCCGGACGGCCGGTTGCAGCGAACGATCTTATCAACCGGTCGGACGCCTTCGTTGCAGCCTGGCTTCCCGGAACCGAGGGCCAGGGCATTGTCGACCTTCTGTTCGCCGGAGCGGACGACCGGCCGGCTTACGACTTCGCAGGCAGGCTTTCGTTCGACTGGCCGGCGGGCGACTGCCTACCGCAGCAAGGCGGATACCAGTTCCGCCGCGGCTACGGCCTGTCGCTGGGCGGTGGCTCGCGTCTCGGTCGCCTCCCCGAAGCGCCGGTCACAATGGCCTGCCCAGCCGAAAGCCGGTAATCACAGACAGCCATGCACAAGATTCTCATCGTGGGCGGTGGCTCGGCTGGCTGGATGACCGCCGCGCTGTTCGGGAAGCTGTTCCAAGGGCTCTACGACGTCGAGCTGGTTGAAAGCGAAGCGATCGGCATCGTCGGCGTCGGCGAAGCGACCATTCCGGCGATCAAGAAATATAATGAGCTGGTGCAGCTCGACGAAGTCGAGTTCATGCAGCGCACCCAGGCCACCTTCAAACTCGGCGTTCAGTTCGTCGATTGGTGGAAGAAGGGCCACAGCTACATCCACGGTTTCGGGGTAATCGGCCAGGACTGGGAGTGGCTTCGCTGCCATCACTACTGGTTGCGGGCCAACCAAAAGGGGCGCGCGCGCGACTTCGCCGATTATTCGATCAACACTGCTGCCGCATTGCAGAACAAGTTCATGCATGCCCGGTCCGATATGGGCGACTCGCCGATCGGCCATATTGCCTACGCCTACCATTTCGATGCGTCCCTATACGGTCGCTACTTGCGTGGCCTTGCCGAACAGCACGGCGTCAGGCGAACGGAAGGCAAGATCATCGATGTCGGCATGCACGAGAACGGCGACATCGCGAGTGTCACACTCGAGGACGGCCGCAAGATCGAGGCGGATTTCTTCATCGACTGCTCCGGGTTCCGTGGGCTCCTGATCGAGCAGAAGCTGGAGACCGGATACGAGGAGTGGACGCACTGGCTGCCGTGCGATCGCGCGATCGCGGTGCCATGTGAGCGGACCGGTCCGCTCGTTCCCCTGACCCGCGCGACGGCGCGCGAAGCTGGTTGGCAATGGCGCATCGGTCTTCAGCACCGAACCGGCAATGGTCACGTCTATTCGAGCCGTTACATCGATGACGATGCCGCTGAGGCAGTGCTTCTTGCCAATCTTGATGGCGAACAGGCCGGAAATCCGAACCGGATCCGGTTCACACCGGGCAAGCGCCGGAAAATGTGGAACCGCAATTGCGTCGCGATCGGGCTCGCTGCTGGTTTCCTGGAGCCGATTGAATCGACCAGTCTTCATCTGGTGCAATCAGCCGCGATCCGGCTCGTTCGGCTGTTCCCGGACGGACATACCGACGAGGCGAACAGGGACGAGTTCAATCGGCAGTCCGACTTCGAATGGGAGCGGGTCCGCGACTTCATCATCCTCCATTATTGGGCAAACCAACGGGATGATTCCGACCTGTGGCGCCATTGCCGGACGATGGAGCTTCCGGCGACGCTCCAGCGCAAGATTGACCTGTGGCGCTCCAACGGTCGCATTTTCCGCGAGGACGAAGAGCTGTTCAGCGAGGAAAGCTGGATTCAGGTCTTCCTCGGCCAAGGGGTTGTTCCGAGGTCCCACGACCCCCTCGTCGGGATCAAGAGCGATCCGCAGATCGAGCAATTCCTGGGCAATATCGCTTCGACGATCGATCGTTGCGTTCAGGTGATGCCCGATCATGCCGAATATGTTCGGAAATACTGCCAGGCGGAACCGGTCGCGTGATGCGGGTCGCTTTGGCGCTGAGCCTGGCACTTGCTGGATGCACTACGCTTTCGCAGCCGTCATCGACCGCCGCTGGCATGTGGCTGACCACCGCCGACGAGACGCAGAAGCTCGCTCCTCAGGCTGACCAGCAATCGGCGGGAGCAACCGCTGGCGACGAAGCGATAACGATCGACTCGTCGAAGCACTTCCAGAGGATGCACGGCTTCGGTGCGGCCATGACCGACGCTACCGCGCAATTGTTCAGCGGCCTGCCCGAGGACAAGCGCAAGGCGATCATGGAAGAGCTGTTCGGCCGTGGTCCGAACGGGCTCGGTTTCTCGTTCACGCGGCTGACGGTTGGAGCGTCGGATTTCTCGCCGGACCATTACAGCTACGACGATACGCCTGGAAATACGCCCGACCCGGCGCTGCGGCATTTCACTATCGATTATGCGCGGCGTTACGTCCTCCCGCGCACACGCGAGGCGCTGGCGATCAATCCCGACCTCAAGGTGATGATCAGCCCGTGGAGCGCTCCCGCGTGGATGAAGACCACGAAGAGCCTAATCAAGGGCCAGCTCGAACCGCAATATTACCCGGCATTCGCGACTTACCTTGCGCGAACGGTCGAGGAGTTCGGGCGCGAGGGCGTTCCGGTGTCGATGCTAACGATCCAGAATGAGCCGGATTTCGAGCCTGCCGATTATCCGGGGATGCGTGTGAATCCGCCGGAACGCGCCGCGATCATCGGCAAGCACGTCGGACCGGTCTTCCGTTCACGCGGTCTCGAGACCGAGATCCTCGATTACGATCACAACTGGGACAATCCGGAGATGCCGTGGGCGGTGCTCTCCGACCCGGACGCGCGCAAATACATCTCGGGCGTCGCGTGGCACTGTTACGAGGGTGACGTCTCGGCGCAGTCGCAGGTCCACGACGCTTTCCCCGACAAGGACACATGGTTCACCGAATGCTCGGGCGGCGAATGGGCCCCAAAATTCGGCGAGGCCCTCGGCTGGTTCACAAGCAAGCTCATCATCGGCGCAGCCAACCACTGGTCGCGCGGCACCCTGCTTTGGAACCTTGCGCTCGACCCGAAGTACGGGCCGCACAAGGGCGGTTGCGGCGACTGTCGGGGTGTCGTGACGATCGATCCCGCAACCGGGGCAATTACGCGAAACGTCGAATATTACGCGCTTGGCCACGCGAGCCGGTTCGTCCTTCCCGGGGCTTATCGCGTCTCGACGGTCAGCCGCAGCGATGGGGTTGAGGGCGCGGCCTTCCTCAATCGCGACGGAAGCCGCGTAGCCATTCTGTATCGCAAGTCGGGCGAGGGTCCCGTGAGCCTTGCGCTCGATGGCGAACGCTACTCGGTCGCCATGCCTGCCGGCTCCGTCGCAACATTGCGCTGGGGAGCGCGAAGCGGCCGCCAGTGACTGCGGCCGATCAGGATCGGAGAAGCACGCTTCTCGCCTTTGCGGCAGTCACGACGCTATTCTTCGCCTGGGGGTTCATCACCTCGAATAACGACCCGCTGATCGTCGCGCTAAGGGCCGCGTTCAGCCTCAACTACACCGAAGCTCTTTTCACGCAGATCGTCTTTTTCCTCGCCTTTGGTCTGCTGTCGCTCCCTGCTGCCTGGGTCACCAGTCGTGTCGGGCCTGTCGACATGATCCTTGGATCTCTCTCCGTCATGGTCTGCGGCTGCCTGCTCGTAGTGCTCAGCACGAATCTCGCTGCCTTCGTGCCCATACTGATTGCGTTGTTCGTGCTTGCAGCCGGCTACACCGCACTGCAGGTCGCCGCAAACCCGCTCGCGGCCGGACTTGGCTCCCCGCAGTATAGCCATTTCCGGCTCAATTTTGCCCAGGCCTTCAACTCGCTGGGAGTTGTGATCGGCGTCCATTTCGGTTCGCTGGTGATGCTCGGAGACCCTGCAGGTACGGTCGGCTCGGACTTCATTCTGGAAGCTGGTCGGCGGAACCAGTTGCTGGCAGCGGTTGACCGGGCGTTCCTGATCATGGCTGCCCTGCTCGGCACGTTGCTTCTCTTTCTTGCGGTTTCGCGAAGCTTCCTGGTGCGAGCAGCTCCCAGAGCGCTTCCGTCACCCACTGGTATGTTCGAGGCCCTTCGATCCCGCTGGGCAATTTTCGGAGCGGCGGCAATCGGGCTCTATGTCGGTGCTGAGGTATCCATCGGCAGTATCATGATCAATTTCCTCAACCAGCCGGACGTGCTCGGAATTTCGTTCGAGGATGCTGGCGGATACCTGGCCAATTTCTACTGGGGCGGTGCGCTGTGCGGGCGGATCGCAGGGACCTTGCTACTCACGCGGGTCCGCGCGGCCGGCCTCCTAGCGACATGCGGGATCATAGCCGCGCTGCTATGCGTGGTCGTCCTCGTCTCCGAGCGTGAAATATCCGGCTATGCGGCGCTCGCAATCGGCTTCTTCAACTCGATTATGTTCCCGACGATCTTCTCCCTCACGCTCGAGCGCTCTGGAGTTTCCAGCAGCGCGACCTCCGGCTTGCTTTGTCTCGCCATTCTGGGCGGGGCCCTGCTTCCCATAGCGGTTGGCGCGATCGCCGACATCTTTGGTTTGAGCGCGTCCTTCATCGTTCCGCTCGGCGCCTATGCGTTCATCGCGATTTTCGCGGTTGCGGCTCGCGACGGCCGGAACGCGTTATCGCCGCAGCCGGAAATCGGCGCCTCGCCCATTCCATAAGTGGAGTAGCTCATGCCGTTTGCTTCCCTTCTGATGATGATGGCCGCAGCGCAGTCGCAGTTCACTGTGACCAATGCGTCGTACGGAGGGCCGGTCAAGCGTCCCGCCGATGCCAGGCTGGTCTGGCAGGACGAGTTCGACGGCGACCGGCTCGACACCGCGAAATGGGCCTACGACACGGCCCGTAACAAGCAGGGATGGCACAACGGGGAGCTGCAATATTACTCGGCTGGCCGCCTGGAAAACATCGGTGTGGCGAACGGCGTCCTGAGGTTTGAAGCACGCCGCGAAACGCTGGACCCCACGAAATATCCGGATTGGGGCGGCCAGAATTACACGTCGGCGAGGATCTATTCGAAGGGCGCCGGCTGGACATACGGCTTCTACGAAATTCGCGCGAAGCTGCCTTGTGCGCGCGGCACCTGGCCCGCGATCTGGATGCTTCCGGTCGATCTCAAGAAATGGCCCGACGACGGCGAGATCGACATCATGGAGCAGGTCGGGGCGGAGCCGAACCTGATCTACGCTTCGCTCCACACATTGTTGTTCAACCACGTGAAGAAGACGCAGCGCAGCGCGCAAAAACTCGTTTCGACCAGCTGCGATGAATTTCACGTCTACCAGCTTGACTGGCGACCGGATTCCATCGCCATCGGCGTCGATGGTCAGGGCATTCTCCGCGTCCTCAACGACCAGCCGGGCGGCAAAGGCGCCTGGCCGTTCGATACGCCGTACAAGTTGATCCTCAACCTTGCGATGGGCGGCGACTGGGCTGGCCAGAAGGGCATGGACGACGCGGCTCTGCCGCAGCGGATGGAAGTGGATTACGTCCGCGTCTGGCAGGTTCGGGCAGGCGAAAGAGGCTAAGCCGCCAAGAAGGTGGTATTTCGAACGTAAGGATGCTGCTCGCAATTCCGCCTTCCGAGCCTCCCGCAGAGGCAATCGTGGTCACCGGAAAGGCACTTCCCGACCCGGTGGCCGAGACGGCTTACCAGGTTGAAATCATCGGTTCCCGGCGTCTTAGCAATGCTCCGGCGCACGAGCTGGATGAGATATTGAAGCAGGTCGCCGGCTTGCAGCTATTCCGGCGGTCCGATTCCACGAGCGGGCATCCCACGAGCCAGGGGGTCACCTTGCGCGTGCTCGGTGGGAACGCGTCCAGCCGCGCGCTTCTCGTGCTTGATGGCGTGCCGCAGACTGATCCGTTCGGTGGATGGGTGAACTGGCCTGCCTATGACGCCGCTGGTCTGGACGAGGTCCGGATCGTCCGTGGGGCCGGCAGCGTCTCTCATGGACCCGGTGCACTCGCCGGGTTTATCGAGATGCGCTCCGCCGCCGCGGGCAGCTTCGATGCCTCGCTCGAAGGCGGAAGCCGGCAGTCGGTGCGCGGCCATGCTTATTTGGGGAAGGAGTTTGGAGAGAGTCTCCTGGCGCTCGACGCCCAGGCGGGACGTAGCGACGGTTTCGTGCCGGTCACCGAGGCCACGCGTGGGCCTGCCGACGAGGCGGCACCCTATCGCGAGGGCAGCGTCCGCGCTCGCTGGGTCATACCTGTTGCGGACAAAGTGGAAGCGCAGCTTGGCGGGCTTGGATTTGCCGACAGCCGCAACCGCGGTCTTCCTTTCACGGGGAACCGCACCCGTGGAGCCGACGCATCGCTCCGGCTAGTCGGACACGGACGGTGGCAGTGGGTGGCGCTCGGCTACGCGCAATGGCGAAACCTGCGAAGCAGCTTCGCCAGCGTCGATGACGAACGGGCAAACGCGTCGCGTGTGTCGCTCCAGGATTCCGTGCCGTCGACAGGACAAGGTGCGGGCTTCGAAATCCGGCCGCCCCTCGGGCCCGGAATCGACCTCCGCTTCGGGGCAGATGCCCGCTCCACGACGGGTGAGTCCCGCGAGCTATACGCCTACGCTGGCGGTCAGCCGACCAGACGCCGGATCGCTGGCGGCGACAGTGCAACCGCAGGCTTGTTCCTCGATGCCAGTTCGGAGGGGGGTTCCCTGACGGTGAACGGCGGGGTCCGAATCGACCGCTGGCGGATTTCCGACGGAAGGCTTCTGGAACGCCTGCTTGCTGGTGATACCGTGACGCGGGACGAAGCGTATGGAAGCCGCAGCGGATGGCGACCGACGGCGAGGCTCGGGGCCCTAATCGACCTTGGGCACGGCGCTAGCCTCCGGGGAGCCGCCTATCACGGCTGGCGCCTGCCCACCCTGAACGAGCTCTTCCGGCCATTCCGTGCGGGGGCCGACGCGACTGCTGCCAATCCCCTGCTCGATCCGGAAAGACTGTCTGGCGTGGAAGCCGGCACCCGTCTTCAGCGGGGCATCATCGACGCGTCGGTGACAGTCTTCGTCAACCGCCTTTCCAACCCGATCGCCAACGTCACGCTCGGTCGCGGCCCCGGCATTTTCCCGGGTGTCGGCTTCGTCGCCGGCGACTATCGCCAGCGCCAGAACATCAGGGCCATTAACGTTCGCGGCATCGAAGCGGCTGGGGAAGTCCGGAGCGGTCCATGGTCGATCCGGCTCGGCGCCAGCTTCACGGACGCAAGGGTTGTCGCGGACGGGGTGTCCGCGGCGCTCGACGGATTGCGGCCCGCACAGACGCCGGAAGTCATTCTCTCCGGCGGTGTCGGCTGGGAGTCGGAAGGCCGGTCGGCCTCCATCGAGATCCGCCATGTGGGCTCGCAGTATGAGGACGACCTCAACCGGAACCTATTGCCTGGAGCGACTACGATCGACGCCTTCGCTTCATGGCCGCTGGGCGACAAATTGCAGATCATCGCCCGAGGTCAGAACCTATTCGACGAGTCCGTGACGGCCGCATTGAACGACGACGGCTCGGTCGAGCGAGCAACGCCGAGGACCCTCTGGCTCGGACTGAGATTTTCCTCCCGATGATCAGGAGACGAGTTCTGACCTCGTCGCCGCCTTCATTGCCGATACGAACTGCCTGAGCCGCGCTGTTCCTTCCTTCTCACGAGCTAGCTGGACGATTGCGGATCCGCTGATCACTCCGGCCGCACCAGCGGCAAGCGCGGCTTGGACGTGTGCAGGCTTGGAGATACCGAAGCCGAACACCGGCGGCGGTGCGCCCGCCTCCTTCAATTTCGCGGGGAGTGATCGATCGAATTGCGCATCGGCGTGTGTGCCGGTGATGCCGGATCGGCTCACGCAATAGGTGTAGGCCTTGGACAGCTTCGCAATCGATCGGAGCGTCGGGTCCGGCGTATTGGCCGCGGCGATGAGCACCGGCTCGAGTCCGGATTGCTCCATTTCCCGCGCGAACGGTTCCGCTTCGAGTGCTGGGACGTCGGCGATTAGCAGGCTGTCCGCACCCGCTTCCGCCGCGTCGCGCATGAAGCCTGCCCGTGCGACCACGACATTGGCGTAGGTCAGGATGCCGGTGGGGACGTCGGAGTGCTTTTCGCGGAAGCCAGCGATCAAGTCGAAACAGTCGCCGACACGGACACCTGCGTCCAGCGCTCGTTTCGAGGCCGCCTGGATGATTGGCCCGTCCGCAACCGGATCGGAAAAGGGGATGCCGACCTCGATCATGTCGGCCCCGCTTTCGACAAGAGCGCCGAGCAACCTTGCGCTGGTCGCGAGGTCCGGATCGCCGAGCATGAGAAAGCCGCCGAACGCGCCTTCGCCGCTCGCTTTCAACCGCTCGAACAAGTTCGCGTAGCGGCTCATGCTGGCGTTCCGAGCAATTGCTGTGCCTGCGCAACGTCCTTGTCGCCACGACCAGACAGTCCGACCAGGAGAGCTGCAGCGGGCCGATCCTTCGCGATTTTCAGCGCATGGGCGAGGGCGTGGGCTGATTCAAACGCGCAAAGAATGCCCTCGTTCGTCGCCAGCACCCTAAACGCGCTCAGCGCTTCCTCGTCAGACGCGCCGACATATTCGGCTCTTCCGGTTTCCTTGAGATAGGCGTGCTCGGGTCCTACGGCTGGATAATCGAGCCCGGCCGACACCGACCAGGTGTCCGCGATCTGGCCTTCCTCGTCTTGAAGTACGTAGGTCTCCGCCCCGTGGAGAATGCCGGGCCGGCCGCGAAGGAGCGTCGCGCCATGCTCGGCCCCGTCGAGCCCGCGGCCCGCGGCCTCAACGCCAATCAGTTGCACGTCGTCCGACAGGAAATCAGCGAACAGGCCGATCGCGTTCGATCCGCCACCAACGCATGCGATCACGGCGTCGGGAAGGCGCCCAAGCTGAGAAATGATCTGCGCCTTTGCTTCGCGACCGATTACCCGCTGGAACTCACGCACCATTGTCGGAAAAGGATGCGGTCCAGCGGCCGTGCCGAGAAGATAGTGCGTGTTCTCGAAGCTTGAGGACCAGTCGCGGAGCGCTTCGTTGATCGCGTCCTTCAGCGTCCGTCCGCCGCTTTCTACCGGAACGACCTCGGCACCCATTAGGCGCATCCGGAAGACATTCAGCGCCTGCCGTTCGACATCCTCGGCGCCCATGTAGATGACTGTCTCGAAACCCATCAGCGCGCCGACGATCGCCGTCGCGACGCCGTGTTGGCCGGCGCCTGTCTCCGCAATCAGTCGCGTCTTGCCCATTCGCTTTGCAAGCAGTCCCTGCGCAAGAACCTGATTCGTCTTGTGCGCACCGCCGTGCAGCAGGTCCTCGCGTTTCAGATAGATCTGGCCGGGCAGATTGCGGCAGCGGGTAAGCGGTGTCGGACGGCCGGCGTAGTTGGCAAGCAGATCGCCAAGCTCGGCCTGAAAGCCCGCATCGTCCTGCGCATCGAGAAACGACGCCTCGAGCTGTTCCAGTGCCGGCACCAGGATTTCGGGAGCATAGGTCCCGCCGAACCGACCGAACCTGCCATCTAGGCGCACGCGCGAAGGCTTTCGCGGCAGGCCGGCCGGAGCGCTTCAAAGAACGCGCGCGTTTTCACGGGTGATTTCATTCCGGGCATAACGTCCAGCGCGGAGCCGGCGTCGATCGCGTAGGCGCCGAGTCGGCTTGCTGAACGTGCATTCGAAGGACCGATCCCGCCTGCAACCAACGCTTTCGGCAAGTCCGGATGACGCTGGATCAGGTCCCAATCGAAGGTCCTTCCGGTTCCTCCGTTGCCGTTGTCGAACAGGATCCGATCGCCGCCGCGGTTCGGATGCGGGCTGCGACCGACGCTCACCGCGGTCCAGATTTCGCAATCCTGCGAAAGCTGCCGCCGCAACGCCCGCACATATTCGACGTCCTCGTTGCCGTGGAGCTGTACGGCATGCAGGTTCAGCAAGGTCGCAAGGTCTGCCACGACTGATAGGGGAGCGTTCCGGAAAACCCCCGTCGGCAAAACTCCTTGGCAGCGTGCAAGGCCGGCGAGGGGCGCCGCCTGCTCGGCGGTCAAATTACGTGGGCTGCCCGGAACGAAGACAAATCCTGCAAATGTCGCTGGTCGGCCAGCTCTCACGTCGTCGGGAATGGTCAGGCCACAGAGCTTCACCCGCCCGAAGATCAGAGTGCGCGCCGCCTCAGCGGGCCTTTCCGAACGCATCAGGGCGCTGCCAACGAGAAACCCGTTCACGAGGCCCGATAGACGGTCCACATCAGCGCGGCTGTCGATACCGGACTCGGCGACCAATAGGTGGTCGCGCGCGAGACCAGCCAGCCGTTCCGTCGCCGCGAGGTCGATCGTGAGATCGCGAAGGTCGCGATTGTTGATGCCGATCAGGGGAGCGTCGAGCGCCAGCGCCCGGCGCATTTCTCGCTCGTCGTGGACCTCGACAAGCACGTCCATGCCCAATGCTTGGGCCTCGTCGATGATTTCGCGCGCTCGCTCGTCATCGAGAAGCGACAACATCACCAGGACGGCGTCGGCCCCCGAAATCCGCGCTTCGACCACCTGACGCCTGTCGATGAAAAAATCTTTGGCGAGGATGGGCGCATCAAATGCGGCGCGCGCAGCTTTCAGGTCGTCAGCCGATCCGCCGAAGAACTTGCGGTCGGTGAGCACGCTGAGGGCATCGGCAACACCCGAATATCCGCGCGCGATGGCACCTGCATCCGCGTCGCTACGGATCGCGCCAGCCGAGGGCGATGCCTTTTTGATTTCGAGGATGAAGGAAGAGCCAGGCTTTTGGATCTGGCTGATCAAGCTGCGTCCGGTCTTCCCTGCTTCTGAGCGTAGCCCGTCGAGCGCGACTCCGTCGAAGCGGCTCGAAATCTCTTGCTTTTTGGCCGAGGCGATCTCGCCAAGCACACCCACCGGCTCAGTCATTAGAGGCCTCGACATATAGATCGAGGATCTTGCCCGATTTGCCGGACAGCAGGGCGTCACGTGCGGCACCGGCCGCATCCTTGAGGGAGGCCGCCTTGCCCGCGGTGTAGAGAAGCGCAGCGGCGTTCAGGATGACGATGTCGGATTGCGCGGGAGATCCTTCACCGTCGAGGAGGATTCGAAGCCGCGCCGCATTCTCCTCAACATCACCGCCGGTGACGACGTTCAGAGGAGCCCTTTCCAGCCCTGCCTCTTCCGGGGTGATTTCGATTTCCGTGAGTTCGCCTCGCGATAGGCGAATCGCGCGGGTCTCGCCGTGAAGAGCTATCTCATCGAGTCCTGAGCCGTGGACGACGAGCGCTTCCGAGACGCCGACGGCATCCAGGGTTTGCGCTATTCGGCGAAGCATTTTCGGGTCGGCGACACCCAGCAATTGTACTGGCGGCCGTGCCGGATTGATGCAGGGGCCGAGCAGATTCATCACCGTCCGGACAGATAATTGACGACGAACGAGCGCCGCGTGCTTCATCCCAGGATGGTAGGCAGGCGCGAACAGAAAGCAGAAGCCGGTCTCGTCGAGCAGTGACCGCGCCTTTTCGGGACCGAGGTCGATCTTCGCTCCCAGTGCTTCAAGCACGTCGGCGGATCCACATCGCGAGCTGACGCTGCGATTGCCGTGCTTCGCGATCGGAAGACCGGCCGCAGCGGCAACGAGGGCTGTGGCGGTCGACACGTTGATCAGCCCCGACCCGTCTCCCCCCGTGCCGCAACAGTCGGCGAACAAATAATCTGGCCGATCGAACGGAAGCGCAGCTGCCGACAGCGCGTGCGCGGCGCCGATCATTTCTTCCGCCGTCTCCCCTTTCATTCGAAGGGCGATCAGCATTCCTGCGATCTCGGCCGGTTCGAGGCGGCCAAGCACGAGCCGTTCGAACAGATGTTCGGAATCTTCGATCGGCAAATCCTCCCCGGCGAGCAGCTTCGGGAGCGGATTGGGCACGGGAACGTCGGCGGGCAGGCTGGCGACGTCAGTCTCGAAGGACTCCGCGCGGAGTTGGACAATGGACATGGAATGCTCCTGAAACAAAAAAGCCCGCCGGTGGCGGGCGGGCAGTCGATGATCGTTTGGCTAATCGATCAGTCGCGCCATCGCGCCGCAAAGGTCCAGCCGTGCCACCAAAGGGCGACGGTGCGGACAGCGGCGATGGCATTCAGGTGCGTCATCGGGCGTCTGGGTAGATGAAGCCGGCCAACCGGGTCAAGCCGCGATGGACGATTATGAAGAAGGGTGGTGCCGCTTGAGGGACTCGAACCCACGACCCCATCATTACGAATGATGTGCTCTACCAGCTGAGCTAAAGCGGCGCGCCTTCTCGAAGGCCGAATGCGGCCCTTAAAAGCGGCGCTCGCCCTAACAGTGGCATCCAGAGCGGTCAACGCAGCGCTGCCTGAACAGATAGGGTTAACGGTTTCTTCAAGCTTAGAACGCATCTTCCTCCCCGCCGAGTTGGAGGGAGTGGGGCCCAAGGGCATGGATAGTTATCGCGAATATCCGAACGACTTCGACGTCCCTCCGGCGTCCGAAGGCTCGTCGCCCGAACAGGCCGGCATCGACATCGGCAATGATGAGCGGCGGATGCACGTCCGCGCCTACAATTACTGGGTCTCCTTGCTGAATGGCCGCGACTACCCGTCGATCGAGGATCTCGAACCGGGAGAAGTCGAGGATTTCGCCGAGAACAGCGTCTTGCTCGACTTTACGTCCGGCCGCGACAATCCGGCGACGCCGTACATCGGCGTGGCAATCCGGGAAGAATGCGGCCTCGGCGAGGGCATCAAGTGCATCGATGAAGTACCCAGCCGGTCGCTGCTTTCGCGATTGACCGACCATTATCTTCAGATCATCGCCAACCGCGCGCCGATCGGCTTTGAAGCCGAGTTCGTGAACCAGCGCGGAGATCCGATTTGCTACCGCGGTATCCTGATGCCGTTCTCGTCGGATGGGGATACGATCGATTTCATTTACGGCGTCATCAACTGGAAGCGGTCGATCAGCGGTGCTGACCAGCCGATCGCGGCAGCCCTCCCGCCGGTCGAGCAAGAGCCCGAGCAGTTCGCCGAGATCGAAGCGGACGAAGACGAGCTCATCCTAGAGGACGCAATTCTCCCGGAAGCTCCTGTCTCTGAGGAAACGACCGAAGAAGAGTCCTACGCCCTCGACGCTCCGACCGTGCATTTTGCCTGGGAAGACGGCCCGCTTCGCGATGAGGAATCCGACGTGGCGATCCCGGAGATCGTGCTCGATGACAGCGCGGGCCTCGCCGATCATCTGTCAGCGGCAAGGGAAACGGCCGACGCTGTGAAGGCCGCCGACGGGCGCACCCGCTCGGCCCTCTATCGCGCGCTTTCGCAGGCCTACGACTTCGCCCTCGCTTCCGAGCGCGAGCCGGAGGATTACGCCGAACTGCTTGAGGAATCGGGCATGAAGGCGCAGGCCCGTGCGCCGATGACGCCCATTGTGAAGCTCGTCTTCGGCATCGACTACGACAAAGCGCGCCTGACCGAATTCGCGGCGGCCTTGTCTTACGGACGCCGGCAGGAGATCGCGCAGGGTGGCTTCCTCGACTTTATCGAACGGCAGGTCGGTGGCCTCAAGGCGCTCGTCGCTGCGGAGCGCCAGGCCAAAAGGCCGGAGCCGAAGGTCGATACGAAAGGCGAGGCCGCAAAGGCGAAGCTTCGCGACGCGGCCCCGATCGCACTGGAGGCGATTTCGCCGGCCTCGGAGTTCGCTCTGGTACTAACCCGTCGTCGCGCCGATGGCGGCGTCGACCCAGTTGCGGTCGTCGAAGACGAAGCGATGATCGAGAAGGCAATCCGCCGCGCCGGACTTTAATATTGCTGTTTAAGGCTGGTTCGGGGCGAGCCGGGGTTGTCCCGCTCCGAGGGGCAGGTCTATAGGCCGCGGGCATCGCAAGTCTGCGGAGCCAATCGATTTCATGACCGCCCATATGCGCCTCGCGAGGCCACTCGTTTCGTCCATTCGTAAGGCGCTTACCCAAAACGCGCTTCCCGGTGAAACTGAAGGGTTTACGTCCGCCATGGAGCAGGATGCCGCGGCGTTCCTGGCATCCGTCGGGGCCCAGCGGAAGCGGGGCGAGGTGGCGATTGCCATCGAATCCACCGGCGGCGAAGCCGGTCGTCGCCGCATGCGGATTGCCATCGTCAACGATGACATGCCCTTCTTGGTCGATTCGATCGCGAACACGATCGCCCGGCGCCAACTGACCATTCATCGCCTGCTTCACCCGGTCGTCTGCGTCGAGCGCGACAAGAACGGAAAGCTCCTCTCGGTCGAGCCCCTCTGCGGCGACAAGGATCGCCGAGAGTTGATGATGTACCTCGAGCTCGACCGCACCCACGCGCGCGGCCGCAACGAGCTTGTTTTGGATCTCAAGGCCGCACTTGCAGACGTGCGAGCGTCCGTCCGCGACTGGCCGAAGCTTCAGGCCAAGATGCGGGAAGACGCCGCCGCGATCGAGGATCCGGAGGGCCGTGCCCTTCTCGAATGGTTCGCGGAAGGCGCGATGACCCTGCTGGGCTACCAGGTAGAGCGGGCGACGGGACAGCCGACCGAGACGCTGGGCCTGTTCAGCATCCCGGGAGCGCCGACCGACGAGGGCGGAGCCCTCGGCGCGATGCGCTATTTCGAGCAGGGCGGCGACGTCCCGCTGATGGCCAAGGCGGAGCGCAAGTCGACCGTCCATCGCGGCGTTCCGCTCGATCTGGTCGTCGTTCCCATCCGCGAGAAGGGCAAGGTTGTCGGGATCGGCGTCCACGCAGGTCTCTGGACCAGCCAGGCGCTTGGATGGCCGGTCGAAGACGTGCCGCTCCTGCGCCAAAGGCTGGAGCAACTCGACGAGAGCTTCGGCTTCGATCCGAAAGGTCACTCTGGAAAGGCGCTGCGTCACGCCGTATCGTCCTTGCCGCGCGATCTGCTGGTCAATGTCAGCTTCGAATCGGTTCGCGATCTGGTGATGATGGCCATGTCGCTAGCCGACCGTCCACGGCCGGCGCTCCTTCTCGTTCGCAGTATCCTCAAAGGCCAGCTGTTTGCCTTCGTGTGGCTGCCGCGCGAGGAAATGAACACGCAGCGCCGCGAAGCGATTGGCGCCATGCTCGAGTCCGTCGTCGGAACCAAGATCACGAGCTGGTCGGTCGAGACCGGCGAGGGTTCGCTCGCGCTGATTCGATACACCCAGTACATCGACAATGACGCCGCGACCCCGGATTCCCAGGCTCTCGACGATCGTCTCAATGAGATGGTCCGCGGCTGGGCCCCCGCCGTCGAGGAATCGCTCATCGCACGCGTCGGGGCGCCCCGCGCGACCAGGCTGACACTCACCTATGCGGGTGAGTTCTCGGACAGCTACCGGACCCGGACGAAGCCGGAGGAGGGAGCCGAAGACATCGTTCGGCTGGCGGCTCTTGCCGATTCCGATGATCGCGGTGTCCGTCTGTTCCGCCGCGACACCGACGAGCCGAACCAGCTACGCATCAAGACCTATCGCCGGGGCGAACTGATTCCGCTTTCCGAAGCCGTGCCGGTGTTCGAGAATTTCGGATTTCGGGTTCTCGAGGAAATGCCGTCCCAGGTCGGTGCCGGGGGCTCAATCGGCTATATCCACGACTTCCGGCTGGAGCTCCCGAGCGCGGACGATGTCCAAGCGATTCTCGCCCGAGCGAGCGAAATCGAAGCGGCGATATCAAGTGTCTTCAGCCGCGAAGCGGAAGACGACGAGTTCAATCAGCTGGTTCTGTTTGCGGGTCTCGACACTCAGCCGGTCGTCTGGCTCCGCTCGTGGTTCCGTTACCTGCGCCAGACGGGAAGCTCGTTCGGTCTCGTCACGGTCGTTGATGCTCTGCGCCGCGCACCGCGGGCAACGGCGGCACTCGTCGGGCTGTTCACTGCACTCCACGATCCGTCGGCGAAGCGCTCGCGGACTAACAAGGCCGACAATCTCCGCGAGCAATTCGACCAGGCGCTGACCGCGGTCCGCTCGATCGACGACGATCGAATTCTTCGCCGGCTTCGCGCCCTGGTGGAAGCGATCCTCCGCACCAATGCTTTCGCCCAGAAGCCGGACGAAGCGCTCGCATTCAAGATCAACTCGTCGCTGGTGCCCGGCCTTCCGCGGCCGGTGCCGTGGCGGGAAATCTGGGTCTACAGTCCGCGTGTCGAAGGCATCCACCTGCGTGGCGGCCCGATCGCTCGCGGCGGCCTGCGCTGGTCGGACCGGCGCGACGACTTCCGCACCGAGATCCTCGGCCTGATGAAGGCGCAGCTGGTCAAAAACGCAGTGATCGTTCCGACTGGCGCCAAGGGCGGGTTCTATCCCAAGCAGCTCCCGCCCTCGACCAACCGCGATGCCTGGCTTGCTGAAGGCACCGAGAGCTATCGGATCTTCATCCGCTCGCTGCTCTCGATCACCGACAACATCGTCGACGACAAGGTTGTGCACCCCGATCGTGTCGTCATCCAGGATGGAGAGGACCCGTACTTCGTTGTGGCCGCCGACAAGGGCACCGCGACCTTCTCCGACGTCGCCAACGCGCTCGCGCTCGAGCGCAATTTCTGGCTCGGCGATGCCTTCGCGAGTGGCGGCTCGCATGGCTACGACCACAAGGCGATGGGTATCACCGCCCGCGGCGCCTGGGTGTCGGTTCAGCGCCATTTCCTCGAGATGGGTATCGACGTTCAAAGCGACCCGGTCACGGTTGCGGGCGTCGGTGACATGTCGGGCGATGTGTTCGGCAACGGAATGCTGCTGTCGAAAGCGATCAGGCTCGTCGCGGCGTTCGATCACCGCCACATTTTCATCGACCCCGATCCCGACCCGGCATCCAGCTGGGAAGAGCGCAATCGCATGTTCAACCTGCCGCGCTCGAGCTGGGACGATTACGATCGCAAGAAGATGTCGAAGGGTGGCGGAATCTATCCGCGCACGCAGAAGTCGATCGAACTCAGCGCTGAGGCGCGTGCCGTGCTCGGCATCACCGAGAAGACGGTCGATCCGGCGACGCTGATGAACTCCATCCTTAAGGCGTCGGTCGACCTGCTCTGGTTCGGCGGCATCGGCACCTATGTGAAGGCGTCGACGCAGAGCAATGTCGACGTGGGCGACCCGGCCAACGACGCCATCCGTGTCGACGGCATCGAAGTCCGCGCTCGCGCGATCGGCGAAGGCGCCAACCTTGGAATTACGCAGGCCGGACGCATCGAATTCTCGGAAAAGGGAGGCCGGATCAACACGGACTTCATCGACAACAGTGCCGGCGTCGACTGCTCCGACAAGGAAGTGAACATCAAGATTCCGCTCAACCGCGAAATGCGGGAAGGACGGCTGACGTTCGAGAAGCGCAACGCCCTGCTCGCGAAGATGACCGACGACGTTGCGGAGATGGTGCTGGAAGACAACCGGCTTCAGACGCTCGCTTTGTCGATCGCCGAGAACAGCGGTGCCCGCGGCCTCCCCGGCTATGTCCGCACGATCGAATTGCTGGAAGCGGCCGGCCGGATCGACCGAAAGGTCGAAGGCCTTGAGTCCAGCGAAGACCTGCTCCGGCGCAGCCAGGAGAACAGGGGCCTGACCCGGCCGGAGCTCGCGGTCGTCCTGTCGATGTCCAAGCTGGCGCTCCAGGACGCGGCCGAAGACCTCAAGCTCGCCGACGACAAGATGGTGGAGAAGGAACTCTACGAGGCCTTCCCGAAGCCAATGCGGAAGGCTCATGCGGACTCCATCCGCGCGCACCGGCTGCGCAATGAAATCCTCGCTACGCGCGTTGCGAACCGGCTGGTGAACCGCCTCGGCCCGAGCGCGGCTCTCGACCTGACCGAGGAAGAGGGCGCGTCGCTCGCGCAAGTGATTTCGGTATTCCTGGTCGCCGAGCGGTTGCTCGACTTGCCCAGGCTCTGGGCGGAGATCGAGGAGACGCCTCTGCCCGAAATGGTCCGTGTCGAACTCTTCGCGATTGCCGCGAAGAGCGTCCGTTCACACCTTTCGGACATTCTCCGGGCGGTTGGCGGCGAAACAAGGCCGAGCGTGCTGTGCAAGATGCTCGAGCCCGGCGTCCGCAAGATTTCCACGGCCGCGGCAAAGCTCATTCGATCGGAAGTCCGGAACGAAGCCGCAGCGCGGCGCGAGAAGCTCGTATCGCTCGGCGCGACCGACGATATCGTGAAGGGTCTCGTGCGTCTGTTCGAGCTCGATGGCATCTTCGGAGTGGCTGCGCTGGCAGCCCGCAAGAAGATGGACGAGCTCGCTTTGACCCGCGCCTATACCAAGCTTGGCGAGGCGTTGGGGATCGACTGGGCGCAACAACAGCTCGCACGCTTCACGCCCGCCGACCAGTGGGAGCGCCTGCTGACGGCCGGCCTGGAGCGAGACTTCGAGCAGCTCAGGATCGACTTCCTGTCGCGCTTTCGCGGCAAGGAACCAGACCAGGCTGTCGAGGATTGGGTTTCCCACCAAGGGCCGAGGCTCGAGCAGTTCCGCAACCTCATCGATCGCGCGCGCACGGAGGGCGCGGTCAGCGCGCCGATGCTCGCGCAGATCGCTGCCCAAGCTCGAATCCTGCTCGCCCGCTAGTGCGCTTCGCCTTTCTCGTGCCCGATCCGGATTATCCGGAGGAATGGGAATGGGCATTCGACGCCGAGGCCGATGCGCTCCGGGCGCGCGGTCATACGGTCGACCCTGTGCCGTGGACGGGGACGGGTGATCTCAGGGGTTACGACCTCGTCTTGCCGCTCGTGGTGTGGGGCTACCACCTGCAATATGCGGACTGGCTTCGGTTTCTTGATGGTGTTGAGGCAGAGCGACTGCCGATCGTGAATCCGGCCCGGCTCCTACGCTGGAACAGCGACAAGGCCTATTTGAATGAACTCGCTGCCAAGGGCATCCCGACGGTCGACACTGTAGAGGTGGAGCAGCTTAGTGAGGGCGACCTGGTTAAGGCCGCCCAGCTTTTCGGCACGGAAGAGCTGGTCGTGAAGCCTCCGGTTTCTGCTTCTGCGACCGGAACGCACCGCATCCGCGATGCGATCCTATTCCAGCCTCCGAACGCGGCCAGCGAATGATGATCCAGCCGTTTCTTTCGAGCATCGCCACCGAAGGCGAATATGCGGTCATCCTATTCGACAGCGCGTACAGCCACACAGTGGTGAAGCGCCCGAAATCAGGCGATTTCCGTGTTCAGCCGCACCTCGGCGGCAAAACCGAGCCGTCGGAAGCGCCTGAGGGCGCCGTCGAGCTCGCCAGGGCCGCTCTTGCCGCTGCTCCCGCGGACGCGACCTATGCCCGGGTGGACATTGTTCGCGGCAATGACGGACAACTTCAGATCATGGAGCTGGAGCTGATCGAGCCAGCGCTCTTCCTCGACGTCGCCCCGCACGGCGAGGAAGCCTTCGCGAACGCCGTCATCGCTGCTGCGGAGCGGGCGAAGCTCCTCAACGCCTGAACGCCTGAGAGAACAGCCACTGGCGGATCGCCGAGGTCAGGTTCGGTATTGGCCGCGATTCGAGTCGGGCGGCATCGATTTCGGCAATCACCGAGTTCACCGGTTTTCCGGCGTCCTTTGCGGCGCGTTCCAGCGCGCCCCAAAACATCGGCTCGAGGCTGATAGAGGTCTCGTGTCCCGCGATCGTCACCGATCTCTTGACCGGGCGTCCGAGACCTTCGCCAGCAGCCATCAGTACATATGCTGCCCGCCATTGATCGACATGGTCGAGCCGGTGATAAATCCTGCGTTCTCATCACAGAGAAAGGCCACGCCGCGAGCAATTTCATCAGCGCGTCCGAGCCGGTTCACTGGAATGCGTGCGATAATCTTCTGCAGGACTTCCTGCGGCACCGCGGCAACCATGTCTGTGTCGATGTATCCAGGGGCGACTGCGTTGACGGTCACGCCAGCACGTGCACCCTCCTGCGCAAGGGCCTTGGTGAAACCGTGGATACCGGACTTGGCGGCGGCATAGTTGACCTGGCCGTACTGTCCGGCCTGTCCGTTGATCGAGCCGATGTTGACGATGCGTCCGTATCCGCGGCCGGTCATGCCTTCCCAGACGGCTTTGGCCATGTTGAAGCAGCCGCCGAGGTTCGTATCCATGACCTCCTGCCACTTCTGGTGGTCCATGCGCTTCATGGTCGTGTCGCGGGTGATGCCGGCGTTGTTGACGAGCACGTCGACCGGTCCGATCTCCGCCTCGACCTGCGCGACGCCCTTCTGGCATGCGTCGTAGTCGGATACGTCCCACTTGAACGCTGGGATGCCGGTGCGCTCGCTGAACTCACGTGCGCGCTCGTCATTGCCCGCATAATTGGCGGCGACTTTCATCCCCTGGTCTCGAAGGGCGACGCTGATCGCCTCGCCGATGCCACGGGTCCCGCCGGTCACAATTGCAACACGCGCCATGAGTCTCTCCCTGTGTCTCTCCGAGACGGCGCTTATGATTCTACCGTCCAGCCCGCAAGTTCGCGGCGAACGATCGCCTCAAGCATGTCCATGCCCACTGGCGAGTCATTCAGGCATTCAAGCCGCGCGAACGCTTCGCCGCCGCTCGCCAGGAACGTCTCGCTACCGCGAATTCCAAGCTCCTCGACCGTTTCGACGCAGTCGGCTGAAAAACCGGGCGCGGCGATGGCTATGCGTTTGATGCCCTGCTTCGGATAGTCGGTGAGAACCTTGTCCGTTGCCGGCTCGAGCCACTTCGCTCGCCCGAACCGCGACTGGAAGGCGATGTCGGTTGGGATCTTCAGCTGCTCGGACAGCAGCCGCGCGGTCTTCTGGCAGTGGCAATGGTAGGGGTCGCCTCGCTCGAGGGTCCGCTTCGGCATTCCATGAAAGCTGAGCAATAGCCGCTGCGGTTCGAAATCGAGAGCGGCCAACTGGTCCTGGATGCCAGACTTCAGCGCATCAATGTGTAGAGGATCGTCGTAGTAGGGCGGTAGCGTCCTCAAAGCCGGTTGCCGCCGCATCGACGCGAGCTTGCCGAACACGGCGTCGATCGCGCTGGCCGTCGTGGCGGCGCAATATTGGGGGTAGAGCGGCGCGGCCAGGATCCGCTCGCAACCCAGTTCAGCCAGGTTCTCGATCGATTGCCCGATGCCTGGATTGCCGTAACGCATCGCGAAATCGACGACGACGTCCTCGCCCAAACGCTTCTGAAGCGCTTCCGCCTGGCGCCGGGTTATTGCCGCGAGCGGAGAACCTTCCTCAGTCCAGACCTGCTTGTAGGCATGAGCGGACTTCTTTGGCCGCGTGCGCAGGATGATTCCGTGCAGAATGGGAAGCCAGGCGATGCGCGGGATCTCGATGACGCGCGGGTCGCTCAGGAACTCGGCTAGGTACCGGCGAACCGCAGCGGCCTCGGGCGCATCGGGCGTTCCAAGGTTGATCAGAAGCACGCCGGTCCGGCCATGCTCGACCTTCGGATGATCAGCGGGCTTCAATGCCGGTACTGCGCCTTGATCGCGACACGGTCGATCTTGCCCGTGCCAAGCTTCGGCAATGGCTGGTCCGCGAAGATGAAGCGCGCGGGAATCTTGAACATCGAAATGCGGGGTTCGAGGAAAGCGCGCAATTCCTCGTCGGTGAGGTCGCTGCCTTCATGACGGTAGATGACGGCGACGGGAACCTCACCCAATCGATCGTCGGGCATTCCAAATACCGAAGCCTCGGCCACCGCGGGGCAAGCATAAATCTCGGCTTCTACTTCGGCGCAAGCGATGTTCTCTCCACCGCGGATAATGATGTCCTTCTTGCGGTCGACTATGAACAGATAGCCGTCGTCGTCGAGATATCCGATGTCGCCCGTCCGCACGTAGCCATCGGACGTGAAGGCAGCGGCTGTGGCTTCCGGATTCTCCCAATAGCATTTGATGTTCGCCGCAGAGCGGATCGCAATCTCTCCGCGTTCGAACGGGGGCAAATGGGCATCACCGGCGCCGAGGATCGCTAATTCGACGAAGGGAGCCTGCGCTCGACCCGTGGAATCCGGCTTGGCAGCATAATTGCCCCAGAAATTGGAGCATCCGACCGCGTTCGTCTCGGTCAAGCCGTAGCCGAGCGCCGGCTGGGCCCTGGGAAATTCCTTCCCGAGCCGCTCGACATGGCTGACCGGCCTCGGGGCACCACCGGCCGCAATGTCCGTCAGCGACGACAAATCGTACTTGCTGCGGTCGGGGTGGTTCATAAGCTCGAGGCTCATCGTCGGTACCCCGACGAAATATGTGATGCTCTCCTTCTCGATCAGCCGGAGCGCTTCACCGGCGTCCCACTTGGGCATCATCACCATGGTCCGGCTGATAACGAAGCTGTTGAGCATCACCGGCACTTCTCCGGTCACGTGGAAGAGCGGAACATTGATCAACGTCCGCTTCGACGAGGGTGCGCGATTCTCCTCGGTCATGATGCCGAGCAGGACAATCAGTCCCGTTGCATAGGCGTACACGCCTGTCGTCACCGCCAGATGCGTCGACAGCGCGCCCTTGGATTCGCCGGTCGAGCCTGAGGTGAAAAGGATCGTCGCATCGTCCTCCGCCGCGATTTCCGGCAACGGCGCTTCAAGATCGGCGCCTTCGAGCAAAGGAGCCAGAGCTCGATCGAGATGCTCGTCGATGGCAAGGGTCACCAGCGCGCAGGAGCCGCAGACCTTCTCGATCTTCTTGGCGCGCGGAACGTCGGCGATGATCAGCTTCGGGCGGACCATGTCGAGCGCATGCTCCATTTCGTGCGGCTGCCACCAGCCGTTGAGCAAAGTCGCGATGCCGCCGGCCTTGGCGATCGCCATGTAGCTCACCACCCACGCCGGGCAGTTGCGCATGGCAATACCGACGCGGTCGCCCTTTTGGATCCCGCGGCTGACCAGCGCGTGAGCAAGTCGCTCCGACCAGAGGTCCAGGTCGGCAAAGCTCAGCCGCTCGTCACCGGCAACGATTGCCTCAGCCTGGGCATTGAGAGCGCAAAATGTACGGAAGAAGGTCGGAAGGGTCGCCGGAAAGTTAGTTACGATTGCTCGGCCCTGTTCGTCCTCACCGATGATCAGCCGGCCGCCGGGCCCGATGACCCTCGCAAGCATGTCGTCGAACTTGAGATCGAGCTCAGACGGCATCCCAACTCCCCAAGGTCAACTCCTTTGCCTTTCCGGTCCGCAACCTTATGAGGCGCAGTTCATAAACGGGGAAGACCTTGGCGATACAATCAGTAATCGGCGCAATCATCTGGAGTGATCTCGGCCTCGATCCGGTCGCGCTCGATCTCGGCTTCTTCCAATTGCGATGGTACAGCCTCGCGTACCTGGCAGGCATCTTCATTGGCTATTGGTACATGCTGAAGCTGATCAAACAGCCCGGCGCACCGATGGCCCGCCGGCATGCCGACGATCTCGTCTTCTATGCAGCGCTCGGGATCATCCTCGGCGGCCGGGTAGGCTACGTGCTGTTCTACAATTTGAGCTACTACCTTCAGAACCCGCTCGACATCCTCAAGCTGTGGGACGGCGGCATGTCCTTCCACGGCGGAATGATCGGCACCGTGCTGGGTATCATCTATCTCAGCCGGAAGGAGAAGCTGAACTGGCTGCGCGTCCACGACTATGTGGCGTGCTGCGTACCCTTCGGCCTGTTCTTCGGCCGTCTTGCGAACTTCGTGAATCATGAGCTGTGGGGCGCTCCGACCAATGTCGCATGGGCGGTGCGATTCCCTGAACTCATCGGCGGGATGACCGTGCTCGGCCCGCCGCGGCACCCGAGCCAGATCTACGAGGCGATCCTCGAAGGCCTGCTGCTGTTCGCGATCCTGGCCTGGATGTTCTGGAAGACGCAGTCTCGCTACGAACCGGGCAAACTCGTCGGGGCTTTCACCTTCTTCTACGGCCTGTTTCGCTTTCTCGTCGAATTCGTCCGCGAGCCCGATGCCCAGCTGGTCGGTTTTGCGCAGTCCACGGGTCTTCACATGGGCCAGTGGCTATCGCTGCCGATGATCCTTCTCGGCGCATGGCTCATGTGGACGGCCAAGGGACGACGGCAGCGCGTCGAGCCGACCGCCGGAACGGAGAGCGTCGCCTGACGCCGCTGGAGCGGGCGCTAAGGGAGCGAATCCAGAATGAAGGCCCGATAACGGTCGAGGCCTATATGGAAGCGTGCAACGCTTACTATTACGCGACGCGCGATCCGCTCGGGCGGGACGGCGACTTCACGACCGCGCCGGAAATTTCGCAGATGTTCGGGGAGATGATCGGAGCGGCGCTTGCCGACGCATGGGCGAGGGCCGGAAAGCCCTCTGACGCGATCTATGCCGAGCTTGGTCCGGGCCGGGGCAGTCTCGCCGCAGATGCGCTTCGGGTGCTTCGGCGAGCGGGCTTCGAAGGAGCGGTCCATCTGATCGAGACAAGCCCCGTACTTCGGGTTCAGCAAGGCGAGCGCGTCCCTGATGCCCAATGGCATGACTCCATCGAGGACTTGCCCGCAGCGCCTCTGCTTCTGGTCGCCAACGAATTCTTCGACGCGCTGCCGGTGCGCCAGTTCGTCGCGGGCTTCGAGCGCAAGGTGATGATTGCGGCGGGCGGCCTGGCGTTCGACCGGGACGGGGAGATCATGGAATCCTCACCCGCTCGGGATGGCGCGGTGTCCGCAATTGCCACCTGTCTCGCTCAAAGCGGCGGGGTCGCGCTCGTAATCGACTACGGCCACGAAAAGACTGCGCCCGGCGACACTCTGCAGGCGGTGCGCGGGCATCGCTACGTCCCGACTCTCGTTGATCCCGGCGAGCAGGACTTGACGTCGCACGTCGATTTCGAGGCGCTCAGGCGAGCGGCCACCGATGCCGGTGCCGCGACCACACAGGTCGTCACCCAAGGCGATTGGCTCCAACGGCTGGGAATCCAAGCGCGCGCCGACGCCCTCGCCAAATCCCACCCGAAGCGAGCGGAAGAGCTGGAGATCGCAATCGACCGCTTGTGCCATGAGGAGCAGATGGGCCAGCTGTTCAAGGTGTTGGCGATCCGCTCGCCCGAATGGCCAATCCCGGCAGGATTTCCGGAATGAACATTACCTACCGTCGCGGCGGTCCGGAAGATGCCGCAGAACTCGATCGAATCTTCGACACGGTCTTCTGCGATACTTTCGGCCACCTTTATCGGGCCGAAGACCTCAACGAATTTCTCACGAGCTTCGGCATCGAAGATTGGAGGGCGCAACTCCAAGATCCGCGTTTCGCTGTTCAAATCGCCGAAGCCGGTGGACGTGCCGCCGGTTTCGCCAAGATTGGGCCGTTGAAGCTGCCTATCGAGAACGAGCGTCCAGCTGTGCTCCTGGATCAGCTTTATGTCCTCAAGGAGCATCACGGCGCGGGGATTGCGCGTGACCTCATGGACTGGGTTTTCGATGAAGCCCGACGGCGCTGTGCCGAAGACATCTACCTCACCGTCTTCATCGACAATCATCGCGCCCGCCGATTCTACGATCGCTTCGGATTCGAGCCCGTAGGCCGGTACGACTTCATGGTTGGAAAGCATGTCGACGAGGACGTCATCATGCGGAAGGCGCTGTGAGCGTCGAGGTCTCTCGTTCCAAATTGCTCGCGAGCCTGCCCCACGGCTTCCTCGGCAGGCAGGGCGGAGTTTCCGAAGGCGAGATGTGGGGACTGAACGTCGGCTTTGGCAGCGGCGATCATCCAAAGCTCATCGCGGAGAACCGCAGGAGAGCGATCGAGGCGGTGCTGCCGGGCGCGGCCCTTGCGACCGTCCACCAGGTGCATTCGCCAACGGCCGTCCGCGTCGAACATGCCTGGCCGCAGGACGAGCGGCCCCATGCCGATGCGATGGTTACCGACCGGCCGGGCCTGTTGCTCGGCGTCCTGGCGGCGGATTGCGCGCCGGTCCTGCTTGCCGATCTCGATGCCGGGGTGATCGGTGCCGCCCACGCGGGATGGCGCGGAGCGGTCGCAGGGGTCACGGACGCGACGATCCAGGCGATGGAGCAGCTTGGCGCCCGGCGGGACCGGATCGCCGCTGCGGTCGGGCCGTGCATCGCGCAGGCCTCATACGAAGTCGACGAATCCTTCCGCTCGAACTTCGTCGGTCAAGCCGAAGGCAATGGCCGTTTCTTCGTCACCGGGCCCTCTGGTAAGCCGCACTTCGACCTCGCCGGATACGTCGTGCATCGCTTGGCCTCGGCGGGGATCCACCAGCCCACAGCGCTCAACCTCGACACCTATTCCGAGCCTGACCGTTTCTACAGCTACCGGCGCTCGACCCATCTCGGCGAGCCGTCATACGGGCGCCAGATCAGCGTGATCGGCCTGCCCTAGGCGAAAAGCTGGGCTTATCGGTTGCCTCCGCTGACTTGATTGGCGTGGGCGCCGGTCACGCGCTAAAGCGCGCCGCGACAGGAGATTATTTTTGCCTACCGAAAACGAAATCAGCGGCACGCCCAAGCGTCGCCCGAAGCAGTCCCCCACCAGCATCGGCAATCACAAGCTCAAGCCATCGACCTTGATGCTCGGCTACGGGTTCGACCCGGCCTTGAGCGAAGGCTCGCTGAAGCCGCCGGTGTTCCTAACCTCGACCTTCGTATTTGACAGCGCGGCGGACGGTAAGCGCTTCTTCGAAGGCGTGACCGGCAAGCGGCCTGGCGGCGCCGAAGGCCTGATCTATTCGCGCTTCAACGGTCCGAACCAGGAAATTCTCGAGGATCGCCTGGCGGTCTGGGAAGGCGCTGACGATGCGCTCGCCTTTTCGAGCGGCATGTCTGCAATTGCGACGCTGTTGCTGACGTTCGTCCAGCCCGGCGACGTCGTCGTCCACTCCGGCCCGCTCTACGCGGCGACGGAAACGCTCATCGCCAAGATCCTCGGCCGCTTCGGCGTGTCCTATCTCGACTTCCCGTCGGGCGCGTCACGGGAGGAGATCGATGCGGTCATCGCCAACGCCAAGGCGAAGGGCCGCGTCGCGCTCATCTATCTTGAGAGTCCAGCCAACCCGACGAACCAGCTTGTCGATGTCGAAGCGGTGACGGCCGCTCGCAACGCGGCTTTCCCGGAGGCCGAGCGTCCCCCGATCGCGATCGACAACACGTTCCTCGGGCCGCTCTGGGCGCATCCGCTCAAGCAGGGTGCCGACATCAGCGTCTACAGCCTCACCAAATATGCCGGCGGCCACAGCGACCTCGTCGCGGGCGGCCTCGTCGGCCGGCAGGGCCTGATCGATCAGATCCGCATGATGCGGAACACGATCGGCACCATCTGCGACCCGAACACGGCGTGGATGCTTTTGCGCAGCCTGGAAACGCTCGAGCTTCGCATGGAGCGCGCGGGATTGAACGCCGAGAGGGTCTGCGCTTTCCTTCGCGACCATCCGAAGGTCGAAAGCGTCGGTTATCTCGGCTTCCTCGAGGAAGGCTCCCGGCAGGCCGACATCTACAAGCGCCACTGCACGGGCGCGGGCTCGACCTTCTCGCTTTACCTAAAGGGCGGCGAGAAAGAGGCGTTCGCTTTCCTCGATTCGCTCAAGATCGCGCACCTGGCGGTGAGCCTCGGCGGAACCGAAACGCTCGCCAGCGCTCCGGCTGCGATGACGCACTTGTCGGTGCCGGACGAGCGCAAGCAGGCGCTCGGCATCACCGACAATCTCGTTCGCATCTCGATCGGTGTCGAAGACCCGGACGATCTCATCGCCGACTTCGATAATGCGCTGAGGAGCGTCTAGCGCGCTCCGAGCTCGCGGAGCAGGTTGGCCGAATATCGGATAGCAACCGCGATCCCGACACCGAACAGGAAGCCCTCGATCGCGCCGAGGCCGACCTGCGAAGTCATCCCGAAATGGGTTTCGCCGAACCAGTGGCCGAGGCC